>CAZWDB010000083.1:0-19374 GCA_964632885.1 uncultured Acidimicrobiales bacterium | reverse complement strand
CCATCGGCGCCGACGTCTGGGTGTACGGCACCATCCCAGAGGGCTGACGTCGGCCCGATGGGCTCTGACGGCAGGGGTCGGTCACGACGGGTTCCGACGCTGCGCCTTTCGCGTAACCATCCTCATGTCGCGAACGCGATGGTTGAGAGCAAGGCGTTCTCGGCCTGGCGGGAGTCGAGGCGCGTGTGTTGCACGACGACGGGCACATCGCTTTCGAACAACGAGGCGTAGTCGGTGGCGACCGGGATCGGCTCCGGGTGGGCTAAGTCGTTGAACTTTACGTGAAGTGTGCGCCGAGCCGGAACGGTGAGGATGTACGGCCCCGCTGGCTCCCGGTCGGCGAAGAAGACCGTGCAGCGGATGTGCGCGTCTTGGTCGCCTGTGTTGAGGATGCACGCCGTCTCGTGACTGGTCATCTCAGGCGCGGGACCAGTGCTGTGGTCGGGGATGTAACCCTCAGCGATCACCCAGGTCGTGCGGCCCACGTGCTGCATCACTCGCTCGCCTTGAGGTCGATGAGCGGCAAGCCCATGGCGGGATCGTGCCGGCGGCGGAGGTGGCTGGGCGACTCCCGTCGGTCTTCTCGCAGTATGCGGACGTGCACTGCCTGACTCCTACCCGGTCACTGCGGACGGCAACACGGCGTCCTCACGGCGCTCGTCCGCTCCCTGGAGGAGGCGGCCCAGCGGGGGCCGACATTAGCGAGCGCGGATAGGGTGACTGGGGTGACCGGCGAGGGTGACGCCTGGATTGAGCTGCCGCCGCGAAACGAGAGTGGATTCCGCTACCACGGGGTCGTCACCAACATGGGCCGGCTGATCGCTGCCCACCCGCGCATCGGCGCCCGGTTGGGTGCGTTGTTCGTCGAGACGATGTTCGCCGATGGTGTCCTTGCCTATGAGGAGCGTGAACTCGTCGCCGCGGTTGCGGCCGGGGCCCAGGACTGCGTGTACTGAACGCAGTCGCATGCAGAGTTCTTCCGTGCGGAGAACGGTGACACCGAGCTGGCGAGAGCAGTCCAGCAGCGACGGTGGCGCGACGTGCCGACGCTCACCGATCGGCAGCGGGTGCTGTGCGACGTGGCCGAGAAGCTGAGCGCCACGCCGACGCGCATGGTCGAGCGCGACTGGCAGCCCCTGCGCGACGCCGGACTCGGCGACGAGGGTTGCCTCGAGGTAGCCCACATCGTCGGGATGTTCAACCACTTGACGCGGCTCGCGGACGGCTTTGGGCTGCGGCTCGATGACGACACCGCTCACG
The DNA here is from genome assembly GCA_964632885.1 of uncultured Acidimicrobiales bacterium. Taxonomy (GTDB): domain Bacteria; phylum Actinomycetota; class Acidimicrobiia; order Acidimicrobiales; family CAZWDB01; genus CAZWDB01. The sequence continues at coordinate 18,114 of CAZWDB010000083.1, read as the reverse complement.
CAGCTGCTGACGGCGATGCACTGCCGCCGCTTGTCACCGAGTAGCGACAGATCGCGGGCTGTCAGATGCTGCGGCTGAGGCGTCGGGTGCCGGGGCAGCCGTATACGCGCTCGAACTCGGGGTGCCGCTTCTCGCCGACGACTCGGAAGCCCGCCTTCTCGTATGCCCTCTGCGCAGCTTCGTTCCCGATGAATACGCCGACGTCGAAGTGGGTCGCTCCGAGGTCGACGCCCCGCTGGAGGATCTGCGGAAGAAGGGCATCGATGAGCCCGCGACGGCGGTGCTCCGGCTTGGTCGCAACGTTTTCGACGACCCACGCCCCCGGCTCATGGGACGCTGTGACGTGGTGGATCGGGGAGATGCGCTTTAGCGATGCGGCGGTTTCGTCTGGGGTCCGCCCGACTTGGGCATCTGCTTCCTGTATCCCCTTGGCCAGAGCGTCGTTGCCGTGTTCTTCCGGGAAGTAGCCTGACAGCGCCGCGACCGACTGATCGTCGATCTCGGCAACGAGGAAGCGGGACAAGTGACACCAGTGCACGGCCTCTGTCGTGGCGAGCGCGCGTAGGTACGGCAGGCTCTGCGACTCGTCGCCGTCGAACCAGATGTCCCACATTCCCCGCTCCAGGTGGGAACGGAACGCGTTCAACATGGTCCAGGCAACGAACCCAGCGTGGTCCGGCCGCGCTTCGACAATCGACGCCGCCATGTGGTCATGATGCCGAAGGGACCCGCGGCAGTCAATCGGGGGCTCCGTTAGGACTCCATCGGCTTGAAGCCTGTGGCCATCGCCTCTGCCGAATAGCCAGCCGCCTCGAAGGTGGGGATCGCATTGTCGATTGCCCAGGACCGCCATGAGGCCGGTGTCACGACGATCGCGGTGTCGTCGACCGCGGCGGCCTTGTACATCTCGAGTCCCTCCTCAGTCGTGTACTTCGATGCGACAAGCTCGATCAGCGGATGAGCAGCCTCGCCCTCGACGAGTTGGGCGGTTCCCTTGGCTGCGACCCATCCCGTATGGTTCGCGAGCTCGACGAGCACCGTCGCCGTTGGACGGGCACGGAGGTTGGTCGCCTTGCGGGTCCGCCCGTTGGTCGGCATGACGATGCTGTCGTGCTCGTAGTGGAACATGATGGGCACCATCTGTGGCGTCCCATCGTGATCCACCGTGCCGATGATCGCAGGTGTCACGCGCGACATCGCCTGCTCGACTCGCGGACCGAGTCCGGGGTCGGCCACGACGGCTTCGGGCGGTCGATGCTCTGTCATCTGTGCATCTCTCCTCGTTGTGTGGGCAGCTGCGTGCCATGAACGGGTACGTGACCGCGGTGCCGTCGCTCAGAGCTGGAGTTGCTCCTTGAACTGCTGAGCCATGTCCTCGAGCCCGTATCCCTTGGCTTCGTAGAGCGGGATCATCTGTTCCGCAGACCACGAACTCCAAGAGGTGGGCGTGACCACGATGGCGGCATCGTCGATGGAGACGTCCTCGTAGATCTCCATGCCACGTGTGGTCATGTACTTGTCCTTGATGCGGTGAAGGATGGGTGCGGCCCGGTCACCCTCCACGACCTCAGCCGTGCCCTGGGCCTGGACCCACCCCATGCGGCCCTCGGTCTCGACCAGCACCGTGGCTCGAGGGCGTGCTCGGAGGTTTGCCGCCTTGCGCGTTCCGGCGGGGGTTTCGAAGGCGATCTTGCCGTCCTCGAAGAGGAACATCAGCGGTGCCATCTGCACAGAGCCGTCTGGGTTCTCCGTCCCCAGAATTGCCCATGTCAGACGTGACATGGTTCGGGCGACGTGGTCGCTGAAGCCCGGTCGGGCCTGCGCGGCGTCGGGTGCGGTCTTGGCGTTCATCTCCTGCTCCTTCGGCTCGTTCGTTGTCTCGGGTCATCTGGTGGTCGGGATCACGTTCTGGTTTCGTCGGAAGAGGTTCTCGGGGTCCCAGGTCGCTTTCACCTCGGCGAGGTGGGAGAGGTTGGTGCCGTAGTGGTCAGGCACCTTGTCCTGATCGTCAGCGCTCGCGAAGTTCACGTAGCTGCCGGTCTGGTCAGACCAGGGTCGTAGGGCGTCGTAGTAGCCCCGCAACCACGCGATGTTGGTCTCGTCGTCGGCACGGTCGTGCCAGGTAGCGGTGTAGACGGTTGCCCAGCGCGACGACCGGTGCGGGAAGGCAGTTTCGTCGTCATTCACGTGGTGGACCGCGCCGTCGACGGGGAAGAGCGCTATCGCAGATTCCGGTGTCGGTGTGAGTGTGGCGTGGTTCGCGTGTGCCTTGATGGCCTCGTCGGTGAGGTCGGTGACGAAGTCGCCCTTCCAGTAGTGGCGCAGGCCTGCGGGCAGCTTGTCGTCGAAAAGGGTGTTGATCGCCGGGTACGGCATCGGTCCGATCATCTGGCCCACTACCTCACCGAAGTCCCGGATCGGATTGAGCACTGCGTCAGCGTCAGCGGGATCGCCGGTCCAGCAGGCGAGCACCGCGCAGACCGGGCGGGCCCACCACGCCTCATCGACGAACGGAGCGTCGGGGGCGAGGGTGAGAACGGCCACGGCGCTGAGCTCGTTCGGGCTTTCGGCCAGCCAGTCGCGGTAGTGGCGGAGCGCGTGGCCGTCGTCGAGAGCGAAGAAGGTCGGTCCGCCGACGATGTCGCGGACTGGGTGCGCCTGGTACTCGAAGGAGGTCACGATCCCGAAGTTGCCGCCGCCACCGCGCAGAGCCCAGAACAGGTCGGGGTTCGTGTCGGCGTCAGCGGTGACGAACTCGCCGGTGGCGGTGACCACATCCGCCGAGCGAAGGTTGTCGCAGGCCAGGCCGTACCGCCGAGCCAGGAACCCGATGCCGCCGCCCAGGGTCAGTCCGCCGATGCCGGTCGTCGACACGAGCCCGCCGGGGACCGCGAGTCCGAAGCCGTGCGCGGCGTGGTCAACGTCGCCGAAGGTGCAGCCGCCCTCGGCCCGCAGGGTGCGGGAGCGTGGGTCGACCCGGATGCCCCGGAGTCCACCGAGGTCGATGACCAGGCCGTTGTCGCACGTGCCGAAGCCGGCGGCGTGGTGCCCCCCTCCGCGCACGGCCAGCTCGAGGTCGTGTTCACGGGCGAAGCGCACGGCTGCCATCACGTCGGCCACATCGGCGGCGTGCAGCACGGCGGACGGGTTCTTGTCGATCATGGCGTTGTAGACGCGGCGCGCCTCGTCGTAGGCGTCGTGGGTCGATGTGACCACGAGGCCGCGGGTTGCGTCATCGAGCTGTCCGAGGTCGGTGTGCACGGCGAGCCTCCTTGTCGGGGAACGTGGTCATGGTCGCCCTGGTCGTTTGCGGCTGGTTTGCAGCCGCTCGCTCCGACGGCAATCGCTTGTCTTGGATAGGTTGCGGGTCGTGGTGCGGGTCCTGGTCCTGGGCCCCGTGTCGATCGAGGTCGACGGCGATGTCCAGCCGATCGGGAGCCCCATGCAGCGCCGGTTGCTCGCGGCGCTCGCCGCCGCACGGCCGGGCGCCGTCGACCGCGACAAGCTCGTCGACGCCCTGTGGGACGACCCGCCGCCGTCGGCCAACGCGACCCTCTCGGCCCATGTCTCCCGGCTGCGGGCGGTCCTGGGCCGCGAGGCGATCATCGGCGAATCCGGCGTCTACCGGCTCGACGTCGCCACCGACGCCGAGGCGTTCGAGGCGGCGCTCGACGACCAACCGACCCCATCGGACCTCGACGCTGCGCTCGCCCTCTGGCGCGGTTCGGCCTTCGGCGACGCGGCCGCCGGGCCACTCGTAGTCGCCGCCGCCTCGCGCATCGAGGCGCTGCGGTTCGAGGCCGAAGTCGCCCGGGCCGCCGGATGGCTGGAGACCGATCCCTCACGGGCGATCCCGGCCGGCGAGGCGCTCGTCGCCGCACACCCACTCGACGAACGAGGACACGTGCTCTTGGTCCGGGCCCTCGGCGCCGCTGGGCGACAAGCCGACGCGCTCCGAGCGGTGCAGCGAGCTCGGGCCGACCTGGCGGCGGCCGGGCTCGAAACCTCGGTCGCGCTCGCGGCCGCGGAGCGGGCAGTGCTCGGCTTGGAGGAGACAACCACGACGGGTCGACGTGGTGAGCTCCCCCACCCGGTTGCGAGCTTCATCGCTCGCGCGCACGAGACAGATCGCCTCCTCTCCGCCGTCGAGGAGCACCGGTGGGTGACCGTCGTCGGCCCCGGCGGTGTCGGCAAAACCCGCCTCGCCGTCGAGGCCGCCCATCACCTCAGCCGTGCGGGCACGCCCTGCCGGTTCGTCGACCTCTCCGGGGTCGCGCCCGAAGACCTGACCAACGCCGTCGCCACCGCGGTCGGCGCAGCCACGCTCCCCCCGATCGAGGACCGCCTTGTCGACACCTGCCGGCGGGGACCGCTGCTGCTCGTGCTCGACAACGCCGAGCACCTGGCCGACCGGCTCAGTCGACTCGGAACGAGCTTGCTCACCGCGACCAGCGACCTGACCGTGCTCGCCACCAGTCGGCGCCGGATCGGTGTGCACGGCGAGCACCGCCTCGAGCTCGGGCCGCTGCTCCCGGCAGACGCCGCGTCGCTGCTCCACACCAGTCGAGTCCGCCGGTGTCGAACTGACAGCTCCCGAGGAAACGATCATGGCGCTCTGCGAACGCCTCGACCATCTCCCTCTGGCCATCGAGATGGCCGCGTCGCTGCTCCCATCCATGTCGATGGCCGACATCCTCGACCGGCTCGACCACCGTCTCGACCTGCTGCGCGGTCACAGCCGCGGCCATCAACGGAGCCTCCGCGACATCATCGAGTCCAGCCTCGCCACCCTCGACCTACCCAGCCGGATCGCCCATCGACGCCTCGCCGTGTTCACCGGATCGTTCACGCTCAGTCGAGCCGAGGAGGTCATCGGGTGGGGAGCGCTTGATCCGATCGCCGTCCCTCGTCTGGTCGCCACCCTGCGAGACCACTCTCTCGTCAGTAGGGCGGGTGATGGCAGTCGGCTCCGCCTGCTCGACACGTTGCGAACCCATGCGATCGAGCAGCTCGACGCCTCCGACGACGCGAACACCACCCGCGACCGGCATGCCCGTGCTCATGCCACCGCCATCGAAGAACTCGACCGTGACGTACGCGGCCCCGACGAACTCAGACTCGTGGGTGTTCTTGAGAATGAGATTGTCGACTTACGGGCCGCCCACAGCTGGGCGCTTCGTCGGCTTCCCCACGTGGCCGTACGCATCGCCGCCTCGCTCTGGTCGAGCGTCTACGACCGGGTCCGGCCCGATCTGGCGGCGTGGGCGACCGAGACGCTGCAGGAGGTCGACCCAGCGACTGAGCCCCTTGGCGCCAAACTCCTGGCCGTGGACGCGCTCGGTGCCTTCCAGATCGGCGAGCTGGACCGAGCTGCCACCCAGGCGACGGCTGCCCTCGATTTGGGAGAGACGGTCCACGCGCACCAACTCCTCGCCAACGTCCACCTCCACCTCGGCGATCTCGATGCGGCCCGAGATCACGCCCGGTCAGCCGCGCGCACCCGCGCCAGTTCCGACTATCCCCACCTCCACGTGATCAGCCTCGCCCTCGAGGCACTCGCGCTCGCCTACGCCGGCGACCCCGACGGCAGCTTGCGCATCGCCGAAGAGATCAGCGCGATCGTCGATCAAGTCGGTGGCGGACCGACCCTGCTCGCCTATGCCAACTATTTGCAGGGCGAAGTGCTCGCCGACTACGACCCCGAGGCGGCGCTCACATGGCTTGACCGAGCCCTCGCGTATGCCGAAGCCGGGGCGGGGGCAATGGCGCGCGGCACCAGCCTTCTCACTGCCACCTCTCTTCGTGCGCGAGTCGGGGACCCCGCGGATGCTCACGGTTCGTTCGCCGATGCCATCGCCCACTGGCGCCTCCACGGTGACTGGGCCCACCAGTGGGTGACGCTCCGCAACCTCGTCTACCTGCTCTACCGATCCGGTCAGCACCAGGACGCGGCCGAGCTTCTCGGCTCTGTGAACGCTCACGCCGCGCCCGCGGTTGGAGCCGAGGCCGAACGGCTTCGCTGGGTCGAAGAGGGCCTACGCACCGAGCTGGACGGCAGGCGGATCACCGAGGCACTCAGCCTCGGCGCAACCAGGACCGGCCAGGAGCTACTCGACTGGTGTCTGGCGTGCACGCACCCAGCGGGCGATCGGTCCGCACCGACCTCAGCCTGACGAGCCCCGACGACGAACGCGACAATGAGGAAATTACAGCGATTGGCAACCGGCAACGGGTCATCCTGGGTCTCGTCACCGAATCAAGTGGACGGGCGAAGATGCTGCTCTCGATATCGACAACGCACCAGCCAGCGACCGACCTCGGATTCCTGCTGCACAAGAACCCCGCAAACATCCGGACGGTCGAGTTTCCGTTCGGTCCCGCCCACGTGTTCTATCCCGAGGCCTCGGAGGAGCGGTGCACTGCCACGGTGCTCCTTGAGATGGACCCCGTCGGGCTCGTGCGTAACCGGAAGGGTCCCGCCGGTGAAGGCTTCGCGCTTGCGCACTACGTGAACGATCGGCCCTATGTGGCGTCATCGTTCATGAGCGTCGTGCTCGCCAAGCTCTTCGGCACGGCGATGGCCGGCCGCAGCAAGGACCGTCCCGACCTTCCCGACCGCGCGCTGCCGTTGAAAGTAAGCATTCCGGTGCTGTCCTGTCGCGGCGGCGAGCCGACCCTCCGTCGCCTGTTCGAGCCCCTCGGCTACGCCGTCCACGCTGCGCCGATCCCGCTCGACGACCGGTTCCCGTCCTGGGGCGCGAGTCGCTACGTCTCAGCGAACCTAACGGTCGAGGCGCGGGTGGCCGACCTCCTGACCCACCTGTACGTGCTGCTTCCGGTGCTCGACGACGACAAGCACTACTGGGTGACCGAGGATGAGGTCGAGAAGCTGATGCAGAGGGGTGGCGCCTGGCTCGCGAGTCATCCGGAACGAGATCTGATCGTTTCGCGGTACCTGCGTCACCAGAAGGGGCTCACCGCCACGGCGTTGGCGCGCCTGCTTGAGGAGGACCAGTCCGACCGTGACGCCGATGAGGAGGCCCACGACCGCGAGGAGGAGACGGTCGAGGAGCGGATTAGCCTCAATACCCAGCGCATCGCGTCCGTGCTCGCAGTTCTCAAGTCGATCGGGGCGCGGCGCGTCGTCGACCTCGGATGCGGTGAAGGCCGGCTCCTCAGGGAGTTGCTGGCCGATCCTCATGTCGCCGAGGTTGTGGGAGTGGATGTCTCCCATCGCGCCCTGTCGGCCGCGGCCCGGGCCCTCCAGCTCGACCGAATGCCCGAGCGCCGGCGTGAACGGCTGCGGCTCTTCCAGTCTTCGCTTACATACCGCGATCGGCGACTGACGGGGTACGACGCCGCGACGCTCCTTGAGGTCATCGAGCATCTTGAGCCGAACCGGCTTCCCGCCTTGGCGCGAGCCGTGTTCGGCGCCGCCCATCCTGCGAACGTGATCGTCACGACGCCCAACGCGGAGTACAACGTGCGTTTCGAGACGCTTCCGGCCGGCGAGCTTCGGCACCGAGATCACCGGTTCGAGTGGACGCGTTCGGAGTTCCGAGAGTGGTGCAACGCCGTTGCCGGTGAGCACGGCTACTCCGTGCGACATCTCCCGGTCGGGGCGGAAGACGCGGAGGTCGGACCACCGACACAGATGGCGGTGTTCTCCCGATGACGATTGCGATCCCCGAGCTCAGCCTCGTCGTGCTCATCGGCGTGTCCGGTTCCGGCAAGTCGACGTTCGCCTCGAAGCACTTCCTGCCGTCCGAGGTGCTCTCGTCGGACTTCTGTCGCGGCCTCGTCGCGGACGACGAGAACGACCAGGCGGCCACCGGAGCGGCATTCGAAGTTCTCCATTTCATCGCGGGCAAGCGACTCGAGGCCGCTCGGCTCACTGTCGTCGACGCCACCAACGTCCAGCGCGCCGCGCGACTGCCCCTTGTCGAGCTGGCGCGAACCCACGATGTCCTGCCGGTCGCGATCGTGCTCGACATGCCCGAGCGCGTCTGCGAGGAGCGCAACGCAACGCGGGCGGATCGCGACTTCGGCGCGCACGTCCTGCGACGTCAGCGTCAGCAGCTACGGCGCTCGATCAAGGGCCTTCAGCGCGAAGGGTTCCGTCGAGTATTTGTCCTGCGCTCGCCTGAGGAGGTTGAGACCGAGGTCCAGCGCGACCGTTTGTGGAACGACCGGAGGGACGATCACGGTCCCTTCGACATCATCGGCGACGTCCACGGCTGCTTCGACGAGTTGGTTGCTCTGTTCACGGAGCTCGGGTACGCGATCGCTGCCGATGGAACCAGCGCGCACCATCCGGCCGGACGGCGAGCGCTGTTCGTGGGCGATCTCGTGGATCGCGGACCGAACACGCCGGGGGTCCTGCGCCTGGCGATGGGAATGAGCGCTGCAGGAACAGCGATCGTCGTCCCGGGCAACCACGAGAACAAGCTCCTCCGGGCACTCCGCGGTAAGAACGTCCAGGTCACGCACGGGCTCGCAGAGTCTCTCGAACAGCTCGGCCGGGAGAGCGACGAGTTCCGAGCTGCCGTTGCCGAGTTCATCGACGGCCTCGTGAGTCACTTCGTGTTCGACCAAGGCCGCCTCGTGGTCGCTCATGCCGGCATGAAGGAGCGGTTCCAGGGGCGAGCATCAGCCCGAGTCCGCGATTTCGCCCTCTACGGCGAGACCACGGGCGAGACCGACGAGTTCGGCCTGCCGGTCCGATACGAGTGGGCGGAGGACTACCGGGGAGCGGCCGCGGTGGTCTACGGGCACACGCCCGTGCCCGAGGCCCGCTGGGTCAACAAGACGATCTGCGTCGACACGGGGTGCGTGTTCGGTGGCCGGCTCACAGCGCTGCAGTGGCCCGAGAAGGCGCTCGTGTCGGTGCCGGCGGCCCGGATCTACTACGAGCCCGTTCGGCCGTTCCTGGTAACCGAAGATCAAGCGACGCCCGGAGAGGAACACCGGGCGGGCGACACCCTCGACGTGGAGGACGTCCTGGGCAAGCGGATCATCGACACTCGGCTTCAGCGCTCAATCACCGTCCGCGAAGAGAACGCAATCGCAGCACTCGAAGTCATGAGCCGGTTCGCCGTCGATCCTCGATGGCTGATCTACCTACCACCCACGATGTCTCCGACGGCGACCTCGAAGCAGCCTGGGCTTCTCGAGCACCCGTCGGAGGCGTTTGCCGCCTATCGCAACGACGGAGTCGGTCGTGCGATGTGCGAAGAGAAGCACATGGGATCGCGCGCCATAGTCGTCGTTTGCCGGGACGAGGTCGCTGCCGCACGCCGCTTCGGGATCGCTGGCCCGGGGGCAGGCGCGATCTACACGCGGACGGGGCGGGCGTTCTTCAACGAGGAGCGATGGGAGGTCGAGGTACTCGGTCGCGTTCGGGCTGCGGTCGGCGCCGCTGGCCTGTGGGACGAGCTGTCGACGGACTGGCTGGCGCTCGACTGCGAGCTCATGCCGTGGTCGGCGAAGGCGATCGAGCTTCTGCGGTCGCAATACGCGTCGGTTGGCGCGAGTGGCGTAGCGGCGACGACTCATGCGGTCCAGCTCCTGGAGCAGGCGCAGGCTCGTGGGGTGGATGTCGCCGACGTTCTCGAGCGCACCCGTCCGCGCGTGTCGATGGTCGAGGGCTTCGTCGATGCGTATCGCCGCTACAGCTGGAGCGTCGAGAGCGTCGACGACCTCCGCCTCGCCATGTTCGTGGTCCTTGCCGGGGAAGGTCAGCTACACGCCGGCAACAACCATCAGTGGCACATGGACATCGCCGCTCGACTGTCGAAGTCAGATGACAGCGTGATCGTCTCCACCGACCATCGGGTGGTTGAGCTCAGCGATCCAGCGAGCGAAGCCGATGCCCTCGCCTGGTGGGAAGCCCTGACGAGCGACGGCGGTGAGGGCATGGTCGTGAAGCCGGCGGAGTCCATCGTGCGCGGACGACGAGGTCTGGTCCAGCCCGGCATAAAGGTCCGCGGACCGGAGTACCTCCGCATCATCTACGGGCCCGAGTACACCGCCGAGGCCAACCTCAGCCGGCTCCGCGAGCGCGGCCTCGGGCATAAGCGTTCACTCGCCCAGCGAGAGTTCGCGCTCGGCATCGAGGCGCTGGAGCGCTTCGTCCGGAGCGAGCCCCTCTACCGGGTTCACGAGTGCGTATTCGCCGTGCTCGCGCTGGAGTCGGAGCCGGTCGACCCGCGTCTTTGATTTGGGTGTCAAAGCTCGACGTTGGTGGATCCACTCCCCGTGGGAGTTGACAATGCTCCTAGCGCGGTTCATGATTCCTAATCATGTTAGGGAAACCGGTTCGTGATCGGCGTGCCGAACGCCATGCGGCAACCCGGGCGGAGATCCTCGAGGCGGCGTGGGCGCAGGTGCGGGCCAAAGGTTTGGCGGCGTTGTCGTTGCGGGACCTGGCCCGCACGGTCGGCATGCGACCCCCGTCGCTGTACAGCTACTTCGAGTCCAAGAACGCCATCTACGACGCCATGTACGCGCAGGGCGTCCAGGCCTTCGTCGACGAGCAGAAGGCGACGATGCCGGTTTCCGATGACCCGCTCGAGGCGCTCAAGACTGGCTTGCGCTTCTTCGTCGAGTTCTGCGCGGCGGACTTCGCCCGCTATCAGCTGCTGTTCCAGCGCACCATCCCCGGGTTCGAACCCTCACCGGAGTCCTTCAAGATCTCCCAGGACAACCTGGCCGAGTTGGGTGAACTGCTGGCGCGGTGCGGTGTGGACGACCCCAAGGCGATCGACCTGTTTACCGCGCTAGGCACCGGGCTCACCGACCAGCAGCTGTCAAACGATCCCGGCGGCGATCGGTGGATCCGGCTGATCGACGACGCGGTGGAGATGTTCTACGACCACATCACCAAGAAGGCGAAGCAGCCTCGGAAGGGAAGGCGAACGAGATGATGACTGCGACACGTGTGGAGGCGATCCCGCCGATCACGCCACAAGAGGTCGAAGGGTTGGCGAGAACCGAGTACGAGCGGGTCGCAGATCAGCTCCGCTCGCTCGCACCGGATGATTGGACGAAGCCGACGGACTGCCCGCTGTGGGATGTGCGGGCCATGGCCGGCCACACCACCGGGATGCTGGCGACCTTCGCTGGCTTCCGGCCGATGATGACCGCCATGCGCGCCGCGACGACGGCAGCAAAGCGTTCGGGCGGACCGCTAATCGATGCGCTTACCGCGAAGCAGGTCGCCGACCACGCCCACCTATCCATTCCCGAGCTGATCGCCAAGGTCGACGAGGTCGGGCCCCGGGCGGCGCGGTGGCGGGCGACGCGGCCTGCACTCTTCCGCAAGATGCCGATGAAGCAGGAGGTCGACGGACAGGAAGAGACGTGGCGGATGGGCTACCTGCTCGACATCATCCTCACCCGCGACCCTTGGATGCATCGGGTTGACATCGCCCGTGCCACCGGCCGCGAGCTCGAGTTGACGCCGGAGCACGACGGCCGGCTCATCGCCCTCGTCGTCGCGGAGTGGGCCCGGCGTCACGGCAAGCCGTTCCACCTCGTTCTCACCGGCCCCGCCGGCGGCGAGTACGTCGCCGACGACAACGGCGAACAACTCACCATCGACGCCGTCGAGTTCTGTCGCACGCTCTCAGGACGGGCGGCCGGCAGCAGCCTTCTCACCCAGGAGGTCCCGTTCTGATGAAGACCGGTGAACCGTTTGGTCCTCCGCTACGGGTTGTTCGCGGGCGTACGCGGCGCGGGGCGCTGGGGGGGAGCGGTTGGACGATCGCCGAAGAGGTCGCGCCAGCGTTCGTCGAGTTCGTCGAGGGTCCACCGGTCTTGTTTCTCGATCGCCGACTCGACCTGCCAGCTCGAGACGAGTTGGACCGTTCCGCCGCCGACGACAAAGTTCTGCCCTGTGATGTGGGCGGCCGCGTCGCTGCAGAGCCAAACCACCCAGGGAGCGAGGTTGTCGGGATCGCGGGCGTCGAAGTCGCCCGTGTTGGAGGGCCTACTGCCGAAGGTGTTCTCGGTGAGACGGGTGCGCGCTCTCGGGGCAATGGCGTTGACAGTCACGCCGTACCTGCCGAGTTCCTTCGCGAGAACGATGGCCATCGTGGCGATGCCGGACTTGGCGGCGTCGTAGTTGAGCTGTCCCGCGTTAGCGAATAGTCCGGACTCGGATGAGGTCATCACGACTCGGCCATTCACGGCTTGGCCCGATTCCTTGTGCCGCTCCCGCCAGTAGGCAGATGCCCATCGGATGGGCACGAAGTGTCCTTTCAGGTGAACCTTGATGACCGCGTCCCACTCTTCCTCGGTCATGTTGAAGGTCATGCGATCGCGCAGGATCCCCGCGTTGCAGATCAAGATGTCGAGACCGCCGAAGGTCTCGATCGCCTGATTTATGAGGCGCTGGCCGCCCTCCCAGTCTGAGACGTCGTCATAGTTCGCGACCGCTTGGCCTCCCGCCGCGACGATCTCGTCGACAGCCAGCTGGGCTGGCCGCTCGTCGGCGCCGCTGCCGTCCCATTCGCCGCCGAGGTCGTTGACGACAACGCTCGCGCCCTGCTCGGCGAGCAACATGGCATGGCCCCGACCGATGCCGCGGGCGGCTCCTGTGACGATCGCGACCTTTCCCGTCAAGCGCGTCATCTCATATCCCTGCCTTCCCGAAGGTGAGTGTGCAGCCGAACACTATGAGCAGACCCGCCGGCCCGCCCGTTGGGCGGCTGCCGCGATGGCGTGGCCGGCAGCGCACAGTGGTGTCGGCTACTCCTGTAGTTGCTGGGACAGGTAGAGGGGTTCCCCGATGTCGTCGATGAGCGAGAGCTGGGTTTCGAGCCAGTCGGCGTGTTCCTCTTCGCCGGTCAGCATCTTCTCGAAGAGGTCGCGGCTGCCGTGGTCCCCGACGCTGGTGCATTGTTCTATTGCTTGGCGCAGGCGCGTTACTGCTTCGAGCTCGACGTCGAGCGCGAGGCGGAGCTTCTCGACCGGGGTTTCGCCGATGCGAACTGACCCGAGTCGCTGGACATTCGGGATCCCGTCGAGGAAGAGCACCCGCGCGATCAGTTCCTCAGCGTCCTTCATCTCGTCCATCGAGTTGTCGCGGAAGACCTTGGCGAGACGCCGGTAGCCCCAGTTGTTGAACATCTCGGCGTCGAGAAAGTACTGGTTGATCGCGGTGAGCTCCGCGGTGAGGACCTCATTCAAGGTTTCGATGATCTGGTCGTCACCCTTCATCGGTGCCTCCCGGGCTCTCTCGTCTCGTTCTGTAGCGATGCCGGAGCCAGATCGTCGGACTGGCGGGCAGCTTGGTCCAACAGCTCCTGGAGCGCCGGCCAACAGCCTTGGCATCGGCTGCCGGCGCCGCACAACGTTGCCACATCCTCGATTGTGCGGGCGCCCTCGGTGATCGACTGCCGCACCACGGCGTCGCTGACGACCTCACAGGAGCAGATGATCATTACTTACTCATTGTGCCCACCGCACGCCGCCCGTTACCGTCGGCAGGGCACTCGCTACATCCCCTCGGGGATCTCGACCTGAGCGGTTCGCAGATCGTGCGCGCCGTCGGGACGCGTGAACTCGTAGTACCAGTGCAGGCGCTGTCCCACCCGAAGCCCCCATGCGTACCGGACGCATCCCGACGCGTTGGGCGACGTGACCCAGGGCGACTCGGTCTCGACTCGATCGATTGTCAGGCCGTCGGCCGACGTGACCAGTCCGCACTGCTCCTCGAAGTTGTCGTAGTGGGTGCGGCCCCCATCGAAAGCCCCCGCCCAGCCGTCGCCCCACGGGAACAATCCGTTCACCCGACCGCGCCGTCCGTGCCAGCTGTCGTCGGCCGGCGCTACATACACATAGCGCACCGAGGGGAACACAAGGCCGTCATCGCTCTCCGCCACGAGCGAGGCGTCCATCGCCCTGGCGCTGATGGTGTCACCGTCGCGCTCCGCTCGCCCGGGCGCGTCGCCGCACACGTAGACCCGGTAACCCCCGTTGTCGGTGCGGATCACCCAGGGGTCCTTAAGGGAGCGGAGCCCGTAGTCGAAGGGCAGCAGCACGGTGCGGCGACTTTGGATCTCGAGCTCGGAAGGGGACGGGCCACGGAGGACGTCGACACGCCAGTGGGGGGCCGGACCGGCGTACTCATAGGAGATGTAGAGCCGCCACTCGCGGTCGTCGTGCCGCACGCAATGCCCGGCCTCTATTGAGTGCGCTACCAGCTGGTCCTTCGTCGCCTCCCACACGTCGTCGAAGTGGACCCCGTCGCGGCCGACGGCCACTCGACAGACGCCGCCCCGCCCGAGTTCGAGCGGTGCCCGTAACCGGTAGAAGAGCACGTACCAGCCGGTGGTGGGGTCGTAGCTCACCTTGTGTCCGCCGGCCCAGAAGCCGTAGCCGGTGCCGGTGGGCTCGCGCACGATGGTTCCGGCAGCCGGGTCGAACCGGAGTGCCTCCTCGACGGGCGCCACTATCCAGCTGCGTCGGTGTCGAGGGCGGCAAGTACCTCGGCGGCGACGCGCTCGCCTGAGTCGATGGCGCCTTCTATGTAGCCCGCCCACCGTTCCGCCGTCTCGGTGCCCGCCCAGTGGATACGTCCGCAGGGTGGGCGGAGCCACGGGCCGAGCTGCGTCCACGCTCCCGGCGGCAGGTGGGCGCCATAGCACCCGCGGGTCCACGGCTCAGCGCTCCAGCTCCGATCGACGTATGCGACCGGCGACGAGGCCGGCGGGCCCAGGGCGCGGGTGAGGACACCAACCACGTGGTCGCGCCGGCCGGCCTCACCAAGATCCTCGGCTGCGATGGCCTGCGCGCCCTCGAAGAACCCCGTGATGATGCCGAGGCTCTCGTCAGGCGGCGAGCAATCGAAGGTCACGTCGATGCGGTCACCGATGGCGAGTACCTGTCCCGAAAGGCCGGCGTCGCGCCACCACGGCCGGTCGTACACGACGTGGAACTTGATGACCGATCCCGCCGGCATGCGCTGCGTCAGCTGGTCTCGGCCGGCGGGGAGGGGAGGGTCGTACGCGATGCGCGCCGTCAGCGCCGGTGGAACCGCGACGACGGTGCGAGCGGCCCGCAGCGCCGGGCCGTCGGCGACGACCGTCACGCCCTGATCGTCCTGCTGGATTGCTCGCACCGGCGAGTCGACCGCGATTTCCCCGCCGGCGGCGGCCACCAGTCCGTGGAGTCCCCCGGCCACGGCGCGGGCTCCGCCGACGAAGCGGTCCTGTTGTGCCCCGCCTTCGGTGTCGGTCAGCCGTGACCAGCTACCGGCAGAAGCTACGTAGGCGACACAGTGCAGCAGTGACAGGTTCGCGGGCTCGGTCGCGAATACCGCCTGCACCGTGAGGCGCAGCAGGTCTCGCGCTTCGTCGTCGGGCACGTGGCGCGCCATCCAGGTCGCCAGTGTCTCGGAATCCAGCGCCTCGGCGTCCCGAGCACGCCACGGTGCGGCGGCCGGGATCGATGCCGCGAGCTCCTCGAGGCGGGCGACGGCCTCGATGTACTCGCCGAGGGCGCTCCCGGAGAATGCGCCCGCGATGTCGGAGATCCGCGTGGCCGTGCCGTCGCGCATGACAACGCTGTCGCCGGTGTGGTGTTGCGGGAACGTGGGCACCCCGACCTCGCCGGCTAGCGCGTACAGCCGGTCTTGCCCTGGCCCGAGCCACTGGCCTCCAACGTCGACGGTCGTTCCCGCCACGTCGATGGTCTCCGTACGGCCACCCACGCGGCCGCGCGCCTCGAGCACCACGACCTGCCGTCCGGCCTCCGCGAGGCGGCGGGCGGCGGTCAGTCCCGCGAAGCCGGCTCCGACGATAACGATCTCAGCATCCATGCCACGAGTCTCGCGGTTTGAGCCAGAGGCGCACCCGCGATGGCCACAACGGGTCAGTCAACGAGAGGTGCCCACCCCGCGGTCCGTCTGGCGAGCCGTGATGCCCTTGCCGAGCATCTGGCGAGGGCGGTTCCCGGTGTTGGGCGAGACCGCGTGGAAGACGTGAAGGTGGGTCATGACAACGTCGCCGGGCTGGCCGTTGAGCTCAACGACTTCGACGGGAACGCCGCCGATGTCGTGGCGCTGACCGACAAGAGAGCGACCGCCGTCGGGCAAGCGGCTGCCGTTCAGGAGCTGGGCGAGCCACGGATCGTGCCTCATGAAGGGGCGCCAGTTGTCCTTGCCACCGCCGGTTCCCGGCGGGATCCTCTCGCGATACCGCTCCACGACACGATGCGAGCCCGGCAAGATCATGGTGCCACCGCCCATCGGATCTACCGGTCCAAAGAACGCGAACAGCTTCACCGCGAAGACCGGCCAGGTCGCGCGCTCGAACCCGCAGTCCATGTGCCAGCCATCGGGCAGCGTCCAGGGTCCTGACTTCGGGAGGGACATGAGGACCTGGGCGCCGGGCTTGGGTGGCTCCCACCCATCGGCGCCGAAGACGGCGTCGAGGGCGTTCACGACCGGGGCGTTGTTGGTGAGAGGGTCGAAGGCTCGGTTGCGCTTCAAGCCCTTCCAGCTGATGGACAGCCACCCTTCCGGCCACGTCGCTCGGTCGTCGTCTCGAACTCCGATCTTGCGTTCGGCGTAGCGCCAGACGACCTCGCGCATAGCCGCGGCCTGGGCCTCGCTGAACGCACCGTCGAGGCGGACGACACCGGTTGTCTCGAACTCTGCTGCAATGTCGGCGCCCGGGGGCACGTCGGTCGTGGCCACTCGTCGATGCTGTCACGAGGGGCCCGCCAGTTCATCCGGATTTGTGTGGTGAGAGGATCACTGTGTGTCTGAGTTCCGGGAGTTCATAGACCTAAACCGTGACCTCTGGAACAAGCGTGTCCGAGGCCATCTCGAACATCGTCTCTATCCGAGCGCGCAGGTCGAGGCCGGCACCTACGAGGTCAGCGATCCCGACACGGAGGATGTGGGCGAGGTTGCGGGCCGTCGGCTGATTCACCTGCAGTGCAATGCCGGCGCCGACACGCTCTACTGGGCGCGCCGAGGGGCGATCGTCACCGGCGTCGACTTCTCGGAAGTCGCCATCGCCGAAGCGCGCCGGCTCTCGGAGGTGACCGGACTGGCGGCAAGGTTCGTCTGCGCGGACATCTATGACATCCCTCAGCTCGACCTTGGGCTGTTCGACATCGCCTACGTCTCGCTCGGCTCGTTGTGGTGGATTCCCGACCTGGAGCGGTGGGCGGCGATCGTTGCCGATCTTCTCGTCGCCGAAGGTTTCTTCTACATCACCGACGTGCACCCATTCGCCATGGCACTGCAGCACCGCGAAGACGACATCATGGTCGACGAGGATTACTTCGGCCCTGGTGAGGCCTTGGTGTTCGAGACTGACGGCACCTACTACGAGACCGCCGACGACTTCACCGCCGAACTGGGCACCGAGTGCGGCTGGGTTCACCCACTGGGCGAGGTTGTGTCCGCGCTTTCTGGTGCGGGGCTCAGGATCGAGTTTCTCCGCGAGCACCCGTTCACGTTCTTCCGCATGTTCCCCCGCCTGGTGCGCGATGAGCATGGCCGGTGGACTACGCCGGAGGGAGCACCTCGCGTGCCGTTGATGTTCTCGTTGCGAGCGCGGCGCTAAGAAGCAGATGGGGGATGGTGCCCCGGTGAAACCGATCGGTTGGACGTGCCGTTGGGCTGGCCTGGCACCGTGGGGGGGGGGGTGTCAGGCCGCGAGTTGTGGTGGGCCGGTGGTCCAGAGGATGGTGCCGTCGGGTCGTGCCCATTGGAGGGTGCCGGCGTGTCCGGTGAGTTGCCATCCTTGGTCGTGGATCATGCGGTGGTGGCGCCAGCAGACGAGGACGAGGTTCCAGATGACGGTGGGGCCTTTTCGGCTGCGCCAGATGATGTGGTGGATCTGTCCGTGCTGGGCGCGGCAGCCTTTGATGACGCAGTGGCCGTCGCGGCGCAGCACGGCTTGTTCGAGCGCGGGTGGGGGGTGGGCGGCGTCGGTCCAGGCGGTGATCTCGCCGTTGTGTTCGAGGATGGTTCGGCAGCGGCCGTCGCATGCGAGGCGTTCGAGGATCGCTGGGGTGACCGGGTAGTCATAGGGCGGTTTCATAGTTTGAGGGCGCCGTGTTCGGGATGGGCCACCAACCGCAGGGTGTTGTGCT
>CAZWDB010000082.1:0-19392 GCA_964632885.1 uncultured Acidimicrobiales bacterium | reverse complement strand
CGGGCAGTCGGTTGCAACAAGAACTTGTGGGACCGGAACACTTGCGCCTCCGCGCCGGCCGACGACACAACCCACGATACCACACCACCCGAACACCTGTTCGATAGACAGACACCAAAACGACCAAATTGTTCTCACACGAGCCCTTACGCTTTCATGTATGGCACCGAGCTACCACCTCTTGGGGGAGGTGCCGGCCAAACGGCACGTCGCGCACCGCGCGCCCGACGGGAGCCTCTACGCCGAGGAAGTGATCGGCAGGGAGGGGTTCAGCGGCCGCTACTCGATCGCCTATCACCGGTACGCGCCGACCCGGGTGGCGAAGGTGTCCGACGTTCCCTCGTGTCCCGCGCCGCCGGTGCCGGCGACCGACCCGACCTTCCGGCACCACCTCCTGCGGACGGAGAGCGGTGCGGTAGAGGCGACCGACGAGCTGGCTGGACGGCAGTGGATCCTGTTCAACCACGACATCCGGCTCGGCTTGTCAGCATTCGGAGGTGACCCGGGCCGTATCACCCGAAACGGTGCCGCGGACGAGATCCACTTCGTGCGCGACGGGGGCGGCCGGCTCGAGTCCACCTTCGGTGTCCTGCCGTACGAGGCGGGCGACTACGTGGTGATCCCGAAGGGGACGACGCACCGGTGGGCCCCGGCGAGTGGTGGGAACCGCCACCTCGTGATCGAGTCACCCGGCTCGGTGCGTCTGCCGCGCCGCTACCAGAGCTCGGAAGGCCAGCTCCTCGAGCACGCCCCCTACTGGGAACGCGACTTCCGCCGCCCGACAGAACTGCTTGCGGTGGATGAGCTGGGCGCCTTCGACGTATGGGTGCGGGTGGGCGACCGCACCGCCGTATACACCCTCGACCATCACCCCTTCGACGTCATCGGCTGGGACGGCCACCTCTATCCGTACGCCTTCTCGATCCACGACTTCGAGCCGATCAGCGGGCGCCAACACCAGCCTCCGCCGGTGCACCAGACCTTCGAGCTCGACGGCGCAGTCGTCTGCAGCTTCACGCCACGCCGGCTCGACGACGGACCGGATGTCATCACGGCGCCGTACAACCACGCCAACGTCGACTCCGACGAGATCATCTACTACGTGAGCGGCGACTTCTTCAGCCGCAAGGGTGTCGAGGAGGGGGCGATCACCTACCACCCGCGGGGCATTCCTCACGGCCCGGCTCCGGGCGTGGCGGAAGCCTCTATCGGCAAGACCCACACCGAGGAGCTCGCCGTGATGGTCGACACGTTCCGCCCGCTGGCGCTTACGGCCGCGGCGGAGGCGCTCGACGATCCGGAGTACCCGCTCAGCTGGCTCCCCTGACGCCGGAGCCCCACCCCGCGGCGGCTCAGACCGGGGTGAGTTCGGCCGGGTCGATCGTCGAGAGCAAGTCCCGGACGATCTCGAAGCGCTCGACGCCCAGAGCGTTCGACTGGCGGAGCTCGGCCCGCCACTGCTCGGAGCGACGAGCTACGAGCACCGCGACGTTGTCGACCACTGCCACGGCCTCGGTGATCTCGTCAGGCAGGGGGCCGCACACGAGGACCACGGGGATGACATCGACGTCGATCTCGTGCCGCTGCAGGACCTCACGGAGCTTGCCGGCCGCGACGCGGGCGCGGGTGCGCGCGGCATTGCCGTCGTCGGCAACATCGGTCCAGAACGTCTGGATCGCGAGGACGCCGGCGGCGCCGACGGCCACGTAGTCGGCGTAGCTCATCTGGAGATGCATGCCCTCGACAACGAACCAGCCGTCGCCGCGGAGCTGCTTGGCGACCAAGTCGGGCTCGAGCGCGATCGTGCTTCGAGGTGCTTCGTCGGGCGCCACCGTCGTCTCACGCGCGACTCGCCGCCTGGAGGTGAGGAACGACCAGAACGAGATGACCAGGCTGAGCGCGCCGCCGCCGGTGAGGCCGCCCGCCATCAGGGCAGGATCGAGACTGAGTTCCGAGGTCGCGAGGGCCATGCCGCCGCCGACGCCGGCGATAGTCCCGAGCACGAGACGGACCGGGCGCGTGCGGCGGGTCGCTGCCTTCCGGGACGAACGGCGCCGGGCCGTGGCCAGCAGCAGCAGCGCGAGCAGGATCGCTCCCCCCGACGCCGCAAGCACGAAGGGCTTGTCGTTCTCAGTGACAGTTGGGAGGCCGCCGAGCACGGTCTTGCCCTCTACCAGGGCGGACGCGGCTCCGGCCCCCGCGAGCGCGGCCCAGAAGAGGGCGAACAACACGCGAAGTGGACGAATTCGCCGATCTGAAGCTCCAGCCATACACCTTGTGTCGTATCTGCCGGCCCCCAACTTGAGGGAATCGACGCCTGACTCAGAGAAGGAGCGTGGCGGTTCGGGCGAAGTCGATCACCGCGGACGGCAGGACGCCGATGACGAGGGTGACCGCGACGCTGACGGCGATGGCCGCACCGGCGGGCAGGGGCACGGGGAGCGGCGAGGCTTCGCTCTCGAGCGGGCTGTACATCGTCAACACCACTCGCAGGTAGAAGAACGCCGCGACGACCGCCGCCAGCATGGCGATGAGCGCGAGCGCGTAGCCGCCGGTGTCGACTACGGCGGCGATCACGTAGAACTTGGCCAGGAAACCTGCCGTGAAGGGCACACCGGCCTGCGCCAGTAGCAAGACCGTGAAGGCGAAGGCGAGCACGGGGCGGCGTGACGAGACGCCGCGGTAGCTGTCGAGGTCGCTACCGGTGTCGCCCCGCCGGCTGACGAGGGTGACGACGGCGAAGCTGCCCATGACCATGAAGGTGTAGGTGAACAAGTAGAACAGCGACCCGGAGACGCCATCGGCGGTGGCGGCCTGGAGGCCGACTAGCACGTAGCCGGCATGCGCGATGGACGAATAAGCCAGCATCCGCCTCACGTCGGTCTGGACTACCGCGAGCACCGAACCGACGACGAGGCTGAGTACGGCCAGCACCCACACGAGCGGTCTCCAGTCGACCTGCAACACCGAGAAGGTGGAGAAGAACACGCGGAGAAGTCCGGCGAAGCCGGCCGCCTTGGCCGCCGCAGCCATGAAGCCGACCGCCGGGGACGGCGCCCCCTGGTAGACGTCTGGGGTCCAGGTGTGGAAGGGGACCGCGGCGACCTTGAAGCCGAGTCCGACCAGCAAGAGCGCCACGCCGGCGAGCAGCACACCGCTCCCACCGACCGCGAGGTTGGTGGCGAGCCACGCGGCAATCCCGGCGAGGTTGGTGGTACCGGTCGCGCCGTAGACGAGCGCGATGCCGTAGAGCAGGAACGCGGATGAGAACGCGCCGAGCACGAGGTACTTGATCGCGGCCTCTCCCGACTCGGCGCGCCGCCAGTGCAGGCCGGCGAGCACATACAGCGCGATCGACAGAATCTCCAACCCCAGGAAGAGCACGATGAGGTCGTTGGCCATCCCCATGAGCATCCCGCCCGAGGCCGACAGGATCATGAGCACGTAGAACTCCGGGCCGTCGAGGCCCTCGCGGCGCAGATAGGCGTCCGCGAACAACGCACCGAGTACAACCGTCACGCCCAGCACGACCATGAAGAAGACCGCGAACCCGTCGATTGCGATCGAACCGGAAATGGCGTAGCGCGGATCGCGCGCCCCCGACGAGAGGTCGGTCCACAAGAGCGACGTCGCGACGAGCGAGGCACCTCCGGTGACGACCGTGAGGAGAGCATTGAGTCCGTCAGGCGGGCGGCGGCCGTACAGGGATCCGAAGGTGACGATAACCAACGCTCCGACGATGAGGATGAGCATGGGCGCCAGCGCGCCGTACTCGATGTCGGGAAGGTTGAGGCCGCTTACCTGGGCCGGACCGCTGACGGCGCCGCCGGCGGGGGCGAGGATCGAGTCTGCGGAGGCGATCACGGCCGTGCTCCTCCCGCCACGGGGTGGTCAACCTCGGTGTGGTCGGCGACGTGGGTGAGCAGGCGTTCGGCCGCGGGCTCGATCCGTTCCAGGAACGGTCTCGGGTACACGCCGAGGACGACGACGAGCACGACGATCGGCAACATGACGCCGCGCTCCCGCCAGCTCATGTCGGCGATGGTGGCATTGTCGCCCTCGGCCTCGCCATGGAAGACACGCTGGTAGGCCCAGAGGAGATAGACGGCGGCGAGGATCACACCGGCCGTGGCGGCCACCGCCCACCACCTGTGGCTGACGAAGGTGCCGAGCAGTACCAGGAACTCGCCGACGAAACCGTTGAGACCAGGTAGGCCGACCGAGGAGAGCATGACCACCATGAACGTCGCGGCAAGCACGGGCGCAGCCTTCTGCAGTCCCGATAGTTCGGCGATGAGACGGGTGTGGCGCCGCTCGTAGATCATCCCCACGAGCAGGAAGAGACCGCCGGTGGACAGGCCGTGGTTGACCATCTGGATGACGCCGCCCGTCAGGCCCTGCGACGTGAAGGCGAAGGTTCCGAGAACGATGAAGCCGAGGTGGGCGACCGAGGAGTAGGCGATCAGCCGCTTGAGATCGCGCTGCATGGCCGCCACCACTGCGCCGTAGAGGATGCCGATCGTGGCGAGGGTCAGCAGTGCGGGTCCGAGGTCGACGGCGGCGCCGGGGAAGAGATAGAGGCCGAAGCGCACGAGCCCGTAGGTGCCCAACTTCAGCAGGATGCCGGCGAGGATCACCGAGCCGGCGGTGGGAGCTTCGGTGTGGGCATCAGGCAGCCACGTGTGCAACGGGAAGAGCGGGACCTTCACCGCGAAGGCGACCGCGAAGCCGAGGAACAACCACCTTGAGGTCTCGACCGCGATCGACTGCGCTTCGGCCAGTTCGATCAAGTCGAACGTGAGCTCACCGGTCGCCTGCTGATGAAGGAACACCAGCGAGAGCAGGCTCACGAGGAGGAATGCCGATCCGGTCATCGTGAAGAGGAAGAACTTCAACGACGCGTAGACGCGGTCTGCGTACCCCCACCCGGAGATGATGAAGTACATCGGGACGAGCACGACCTCGAAGAAGAGGAAGAAGAGGAACAGGTCGAGGGCGAGGAAGACTCCGAGACAGCCTGCCTCCAGCACGAGCATCCAGGCGGTGTAGGCCTTGACGTCGCGGCGGACGACCGGTCCGGCCAGGCTGATCGGGAACAGCAGGCCGGTGAGCACGACAAGCCAGAGTGAGATGCCGTCGAGGCCGAGCTTCCAGCTGATGCCGAAGGACGGGATCCAGCTGTGTTCGGTCACGAACTGGAATCCGGCCCCGCCCGAGTCGAACTCGACGGCGGCGACGACCGTGAGGGTGGCGGTTCCGAGCGCGACCAGTAGTCCGACGAAGCGGATGAGCGACTCCTGGGCACGCGGCATGAGAGCGATCGCCGCGGCGCCCGCTACGGGGAGGGCGACGAGCGCGGTGAGAAGGGGGAATCCCAAGCCGTTGCTCACGTCCACAGCCTCACGAGCACGTAGGCGAGGAGGAGCACGGCTCCGCCGGTGATGCCGAGGGCGTAGTTGCGGAGGTATCCGGTCTGGGCCTTCCGCAGCTGGGTGCCGGTAGCCCGGACCGCAGTGGCGACACCGTTGACCGCTCCGTCGACAACCCGCTTGTCGACGAAGGAGGCCACCCAGTCGGCGCTGACGCGCACCGGACCACCTACCGTTGCCGAGACCAATTCGTCGACGCCCCATGCCCGTTCCAGCACCGCGGGCTCCAACGCCGGGTTCTCGGTACGGCGATACCACGCGAGGTATCCGGCGATGACGCCGGCGACAGCCGCGCCGGTGGCGATGAAGGCGAGCAGGACCTTGGTGGTCGTGGGCTGGACGACATGGTGTAACGCACCACCGAAGGCCGGCTCGAGCCAGTGCTCCAGCACGAGGGTCCCGCTCGTGAACGGCAGGTTGAGTGCGCCACCGACCGCGGCGAGCACGCCCAGAACGACCAGGGGCAACGTCATCGTCCACGGCGACTCATGCGGTTCACCGCCGTGGGCGGGAGCGCCCTCCTCGGCCGGCGTGTGCCAGCGAGCTTCGCCGTAGAAGACGAGGAACACCTGGCGGCTCATGTAGTAAGCGGTGAGGAGCGCGGTCACGAGGCCGACCGCCCAGAACAGGCTCCCCCGGTCCCAGGCCGCGAGCAGGATCTCGTCCTTCGACCAGAAGCCCGCGAGCGGAGGGACGCCCGCGATGGCGAGCCAGCCCACCATGAACGTGAGCCACGTCACCGGCATGAAGCGGCGGAGCGCGCCCATCCGCTTCATGTTCTGTTCCTCATGCATGCCATGGATCACCGATCCGGCGCCGAGGAAGAGGAGAGCCTTGAAGAAGGCGTGGGTGATCATGTGGAAGATGGCCGCGACATAGGCCCCCGAACCCACCGCCAGGAACATGTAGCCGAGTTGGGAGATGGTGGAGTAGGCCAGCACCCGTTTGATGTCGTCCTGAGCGCACGCGATCGTCGCTGCGAACAGCGCGGTGAGCCCGCCCACCACCGCGATGAGCGTCAGCACGAACGGGTCGGAGTGGGCAAGCAGCGGCGCAACCCGCGCCATCAGGTAGACGCCGGCGGTGACCATCGTGGCGGCGTGGATCAGCGCCGACACGGGAGTCGGGCCTTCCATGGCGTCCGGGAGCCAGACGTACAAGGGCAACTGGGCCGATTTGCCGACGGCGCCGAGGAAGAGCAGAAGCGCGGCGGCGGTAGCGGTCGTGCGGCTCAGCGACGAGACATCGCCCAGGACGGTGGCGTACTGCAGCGAGCCGAGCGCGCCGAACAGCACAAACATGGCGACCATGAAGCCGAAGTCGCCGATGCGGTTGGTGACGAAGGCCTTCTTCCCTGCCGCCGCTGCGCTGTCCCGCTCGAACCAGAACGAGATCAGCAGATACGAACACAGGCCCACGCCCTCCCAGCCGAGGAAGCTGAGGAGGAAGTTGTCGGCCAGCACCAGCACCAGCATCGAGAACATGAACAGGTTGAGGTAGGTGAAGAACCGTGGATAACGCGGGTCTCCGTGCATGTAGCCGATCGAGTAGAGGTGGATCAGCGTGCCGACGCCGGTCACGAAGAGGGCCATGGTCACCGACAGCGGGTCGATCAGCAGCGCAGCGTCGACGCGGAAGTCGCCGGCGGTCAGCCATGTGAAGAGCGTCTGGGTGAACGAGCGATCGTGCTCGTCCTCGCCCACCAGGCCGGCGAAGGTGACCACGGCCGCGCCGAAGGACGCCGCCGCCGCGGCGGTGGCGGCCCATCCCGCCGCGGTGCCCTTAAGGCGTGACCCGACCGCGAGAAGGAGCGCGAACCCGACGAGGGGCGCCAGCGGGATGACGTAAGCGGCTTCGACCAATTTGTCAGCCCTTGAGGATGTGAAGGTCGTCCGCGGTCGCGCCCGCGCGCCGCCGGAAGATCGAGACGATGATGCCCAAACCCACTACCACCTCGGCCGCGGCTACGACGAGGACGAAGAACACCGCGCTCTGTCCCCCGATGTCGTCGAGCAGCCGGGCGTAGGTGACAAACGTGAGGTTGACTGCGTTGAGCATCAGCTCGACGCACATGAACATCACCAGGGCATTGCGGCGAACCAGCAGGCCCACCGCCCCGATGACGAACAACACTGCAGCCAGCGCGAGATAGAGGTCACCGCTAACCGTCATGACCCCGCCTTCTCCTGGGGACGCCGGGCAAGGACTACGGCCCCGACTACCGCGATTACGAGGAGGATCGACGTGGCCTCCATCGCGAGGAGGTAGTCGGTGAACAAGGACCGTCCGATCTTCTCGATGTTCTCGCCCGGGCCTCCGGCGGGAGCGGTGGTCTGGGACGCGCCGCTCACCCACCCGTCACGGCCGAGGAGGAACAGCAGGACGAGCGACATCACCCCGAGTCCGATCGCGAGGGGACGTTGCCCGCGCAACGATTCCGACTCGACGCTCTCCTCCTTGTCGACGCCGAGCAACATGATCACGAAGAGGAAGAGCACGACGATCGCGCCCGCGTAGACGATGACCTGCACGGCCGCGAGGAAGTGGGCTTCTTGCGCTACGAAGAGGACCGCGATGCCGAAGAGGGTCATCACGAGCATCAGCGCGGCGTGCACCGGGTTGCGGGCCACTACCACACCGATCGCGCCGCCGAGCACGATGGCGGCGGCGACGGCGAAGACGGCCGCGTCGACGCGCGTCGCGGCGACGATGCTCTCGGCGAGGTACAACATCAATCGTTCTCTCTGCGGTCGCAGTGGGCCTGATCGGGCTCGGGGGCCCTGATGCCGTAGCCGAGCTCGCCCGACCACTGCACCCGGCCTTCGAAGCTGGCGGCACCGCTGGGCGACGTCGCCCTCACCCAGGCCGAGGTGTGCAGGTCGTCATCCTCCCGCCAATCCTCCCACGGCAGCTGGCGCGGTCGACCGTCGTCGCCGACGAGCAGTTCGTCCTTGGTGTAGATGGCGTCACGCCGGTTGGTGAAGGAGAACTCGAACACCTTCGACTCGGTGATCGCCTCTGTAGGGCACGCCTCGACGCACAGGTCGCAGTGGATACAGCGCAGGTAGTTGATCTCGTAGACGAAGCCATAGCGCTCGCCGGGTGAGACGGGCGAGTCGGGCGGGTTGTCGGCGCCGCGTACGTAGATGCAGCGGGCCGGACACACACCTGCGCACAACTCGCATCCGATGCACTTCTCCATGCCGTCCTCATACCGGCTGAGAACATGGCGACCGTGGAAGCGCTCGGGCTTGGGGCGCTTCCGGTCCGGGTAGGCGACGGTAACCCGTGGCTGGGTGAGTTGGCGGAACGTGACGCGAAAACCGTCGAGGAGTCCCATCAGGCCCCCACCTTGTCACGGGAACTCGCCGCTTCCCGACCAACCGTGATCGCTCGCAGGATCATCGCGCTCGACACGATCAGCCCGCCGAAGCCGACGAGGACGTACCAGGGCTCGATCGAGAGCGCGGCCATCAACAACAGCCAGCCCAGCGCCAACGGGATCATCACCTTCCAGCCCAGGTCCATCAGCTGGTCGTAGCGAAGACGGGGAAGGGTCGCCCGGAGCCACACGTAGGTGAACAGGAAGAGGAACACCTTGAGCAGGAACCAGAAGGGAGAAACCGCTCCGACGACCGGGAGGTCCCACGGGAAGGTCGGTCCGCCCAAGAACAGGGTGACGACGATGCCCGACATCATCACCACGTTCATGAATTCCGCCAGGAAGAAGAGCGCGAACCGGATCGAGGAGTACTCGGTGTGGAAGCCTCCGACCAGCTCCTGCTCCGCCTCGACCAGGTCGAAGGGCGGGCGGTTGAGCTCGGCCGTGGCGGCCACGAGGAAGATGACGAAGGGCACAAAACCGAGCCGGACGATGTTCCAACTGGCGATGGAAGCTGCCTGGTCGAAGGCGATCGCGCTCGTGTAGAGCGATCCGCTCATGAGCACCACCGTCGCGGTGGTCAGCCCCAACGCGGCCTCATAGGACACCATCTGGGCCGAGGCTCGGACCGAGCCCAGAAGGGGATACTTCGAGCCCGACGCCCAGCCCGCGAGCATCACGCCGTACACCGCCACGGACGACATGGCCAGAAGGAACAGGATTCCGATGGGCGGATCGGCCAGTTGCAAACGGGTTTCCCGGCCGAAGATGCTCACCACGCCGCCGATGGGCACGATCGAGAAGGACAGGAAGGCGGGCACGGCCGAAAGGTAGGGCGCCAGCCGGAAGACCCGCCGGTCGGCGTTGTCGGGTAGCAGGTCCTCCTTGAAGAAGAGCTTGATCCCATCGGCCACCGTCTGGAGCAGTCCCCACGGGCCGGCTCGGTCCGGTCCGATCCGGTTCTGCAGGTCGGAGATCACCTTCCGCTCGAACCACACCATGAACATCACGCTCACGAGCAGGACGGCGAAGGTGACGACCGTCTTGATAAGCACGATGATGACGACAGTGAGGTCGACACCTTCGGCGAAGAGCGGGTCACCGACGGGCATCAGACCGTCTCCACCTTGACATCGACGACACGCTGGGAGCTGTCGATCATGTCACCCGGTCCGTCCGGCGCCACGTTGAACGGCATCGCGATGCACCCGCGCGGGACACCGGCGTCGGCCACGACCGCCACCACGGTCTCGGCACGGGGAGTGCTGACGCGAAGACGGTCGCCGTCGCCGATGCCCAACCGGTCGAGCTCGTGCGGATTCAACGCGGCGTGCTGGGTCCGCGCCAGACCGGCGAGACTCGGCGAACGGCTCGTGAACACCGCCCGGTCGTACAGGTTGCGCGTGGCCACAAGACGGAGCGCGTAGCCATCGGCTCGAGGCGTTTCGAACTCGCCGTTGCCCTGCCATTTCACGAGCGTGGGCTTCGGCACGTCGGGCACGGGGTGGTCGCCCACCGCGGCTTCCGGACCCGATCCGGCGGTAGCGGTGACGTCGGAGGTCCCCTGCGCGGCCGCCGCGGGCGCGGCGGGCTCAGTCGATGGTTCGATCGACTCTTCCGCGGCGCGCTCGGTGTCGGGACCGGGGGTATTCGTGTCGACGAGGCCGGCGGCCGAGTCAGCCGCGACACCGCCCGTCGGGCCGGCGGCCGCCACGGCGAAGGCGCGGGCGGCCGGCACTGTGCCGAGGGGGGCGACGACGCCATCGCGGTTCGGGCGGGCACCGAGCACCGCGCCGGTGATGCCCGCGTGCGACGGCGCGAGCTGGCAGATCTCGGCCCATACATCGTCGATCGAGGAGAACCCGAGATCGGCGTCGAGACGAGCGGCCAGCTCGCTTGCGATGACCCAGTCGGGCCACGCGACCCCCGGCGCGGTGATCTTCGGGGCGAGCCTCGTGATGCGGCCTTCGATGTTGGTCGTCGTGCCGCCGCGCTCCCCGAACACCGCGGCGGGCAGCACCACATGGGCATGACGGGCCGACGCGGTGAGGAACGCGTCGACGGCAACTACGAACCCGGCCCTCGTGAGCGCCTGCCGCGCGAGGTCGTTGTCGGGGAAGTCAGAAAGCGGGTCGGCTCCCAAGAGGACGAGGCCGTGAATCTGTCCGTCCGCGGCCGCCCGCAGGATCTCGGCCGCGGAGAGGCCGCGGCCGTCCGGCACACTCCCCCAGGCCGCCCGGTACCAGTCGCGCCCGTCATCGAGGGTTACCCGTCCGGGAAGCATCCCCGGTGCCAAGCCCATGTCGAGGGCGCCGTGGACGTTGCCCCGCCGCAGCGCGGACAGGAACCGTGCCTCCGGATAGGCCTCGCGTAGCTTGGCGACCGCGGCCGAAACGGAGGCAGCGGGTTCCGCGAGTGAGGGCCGCCCGAGGACGACGACGAGGTCTTCGCCCGCACCGATCGCCTCCCGGGCGGCTGCGATCGTCGCCGCCGCCACACCGCCGCTGTCGACCGGTTCGCCCGCGCCGACCAGGGCATCGACGAGGTCGGCCACCTCCCCGGGCCGGTACTGCGCCGTCGCCGCGGCGTAGCGGCTCAGCCCCGTGCTGCGCGGGGCCAGTTCGACCAAACTCGTCTGTCCGTCGACCGCCGCCGCCCGCAGCCGGAGATAGAGAACCGGCAGGTCTTCCTTCAGGTCCGGTCCGAGGAGCAGCACCGTCGACGCGGCACACGCGTCGTCGATCGTGGCGCGGGGCAGGCCCAGGACCATCTCGGCGGGCAAGCCGTCGTCGAGTTGTGCGTCGACGGAGTCGGTGCCCAGCACCGACTTGGCGAGCTTGGCCCAGGCATACGCGTCTTCGTTGGCGAGACGAGCACCGCCGAGTACTCCGATGGCACCGGGGCCGTAGCCGGTCTTCACGTCGCGCAACCCGTCGGCCGCCCGCTCGAGCGCGTCGAACCAGGTTGCGTCCAGATGCTCGTCCGTCGTGCGGATCAGCGGTCGAGAGAGCCGCTCGTCGTGCCCGACCGCTTCGAAGTTGAAGCGGCCGCGGTCGCACAACCATCCCTGGTTCACCGGATCGCTGTCGATCCCCAGGTAGCGGACGAGGCGATCCTGGCTCGACTGCACTGTGATGCGGCACCCGACCGCGCAGGTGGTACATGTGCTCTCGACCTGTTCGAGATCCCAGGGTCGGGCCCGGAAGCGGTAGGGGTTGGCGAGCAACGCCCCGACGGGACAGATCTGCACCGTGTTACCGCTGAAGTATGACGCGAACGGATGATCGGGGAAGGTGTTGACCTCTACGTGGTTGCCGCGCCCGACAAAGTTGATGAGCGGATCGCCGGCGATGTCGGTGGCGAATCGGGTGCAGCGGTCGCACTGGATGCAGCGCTCACGGTCGATGAGCACCAGATCGGACAGGGGGATCGGCTTCTCCCAGTGCCGCTTCTCCTCGGCGAAGCGCGACTCCCCGGGCCCGTACGCCAGTGTCTGGTCTTGGAGAGGGCACTCGCCGCCCTTGTCACAGACGGGGCAGTCGAGGGGGTGGTTGATGAGGAGGAACTCGAGCACCGCATCCTGGGCCGACTTCACGGTTGTCGACGCGGTGACGACCTCTTGGCCGTCGGCCACCGGCACGAAGCAAGCCGGCTGCAGCATCGGCCCCCTCGGACCTACGACCTCGACCAGACACATGCGGCACATCCCGACCGGCCTCATCCGCGGGTGGTAGCAGAAGCGTGGGATGTACACACCGGCTCGCTCCGCGGCGGCGATGATGAGCTCGCCCGGCTGGGCAGTGACTTCCTTGCCGTCGAGGGTGATCGTTACCGTCTCCACTCGTTCGGTCGCTGCATCAGCCACGCGGGCACCGCCCGAGGTTCACGTGTTCGACGAACTCGTCCTTGAATTGCGTCAACGCGGAGATGACCGGCGGATGAATCGATACGCCGAGCGCGCAGATCGTCGTCTGCACCGGCGGCCACCGGAACCCTGGAGAGATGTTGTCGCACACGTCATGCAACAAGTCGAGGTCGTCGGGCCGGGCGCCTCCGTGTTCGATCCGGTACATGATCTTCTCGACCCAGCTGGAACCTTCCCGGCAGGGTGTGCACTGCCCGCACGACTCGTGGGCGTAGAAGCGCGCGAGCCGCCACGCTGCCCGCACCGCGCACGTGGTCTCGTCCATAGCGATGATGCCCGAGCCGAGAAGCGAGCCCGCTTTGGTGACCTCGTCGATGTCGAGCGGCATGTCGAGGTGCTCCTCGAACAGCCACGGAAACGACGCTCCCACGATGAAAGCCTTCAGCCGGTTGCCGTCGCGGATGCCGCCTCCGTAGTCAGGTGACTCGAAGAACTCCCGGAAAGTCAGCGAGGCCAGCTCGACCTCGTAGTTTCCCGGACGGTTGACGTGACCAGAGAGCGAGAACAAGCGGGTTCCGAGCGAACGGTTCGCGCCGATCGCGGCGAACTCGGAGCCGCCGTTGAGCACGATCGAGGGGAGCACCCCAAGCGTCTCGACGTTGTTGACGATGGTGGGCTGCATGTAGAGCCCCTTGGCCGCTGGGAAGAACGGAGGCTTGATCCGCGGGAAGCCTCGTTTACCCTCGAGGCTCTCGAGCAGTCCGGTCTCCTCACCAACGATGTAGGCACCCGCACCCCAGTGGAGCACGATGTCGATGTCGACACCTGTTCCCATGATGTTGCGGCCCACGTAACCGGCGGCGTAGGCCTCGTTGAGCGCGGCGGCAAGGCGTTCCTGGGCGAGGGCCATCTCGCCCCGGACATACAGGAACACCCCTTGGGCCCCGACGGCGTGCGCGCAGATGAGCGACCCCTCGATCAGCTGATGCGGGTCCTGCTCCATGAGAACGCGGTCCTTGGCGAACCCGGGCTCGCTCTCGTCGCCGTTCACCACGACATAGGCGGGCCGGGCGTCAGCGAGCAACCCCCACTTCTGGGCGGTAAGGAATGCCGCGCCCCCGCTCCGTCCGGTGAGCCCGGCCGTCTTCACTTCCTCCTGGATCGCGGCCGGTTCCATCCCGAGCGCCTTGCGGAGGCCCTCGTAGCCGCCCGTCTCCAGATACACGCTCAAGGTGTGGGCATCGGCGCGGTCGAAGCGCGAAGTGACGAAAGAGGCAGCCATCAGCCGATCACCGTGGGGAGACCGTCGGCGTTGTTTCCGGCCCAGTTGGGCGACTGATCCTGCCGCACTCGGGTGGTCACGCCGTGGGCCGGCACGACATCGGTGAGCCGGCCGGCGCGCAGATCGTCGACGAGCTGGTCGAGCTGCGCGGCGCTCTCCTGGTCGAAGGCGGGCCGGTTCTGGTTGAACGAGCGGTAGTTGACCTGCACGCACGGCGCCTCCGGGCAGGCCGCGACGCATTCGACCTCTTGCAACGTGATGACGCCGTCGGAGGTGGTACGGCCGGCGGGCACGCCGAGTCGTTCCTCGAGGTGATGCAGCAGCTCGTAGGCGCCGTTGAGCATGCACGGAAGGTTGGTGCAGACGTTGACGAGGTAGGTGCCGACCGGCTCGCGCTTGAACATCTCGTAGAAGGAGCAGGTACCGAACACCTCGGCGGGCGTGACATCGATGAGCTCGGCGACGTGCTCCATCGCTTCCTCGGTAACCCAGCCGTCCTGGCTCTGCGCGAGGTGAAGAAGCGGGATGAGCGCGGAGCGGGCGCGCGGGTAGCGATCGATGATCTGCCGCGCCAGTTCCACGTTTTCCTTCGTGAGCCGGGGCACTAGCGGTCTACCTCACCGAGGACGGGGTCGACCGACGATATGACGGCGACTGCGTCGGCGACCAACCCGCCGCGCATCATCAGGGGGAGGCACTGCAGATTGACGAAAGATGGGGCCCGGATGTGGAGCCGGTAGGGCTTGGAGGAGCCGTCGGAGACGAGGTAGCAGCCCAACTCGCCCCTGGGCGACTCCACCGCGACGTACACCTCTCCTTCGGGCACGCGGAACCCTTCGGTGAAGAGCTTGAAGTGGTGGATCAACGCCTCCATCGACTCGTCGATGCGGGCGCGCGGCGGGGGCGTGACCTTCTTGTCCTGGACGCGGAAGTCGCCCGGGGGCATGCGGTCGACGATCTGGCGAACGAGGCGGATCGACTCGCGTATCTCGTTCAACCGGATGGCATACCGGTCGAAGGCGTCTCCGTAGGTGCCCACGACAACGTCGAAGTCGACTTCGTCGTAGGCGAGGTACGGCATGTCGCGCCGGAGATCCCACTCGACGCCCGCTGAGCGGAGGATCGGACCGGTGGCTCCGAGCGCGATGGCCTGCTCAGCGGTAATCACGCCCACCTGCTCGGTTCGTTCGCGGAAGATGGGCTGACCGGTGAGCAGGTCGTCGTATTCGTCGAGGCGCGGCTCGATCTCATCGCAAAGCCCCAGCACGTCGTCGCGCCACCCGTCGGGGAGGTCGACCGCGACTCCGCCCGGCCGGATGTAGTTGTGGTTCATCCGCAGTCCGGTGACCTTCTCGAAGAAGGCGAGCACGGCCTCTCGCTCGCGCCAGCCGTAGATCATCATCGAGACGGCACCGAGATCCATCCCGTTCGTCGCCTGGAACATGAGGTGCGACGCGATGCGATTGAGCTCGCACATAAGCATGCGTATCCAGACGGCGCGGGGCGGCACCTCGACACCGAGGAGCTTCTCGACCGCCAACGAGAACACGAGCTCGTTGAACAGCGGCGACAGGTAGTCCATCCGCGTCACGTTCGTGGCGCCCTGGAGATAGGTGAGGTCCTCGCCCGTCTTCTCCATGCCGGTATGCAGGTAGCCGATCACGGGCTTGGTGCGGATCACCGTCTCGCCCTGGAGCTCGATCATGAGCCGCAGCACCCCGTGGGTGCTGGGGTGCTGGGGGCCCATGTTGATGATCATCGTCTCGTCGTCGCCGAACTCGACGGCCACGTCGGTGGGGTCGACCGCGACACCCTCGGCCATGCGAAGGACGCCCGACTCGACGCCGAGCTCCTCGGAACGGGTGACGACGCGTTCCTCCATCTCCTGGCGGCCTTCCGACGTGCCCGCGCCCAAGCGGTGCACAACGGTCACGGCATTCTCGTCGGTCACTGGCTCGTCGGTCACTGGCTCGTCGGTCATGGGCGATCACCGCGCTGCGGCGCCTTGAACTGCACCGGGATGCGTCCGGTGGCGTAGTCCTTGCGGAGGGGGTGGCCTTCCCAGTCGTCCGGCATCAGGATGCGTGTCAGATCAGGGTGGCCGGAGAACCGCACTCCGAGGAGGTCATAGGCCTCCCGCTCCATCGCGTCGACCCCTGGGAACAGAGGAAACAGCGAGGGGAGGGTGGGATCGTCGGCTGGCAGCTGGACGCGGATGCGCACCCGCTCGCGCTTGCTCATCGAGAGCAGCATGACTACCACCTCGAAGCGCTCGGGCGTCACACCGTCCGGCAGGCTGCGGCCGGGATTGCCGAGATAGTCGACGGCGCAGAGATCTACGCACATGTCGAAACCTTCGTCGTGCAAGGCTTGCACCAACTCGAGGTAGGAACCGGCATCGACGTGGAGCACCACTTGGCCCTGGGAGCGGGTGACCGGTGCCCCGTGGAGTGTCTCGGGCTCGGCCGCCATTACACCGGCCGTCCGATGCCGATCGTGTCGCCCAGCACGATGCCTGCTCCGCCGCCCTCGCGGCGGGTGATCTCACCCGCGCCGATCTTGGCATGGAGCGTGAGGATCGAATGGAGCAGAGTCTCGGGCCCAGGCGGACATCCCGGCGCGTACACGTCGACCGGAACCACCTGGTCGACCCCCTGGACGATCGCATAGTTGTTGAACATGCCGCCGCTCGACGCGCAGACGCCCATCGAGATCACCCACTTCGGCTCCATCATCTGGTCGTAGACCTGGCGGAGCACGGGCGCCATCTTCTGGCTGACGCGGCCGGCGACGATCATCAGGTCGGCCTGGCGGGGCGAGGCGCGGAACACCTCCATACCGAAGCGGCTGATGTCGAAGTGGGCGGCCCCGGTGGCCATCATCTCGATGGCGCAGCACGCCAGCCCGAAGGTTGCCGGCCACACACTGTTCTGCCGGGCCCACTTGACGAGGTCTTCGAGCTGGCCGGTGAGGAAGTTGTGGTTGAGCTGTTCGAGACCCATCAGGAGGGCACCTTCTCCCGTTCGGTACCGCCAGCCTCACCGACCCGGTCGCGGGGGATCCGGCGGACGGTCGTGGCGGTGGTTCGCACGCCCTCCTGCGGCGTAGCGAGTGGTCGGAGCTGCTTGACGGGTCCCCAGTCGAGTGCGCCCTGGCTCAGCTCGTAAAGAAACGCCACCAGGACGGGGACGGTGAACACGACCATCGCCACCAGCCCGAACAGAGCCAGCTCTCGGTGGATGACCACCCACGGGAAGAGGAACATCACCTCGATGTCGAAGATGATGAAGATCATGGCGACCAAATAGAAGCGCACGGTGAAGCGTTCCGCGGGCTCGCGGCTAGGCACGATGCCGCATTCATAGGGCGCGATCTTTGCGGCGGTCGACTTGCTGGGCGCGAGCAGCCGCGATGCCGCGAACGACAGCCCCGCGAACAGAGCAGCCAGCACCCCCATGGTGAAGATCGGCAGATACGGATTCACGAACTGCCTCCCGTCAACTAGTCGGCCTCGGTGCCCTCGCGGAGCCTCATGATCTCCTTGTCGCGCCGGTGCAGCGCGTCGCAGATGACGCCGAACAGGATCAGCATCACGCCGGTCATCACGATGGCGGGCTGGCGTTTGGCGCCGAGGTCGCGCACCAGGA
The DNA here is from genome assembly GCA_964632885.1 of uncultured Acidimicrobiales bacterium. Classification (GTDB taxonomy): domain Bacteria; phylum Actinomycetota; class Acidimicrobiia; order Acidimicrobiales; family CAZWDB01; genus CAZWDB01. The sequence continues at coordinate 1,787 of CAZWDB010000082.1, read as the reverse complement.
TCACGCTGGTGGTCTCGGCGTCGGGATCGGGCGCAGGTAGCGGTGGGGCGCCGCCGATCGCCGGCTCCGCGAGCACCGGCTTCACCTGGACGATCGCGTAGTGGGGCTCATGGAGCCAGCCGGGGATCGGTCCGCTGTTCACGACCACGAGCCCGCCGGGGATGAAGTAGTTGTCCCCACCGGTGCGGTAGCCCGCGACCTGGGTGTAGTCCTCGATTTTCTTGAACACGGGCGGGATGTCGTGATCCTGAGCCGGCGCCTCCTCACCTTCCCCGTGCCCGGCATCCTGGCCAGGTGCGAGGACACCGTCGGCCGCCGCCTGGGCGTCGCCGAGGATGGCGTCGCCCGGTGAGAGCTGTTCCCACTCCTCGGGGAAGCCGTCGATCTCGTCGAGGGTCGACCGGCCGATGTCACCGGTGATGACCTCTTCGACCTTCCAGTGGGGATCCTCGCCCTTCAGCCCGATGCCGAAGACCGCCCATGTCGCACCCATGACGGCCATCCAGCCGGTGAAGCCGGCGGCGGCGATCAGGAAGCCGACCTTGGACCCGAGGTTGGTGGCGAGCAGCATGTACACGCTGCCGCAGAGGATGACGAAGGCGATGCCGGTGAAGAGGGCACCGCGGATCTGCGGGTCCCATGTGAGGGCGGCGAGTGCACCGAGGTCGAGGCCGACTTCCATCACAGGCTCCGCTCGTATTCGACAATCGCCCGGATCTGCTCGTCGGTAAGCATGTCGCCGAAGCCTGGCATCCGTCCGGTGCCGACACCGCGGACGCCGTACTCCTCGGCGAAGGTGGATCCGTCAGCGACGAACTCGACGTGGTTCTCGAGGTCGGGGAACTGCCGGAGCGTGAGGCCGTTCGTGAGGTTGAACCCGAAGGCGCCGCCACCCGCGACGCTCGGCTCGTCGTAGGACCAGCCGGCGGTATGACACCGCGCGCAGTTCGTGTTGAACAACGCCTCGCCGTCGAGGGCGAGCTCGTCGTCGCTACCGCTCCGGCCGAGGCGCTCAGCCTCCTCGATCGCGTCCTTGCGGGCACGCTCCCGCGCCTCCTCGGGCGAGAGGGTGAGGCTCTCGATATAAGCGACCAGGTCGGTGACCTGCTGGGCGTTCATGGGGCCACCACCCTCGACGCCCCACGCCGGCATCGGCGTGTTCTTCCGGCCGTAGATGATGATCTCCTCGAGCTGATCCGGCTTGCCCGCATCCGGCTTCGGGTACCGCAGCCGAACTGTGTCGAGCGGCGGTGCCTCCCACGTGACGAGCCGGGTGCGGCCCAGGTAGTCGGTGATGGCGTAGTCGGGCACCTGTCCGCCCTCACCCTGGGCGCCGTGGCAGGTGGCGCATCCGAAGTGGGCGCCGTGCTCGGGACTCTCGGTGGGCAGGAAGAGCAGCCTGCCCCGCTCGACGGCTTCGGCGTCGAAGGTCGCTACCGCGCCGGCTTGGCGGCTCGGCTCATTCAGCCAGTAGACGATCGGCCCTACCGCACTGATCACAAGGAGGACGAGAGCCCACCCGAGATAGCGCTCGAGGCGCCGACCCTCGAGGTCGTCGTCGCCGTAGTAGCGCTTCCGGTTGGGAGCGAGCTCCATCTCGGCCCCGAGCGGCGGTGTCTCGGCATCGCGGCGGCGCGTGTTGATGAAGACATAGACAGCCCACCCTGCGATGAACATCGCGGCGATGAACACGCCGATCGTCTGCTGGGTGGACGCGGCCAGATACAACGGGTGGTTCATGCGCAGTGCGGACCTTCCGCCTGCTGGCCGGTGGTGTCGGTGCCGAT
>CAZWDB010000081.1:0-19785 GCA_964632885.1 uncultured Acidimicrobiales bacterium | reverse complement strand
CCGAACCCCTCATATATCGGGGTTCGGGCCGGAAAGCATGCCCGCTGGTGTGCTATGCACCGTTTAGTGCGTTTCGGTGGGGGTGCCGTTGCGGTCGTCGCCTTGAGCGTTGTCGGGCTGTCTCTGCCGGCATGCACCCGCTCAGACGCCACCCCACCCAGCCGCACCGTCCGCGAGGCCCCCACGACGTCGACCTCGACGACCACTCTCGAGCAGAGCTACGCAATCCCCGACGTCATCGACGCCGCCTACGTCAACCACGTCCTAGCCGCCCTCAAGCGAGTAACCGGCCAAGTCGTCCGCAAGATCCACGCTACGAGAGAGTTCGCTGAAGAGGATCTGGCGCCACTCCGCGCTGTCTTCAACGACCCGACCTTTGAGGCCCAGGCCCAGGGCTATGCCGGACTCGTCAACTATGAGCCCGCGGCGGTGCATGATCCGCCGGGCGACAACATAGTCATCGTCGAGCAGCTTCTTGTCGCCGACGAGAGCTGCATCCACGCGCGGGTGCTCATCGATGCCAGACAGACGCTCGTTGAACCTCCCCCGCCGCAAGTCGCCTTCATCGAGCTGCGGCCAACGCAACCGGGCGCTGACCCACAGGGCATTAATCCGACCCCGTGGTCTATCCAGAATGAGGACCTCACCGAGGAGGAGCGATGCGTCTCCTAGTCGCAGCTGCTGTACTGCTCACCGCCGGACTAGTGCAGTCACCTGCGGAAGCCAAATCGGGCGGCTGTCGCGCAGTTACCTACATGGACGAGTTCCGGCGCCCATATCAGGTGGAGGTGTGTGAGGGGACAGGGGGGTCGGCTAGGCGGGCGTCGTCGTCGAGCAGTCGGGGTAGGCGGTATCGGCCGGGTGAGTTGGTGCGGGTGGTGTCGTCGGTCGACGGTGTGCAGTGCTCGATCTGGGCAACGCGCACGTCGGTGCAAGGTCGGCGGGCGGCGACCGATGAGTTCGAGGCGGGTGTCGTGGGCGACGTCTTCGACACGTCGGTGTGGGAGGTATGGCAGGACATGGTCGCGGCCCTCCCTGCATGCGGCGCGGGAGGTGGCAACCCGTCCGAGCAGACCGCGTTCGACTTTCTCTACACGTACGTGACCCCGGACCCCGAGCCGTGGATCGCGCCCGGTTGGGGGATCACCGGCAAGGCCTCCTATCTCGAGACGCGCGGACCGGCCACGCATGCCCCAGAGCCGGTGGACACCCCACTCGGCACCTTGGAGGTGGTGTTTGAGGCGACCACCTTCACCGTCGACTGGGGCGACGGCACCGGAGTCGACGAGTTCTCGAGCCCCGGCGAGCCGTGGCCTGACGGTGCCGCGTCCCACGTCTATGTCGACACCGGCGTCTACGACGTGGTGGTAGCCCAGCGCTGGCAGGCGACCTGGAAGCTCGGCGAGCGATCGGGCCAGGTGATCCTCACCGGCGCTCCGAGCGTCATCGGCGAGTTTCCTGTCGATCAGCTCCAGGCCGTCCGCGACCGCTGACCTCGACCCCCCCGCCCCCCAGAGCGAGCTTCGAGTGTGCTCGGAGCGGGGTGATCGGGGCGAATTCGGTCACGGGTGAGAGCGAGAGGGCGAGAGGGCGAGTCGGCGTTCAGGCAGGCGCGGATGGCCGGAGGCGGAGGGCGACCTCGTTGGCGAGAAGGCGGCCTCGGGGCGTGAGGACGAGGCGGTCACCGTCGGCGACCACGAGGTCGTCGAGGCCGGCTCTGGCCTCGGGAGGCAGGGCGGCGGACGGGAGACCCCGGCGGGTCCGCAACGCGAGTTGCAGGCCTTCCAGCTCGCGGGTGGAGGCGTCGAGCGTCTCCGACGCCGCCACTGGTGAGCGGCCGCTGTCGATGGCAGCGATGTAGCGCTCCGGGGTACGCACGTTCCACCACCGCTCGCCGCCGGCGTGCGAGTGGGCGGCGCACCCGATGCCCCTGTAGTCGCCCTGGGACCAGTACAAGAGGTTGTGGCGGCACTCGAAGCCGGGGCGGGCCCAATTGGAGATCTCGTACCACTCCAGACCGGCCGAACCGAGCACCTCGTCGGCGATGAGGTATTTGTCGGCCTGGTCGTCGCCGTCGGGGTGCCGGCACGCGTCGTAGGCGAGCGCGGTGCCGGGCTCGACGGTCAGGGCGTAGGCCGACAGGTGCGGAGGCTCGAGGGCGAGGGCGGCGTCCAACGAGGCGCGCCAGTCGTCGATCGACTCGCCCGCCGCACCGAAGATGAGGTCGAGGTTGAAGTTCTCGAACCCGGCATCACGCGCATATGAGACGGCACGCGCCACCGAGGCCGGGTCGTGCACCCTTCCCAGCGTCTGCAGCACGTGGGGGACGAACGACTGGGCGCCGAAGGAGAGCCGGTTCACGCCCGCGGCGCGGTAGGCGGCGAGCAGCGACGGCGTGACCGTCTCGGGGTTGCACTCGACGGTCACCTCCGCACCGGGCTCCCGCGGGATGGCATCGAGGATCGCAATCAACTCCTCGGCCGCGAGCCGCGATGGCGTGCCACCTCCGAAGAACACGCTCGCCGCTTCCGGCATGCCGGCAGTGACGGCCCGGGACACTTCCCGCGCGCACGCTGCTGCGTAGGTGGACATCAGGTGGTCGCGGTCGGTCCAGGTCGCGAACGCGCAGTAGTCGCAGCGCGCTGCGCAGAACGGGACGTGGACGTAGACGCCGAAGCTCAGGAGAGCCGGTCTAGCGCAGGAGGCTCATCTCGTCGAGGCGCCGGCGCATGCCCTGGGTCGACGTCTCGAAGAGGCAGGCGATCGCCCGAAGGTCCTCGTGGCGGATCGTGAGCACCTTGCCGTTGAAGTCCTGCCGCTGGAGCTGGATCATCCCGAGGTAACGGGTGAGCATCTCCCGGTCGGTCTCGGCGAGGGTCTGGAGGCGCGCCAGGTCGATGGAGATCTTGGGGTCCTCGTCGTCAACGAAGCGGGTGCCGCGGGACGGGGTCGGCTCGCCTGCGGCCTCGCTGACAAGGTCGATGACCTCGTCGTCGGTAGACGGGCCGACGATGTCGCCCGAGGGACGGGGCAGCAGCTGGTCGACGGGCACGTTGTAGAAGCGCGCCAGGCGCTGGAGGCGAGGCACCGAGATGGCCCGCTCACCCCGTTCGTAGGCGCCGAGTACCGAAGCCTTGAACTCCTGATCCGAGGATGCCTCGACCTCTTGGAGCGACTGGCCCTTCTGCCGACGGATAAGCCTGAGGCGCTCACCCACCCGCTGGGCGTAGCTGCCTGTCATTTCCTGCTCGGTCACCAGACCCCCTTCGACGCTGCCCAGTATCTCACATTCGTCACCCTCAAACCACTCAGCGTGCTGCACTGGGGCAGATCCCACCGCAGTCCGTGCCGATAGATCGGCACCTACCGCCGCTCCCATACTAGGTCACCGCGGAGAGCGCACAACAGGACCCCCGCAGTGACGGCGGCCGTCTCCGCCCGCAGAACGTGGTCACCGAGCCGCACGCGCGCCAATCCCGAGGCGAGTTCGGCGTCGTCGAATCCCCCTTCCGGGCCCACGAGGATCGCCGGGCGGTCGAGGCTCGGCGCCTCGCCCGAGGGGTCCGCGAGCGCGGCACGCGCCCCAACGCCGGTCGAGCTATCGCCCAAGCCTCCCAAGCCGGCGAGCACGTCGTGGAACGGAGCCGGGTCGGAAACCTCGGGCAGCCACAATCGCCGCGACTGCATCGCCGCGGCGCGGGCCACACTCCTTAGACGGTCGGTGTGGCGAGCGGCGCGTGCCGGGTCCCACCGAACCACCGAGCGGGCGGCGACAAAAGGGACGATTCGGTCGACACCGACCTCGGTGAGGCGCTGGACCGCCCACTCCGGCTTCTCGCCTTTGGTCAGCGCGAAGCCGACCGTGACGGCGGGCGTCGCGGCGGGAACGCGTTCGACGTCCCCCGCAGGCTCGAGCCTCAGACCCTCCCCCACCCTGACCGCCGAACAGCGCAGCAGGCCGCCGGCACCGTCGGAAGCGGTGACGATCTCGCCGTCGCGGAGTCGCAGTACCCGGCCGAGGTGGTGCTCGTCCGCGGCGTTTAGGGCCGGCTCGTCGAGATCGGCGACGAAAACGTGGGCGGCGACGCCGGCCACGGACTGGCTACTTGAACGCGCTGCGGATCTTGTAGAAGAAGCCGTTGTCGGCGGGCGCGACTTCCTCACCCCGCAGCGCGGCGAGTTGACGCATCAGCTCCTCCTCCTCGCGGCTCAGGTCGTCGGGAACCGCCACATCGATTCGGACGAGCAGGTCGCCCCGGCCCCGTCCGTCGAGACGGGGCACGCCCCGCTCACGGAGCCGGAACACCCGGCCCGGCTGAGTGCCCTTAGGTACGACGAGGTCCTCCTCGCCGTCGAGGGTCTCGAACGGTAGATGCACGCCGAGGGCGGCCTGGGTGACGGGCACCTCGAGCACGTGCACGAGGTCGTAGCCGTCGCGCACGAACCGCGGGTGGGGACGAACCCGCACGTGGACGAACAGGTCGCCGGGCGGACCACCCCGCGGGCCGGCCGCTCCCCGCCCCGGGATTCGCAACGTCTGTCCGTCGTCGATGCCCGCCGGCACGTCGACCTGGTGCTCGCGCTGTTCGGTGCGACGACCTTCGCCCCGGCAGTCGCGGCACGGCTCGGCGATGTAGCGGCCGACCCCACCGCACTGGTGGCAGGGGCTGGCCGTCACGACCTGGCCGAGCAGCGACTGACGCACCCGGCGCAGCTCGCCGGTGCCATCACACAGCGTGCAGGCTTCGGCGCGGGTGCCGGGCGCGGCGCCGCTGGCGTCGCAGGTGGTGCAGGCCACGGGAAGGCGTAGCTTCACATCGGTCTTGGTGCCGAACACCGCCTCTTCGAAGGAGAGATCGACCAAGGTCTCCATGTCGCTGCCGCGCACCGGGCCGCCCCGGCGACGGGTCGTCTGGCCGCCCCCGAAGAACGCATCGAAGATGTCGCTGAACGCACCGCTGAAGTCCGCGAACGGGTCAGGGCCGGGGCCCGCGCCGGCGCCGCGCAGCGCGTCGGGACCGTACATGTCGTAGCGGCGGCGCCGTTCCGGGTCGGCCAAGACCTCGTAGGCGAGGCTCACCTGCTTGAAACGGTCCTCGGCCTCGGCGTTGCCCGGGTTGGCGTCGGGATGCAGTTCCCGAGCCAGCTTGCGGTAGGCGCGCTTGATCTCGTCGGTGCTCGCGTCATGGGCGACGCCGAGCAACTCGTAGAAGTCAGGGGTCGTCGTCATGTCACGCCTCGGTGAAGTGGCGTCCGAGCCGTTGGCTGACGTGGGCTACGGCGGCAAGTGCTTGTGGGTACTTCATGCGGGTCGGGCCTACCACACCGATCGTGCCGGCGGTCTCTCCTTCGACGACGTAGGGCGCCACGACGACCGCGCACTCGGCGAGGGGCTCGAGCCCCACCTCCTTGCCGATGGCGACCGAAAGGCCCCGGTCGAGGACGTCCTTCAACAAGGTCACGACGACGTACTGCTGTTCGAGGATGGCCAGCACCTGCCGCACGGTCTCCACCGCGTCGAAGGCCCGCGCCATCAGCGCAGTGCCACCGACGAAGACGTGTTCGGGGTCGTCGGACTGGACAGCACTCAAGCTCGCGACGGCGCGCGCCACGACGTCGTCGGTGGCCGCCTCGCCGGTGCGGGGCGGGAGCCCGGCGCCCGAGAGTGTCTCGCCGACGAGCGAGGCCGAGAGGTGTGCGGTGGCCGCCGCCAGACGCTCGTCGCCGACGTCCTCATCGAACTCGAGGGAGCGCTTCTCAACGGCGCCGTTCGACAGCACGAGCACCAACAGCGCCACTCGGGATGAGAGACCGACCAGCTGGGCGGAGCGGATCGTGGTGGCCTCGTGGGGCGGCCCGATGACGACGCTCGCGTAGCTCGTGAGGCCGGACAGAAGCCGGCTCGTGTCGTGCAGCATCTGCTCGAGGGCGCCATGGGTGGTGCCGAAGAACTCCTGCACCCGCTGACGCTGGGCAGGCTGGAGCCGGCCCGGGGACGTCAGGTGATCGACGAAGAACCGGTAACCCTTGTCGGTCGGAATGCGGCCCGCGCTGGTATGGGGCTGGGTGAGGTAGCCGTCGCGTTCGAGGGCACCCATCTCGTTGCGAACCGTGGCGGCCGAAACGTCGACCTCGGTTGCGCCGGCGATGCGCGCCGAACCAACCGGTTGAGCGGTCTCGATGTACTCCTCCACCACGGCCCGCAGAATTGCGGACTTGCGTTCATCGAGCATTTGGCACTCAAGGATACCGAGTGCCAACCGAGGGCGACCACTACCCCCTTTCGTCCGGCCGCCTACGCCTGCTCAGGTTGCCTAATGGGCCTCAGGCCGGCTCGTGGACCGCCTCGATGTGGACGACGGGCAGCGACTGGGCGCGCCGCAGTCGGTGCACCACATCCTGGCGAAGCCAGCGGGAGACGCCGAGGGGCAGCGTCGACACGAGGATCTCGTCGAAGTCGTGACCGAGAAGGGCGTCGGTCGCGGCCGCGACCGGGCTCGGGTCTCCGACCTCTCCGGTCACTTGGGCCCCGACCTCCCGGAACCGTCGAAGGGCGGTTTCGAGCTGCTCGGCGGCGTGGGCCTTCGCTTCACCCTCTGTCCACACCGCGGTGCCGTGGGGGCGCGACGCCGGGACGACCACGTGAAAGGCGCACTCCCCGGCCCGCATGCGCTCCTCCACCGCGTCGAGCAGCTGGGCACCCCCGAGGGTCTGGTTGGCGACCACGAGATAGTGGCGCACCTGCATCACCTCCCTGGTTAGGGGTCAACTTCGAGGCTACGCCCCTCGCCGCGATCTGTGAAGGGGCGACAATGCCGCCAAGGCCGCGAAGATGGATCACTGTGATCCCGTTGGACCGCCTCCGCTCGTGGGCGATCGTCGCGCACATCGACCACGGCAAGTCCACCCTCTCCGACCGCATCCTCGAGATGACGGGCGCGGTCGACGCGCGCGCGATGCGCGAGCAGTTCCTCGACTCCATGGACATCGAGCGCGAGCGGGGCATCACGATCAAGGCCCAGAACGTGAGAGTCCCGTGGCGAGACCACTGGCTCCAGCTCATCGACACACCCGGACACGTCGACTTCGGGTACGAGGTGTCCCGCAGCCTGGCCGCGTGCGAAGGGGTCGTGCTGCTCGTCGACGCCGCGCAGGGCATCGAAGCCCAAACGCTGGCGAACTGCTTCCTCGCCCTCGAAGCCGACCTCGACATCGTTGCCGTGCTCAACAAGATCGATCTACCCGCGGCGGAGCCCGACCGCTACGCCGAGGAGATCGAGAAGGTGCTCGGCATCCCAGCCAAGGACATCCTCCGGATATCGGCCAAGACGGGCGAGGGCGTTACCGAGTTGCTCGATGCCATCGTCGAGCACATCCCCGCGCCCCAAGGGGATCCCGACGCGCCGCTGCAGGCGCTCATCTTCGACTCCTACTACGACCAGTATCGAGGCGTGGTGAGCGCCCTTCGGGTGATGAACGGCGTGCTCACCAGCGGAGCGCGTCTGCGGTTCATGCAGGCGGGCGTGGTCCACGACGCCGAGGAGATCGGCATCCGCACGCCCGTCCCCACGCCGGTGTCCGAGCTCGGCCCCGGCGAGGTCGGCTATCTCATCGCCGGCGTCAAGGACTTGTCCGAGGCGCGCTCCGGAGAGACGGTCACCTCCTTCTCGAGGCCTGCGCCCGCGCCACTGCCGGGATACCGGGAACCGAAGCCGATGGTGTTCTGCGGGCTGTATCCCGTCGACGGCGACGAGTTCGAGGACCTGCGCGATGCGCTGGAGAAGCTCCGCTTGAACGACAGCAGCTTCAGCTACCTCCCGGAGACGTCCGGCGCGCTCGGCTTCGGCTTCCGCTGTGGGTTCCTCGGGCTCCTGCACATGGAGATTGTCCGCGAGCGGCTCGAGCGCGAATACGACCTGAGCCTCATCGCCACCGCGCCGTCGGTCGAGTACGTGGTGCAGACCACTGCGGGTGAGGTGCTGGAGGTCGACAACCCCTCCGACATGCCGCCGGCGCAGAACATCGAGACGATCTCGGAACCCCTCTTCACGGTGACGATCCTCACGCCCACCGACTACACCGGCGCCGTCATGGACCTATGTCAGACGCGGCGGGGCGAGATGAAGAAGATGGAGTACCTGTCGCCCGAACGACTCGAGCTTGTCTACAGCATCCCGCTGGCCGAAGTGGTGGTCGACTTCTTCGACCAGCTCAAGAGCCGCACCCAGGGCTACGCGAGCCTCGACTACGAGCCGGCCGGATACGCCACTTCGAACCTGGTGAAGGTCGACGTGCTGCTCAACGCCGTGCCGGTCGACGCCTTCTCGACGATCGTGCATCGCTCGAAGGCCGACGACTACGGGCGGAGGATGACCGAGAAACTGCGCGAGATCATCCCCCGCCAGATGTTCGACGTCCCGATCCAAGCCGCGATCGGCGGCAAGGTCATCGCGCGGGAGACCGTGAAGGCCAAGCGCAAGGACGTTCTCGCCAAGTGCTACGGCGGTGACGTGACGAGGAAGCGCAAGCTGCTCGAGCGGCAAAAGGAGGGCAAGAAGCGCATGAAGGCGATCGGCAGGGTCGAGGTGCCCCAGGAAGCGTTCATCACCGCCCTTCGCCTCGACTGACCTACTGGTTCAGGTTCTCCTGCTCCGCCACGGCCGCGCACCGCCCGTGCAGCCACGGTGTCAGTTCTGAGCCCGACACCGGCCGCTTGAGGTAGTAGCCCTGCACGATGTCGCAACCGAGCAGCCGGAGCTTCTCCCACCCCTCGGCGCTGTCGACACCCTCGGCCACGGCACGCATGTCGAGGCTGTGGGCGAGGTCGACGGTCGACTTGACGATCACCCGGTTCTGCTCGCTCGTGTCCATGCCCATCACGAAGGACTTGTCGATCTTGAGCTCGGCGACGCGCATACGGGAGAGGTAGGCGAGCGACGAGTAGCCGGTGCCGAAGTCGTCGAGCGCGAGCTGGATGCCCATCTCGCGGAGGATCGCGAGAACACCCATGAGCCGGACGGCGTCGCGCATCACCGTCTCCTCCGTTATCTCGATCTTGAGCCAGGCCGGCGAGAGGTTGTGGTCGTCGAGTGACCGCGCCACGTCGGCGAGGAAGCGCGGATCGGTCAGGTCGTGGTCGGTGACGTTCACTGCGACGCCGAGCAACAAGCCGGCGTCGTGCCACCGCCGGCACTGGGCGACGGCCTCCTCGAGCACGAGCAGTGTCAGGTCCCGGGTCAGACCGGCCTTGTGGATGAGCGGCAAGAACTCGTCGGGAGGGACGATGCCGAGCCGGGGGTGTTCCCACCGCACGAGGGCTTCGACGCCCGTCACCACGCCGGTATGGATGTCGGCTTTCGGTTGGTAGAAGACGACGAGCTCTCGGCGGTCTACCGCCTCGCGGAGCTCGGAGAACATGGCGAGACGCTCGGGACTGTGGCCGTCGATTTGGGCGTTGTACCGCGTCACGCCGGTACGGTCGCGCTTGGCCGCGTACATGGCGACGTCGGCCCGTTGCAACAACCGGGCGGCGTCGCCGTCGCCGGGTGCGATGGCGAGGCCTGCGCTCGCCCCCACCTCCAGAACGAGTTCGCCGACCTGGTAGCGCCGTCCCAGCGTGCGGAGGAGCTCGGTGGCCTGGGCATGCACCGCGGAGGCTTCATCGGCGGGGGGAAGGAGTACGGCGAACTCGTCGCCCCCGAGCCGCGCCGCTACCGCGCCGGCCGGCACGACGTCCTCGAGCCGGCGGGCCACCTGAACCAGCAGCTGATCGCCGACCGAGTGGCCGAGCGTGTCGTTGACCTCTTTGAACTGGTCGAGGTCGAGCAGAACTACGCCGACGTGGCGGTCGGGCTCGGCGGTGATCGCCGCATCAGTCTGGCGGCTGAAGAGCTCGCGGTTGCCGAGGTCGGTGAGCCGGTCATGCAGGGCGTGCCGCTCATTGTCGACCACGGTCGCCGCGTAGCGGTGGAGCAGCGCCATGAGCACGGCGAGCAACGGGACGAGCAGAGGACTGGCGATCGCCGACGCGACGACCACCGGGCTGAGGATCAGGAGCACGCCGGTCGTCGACGCTTGAAAGACGGCGTCGCCGGCGAGCGCGTCGGCAAGCGGCTCACCCTTCTCGAGCGCCTCGGCGCCGGAAGCCAACAGGTGGTTGACCGTGAAGAACGACAGGCCGGCCGCGAGCACGAAGGCGATCATCGGCAGGCCGACTTCCCGCGACTGCTCGATCACCTCGGCAGGAGAGCCGGCCGCGGACAACACGAGGCGGGCAGCCGTCAGAGCCAGCGCGTAGCGAGCGAAGTCGAATGCAACACGCAACGTCGGCTTCCGGGCGCTGAAGCCCGCCACGAGGGATGCCCCGCCCAGGGCCACCATGGTCGCCGGGATGCCGGCCATCACCAGTAGCGCGAAGGCGAACGTCGTCGAGGTCGAGATCTCCACACCCCATTGCGCGCCCCGTGACATCCGGATCGGGAACAGCTCGCCCGCAACCACGAGGACGACGAGAAAGAGGATGCCGAGCCGCTCGCCTTCGAAGGCCACCCGCTCGGCCGCGAGCCCGGCAGCGAGCGCGGCAAAACCCGCCACGCAGACGGCGGCGTAGTACCGAGTCAGTCGTTGGGTGCCTTCAGATTTCATCCAGTGTCCGAATCAGCCCGCATTCGTGCTCCTGTGTTTATCGGCACGCTCTTGCGCGGACTGAACCGTTCGGATCAGGCGTCAATAGCCCAGCACGGGATCAACCGGCCCGATGAGGGTTTCGCCTGCGCCGAACCGGCGGACGTTCTCCGTGATGCGGGCCGTTAGGGGTCCACGAGCCATTTCGGGGGTATTCGCGCAGTGCGGCGTGATGATGCAGTTCGTACGGCCGAACAGGGGATGGCCGGCGGGCAGCGGCTCTGGGTCGGTGACGTCGAGGGCGGCTCCGCCGATCGAACCGCGGTCGAGGGCTTCGATGAGCGCGCCGGTCACGACATGCTCGCCACGGGCGACGTTCACGAGCCACGCGTGCCGCTCCATGGCCTGGAGCTCAGCCGCGCCGATCACACCGACGGTCTCCGGGGTGAGCGCCAGCGCGAGCACCGCCGCGTCCGCGCCCGCAAGGGCATCGTGAAGTTCGGGGCGTCCCACCACGCGGGCCCCGTCGATCGCCACGTCGGCGTGGCGACGGACGACGGTGATGTCGGTGCGCATGGGGGCGAGGAGCGAGATGAGGGACTCCGTGATGCCGCCACCGCCGAGGATCGTCACCCGGCCGTCGTACAGGCTGGTGCCCAAGGGAGGTCCCCAGTCGTCGGCCACGACGCGGTCCGGCAGCCGCCGCAGACCGGCGAGAGCGAGCGCGAGGGCGTGCTCGGCGACGGGCTCCGCATAGACGCCCTTGCCGCACGTCCACGTGCGGGCATCGTCGAAGAGCCCTTTTTCGGCGAAGCGCTCGACGCCCGCCCACGGCAGCTGCACCCACGACAGGTGTTGGCCGCGGTCGAGTATCACCTCGAGCTCGTCCACCCCACGAGGGTCGGTCCAGACCAAGGCTTCGGCGTCCTCGACCTCGACGACGTCACCCCCGCCGGCGCGAACGGCGCCGGCCACCCAGGCGGGCGCGGATGCGGGTCCGATCGCGACCTTCGGCCTCGGCATCCGAGGATGGTACCGGCGGGTGCTAGCCTCTTTTCTTCGTGGCGAACATCAAGAGCCAGATCAAGCGCAACCGTCAGAACGAGCGGCGCCGCCTGCGGAACAAGGCGGTGCGCTCCGAGATGAAGACGCGCGTCAAGAGTGTCGTCACTGCAGCGGAGACCGACCCCGACGCCGCGCCTGAGGCGCTCCGCCAAGCGGTAAAGCGCATCGACAAGGCGGCCGCCAAAGGCGTGATCCACAAGAACGAGGCCGCCCGCCGCAAGAGCCGTCTGGCCCGTCGCCTCAACCCGTCCGCCTGAGCACCGCCGGCCGGGCACCTGCCTCGGGCTGGTGTCAGCCGTGAGCTTCGAAGACCGCCGGTATCCACTCGAGAAGGCGGTCCCACATGAGGCCGCGGCCCTCTGACAGAAGGTGCCCCGCGCCCTTGACCACGACGAGCTCGCCGCTGCCCGCCAGTTCCTTCACGACCTCGCTGCACATCGGCGGCAGCAGGGTGTCGCGGTCACCGTGAAACAGCAGGAGCGGCCTTCCTCCGAGCCCGGCGGCGTTCTCACAGCCCGCCGACTGAGTGGCGAAGGTGACCACACCGGCTACCGAGCTCGGCAGGGCGAGCGCCGTGCCCACCGCAACCGCACCGCCGAAGGAGTGCCCGGCCGTGACGAACGCCCCCGCTCCGCCACGTGACGCGAGATCGGCTGCGGCCGCCATGTCGAGGACGCACTCCGCGAGCTCATTGGGTTGACGCCAGCCGACCCGGATGGCGCCCATCCCGCGCGACGCCAGCTCGACGCCGAGGTCGTGGTAGAGGCCGTCGGCAGGGCCGAGCATGCCGCCCATCGCGCCGCCGCCCATGACGACGACGTGGCGGGCGGTGGGTTCCCCGTGCCACAGCAACGTCAGGAGGCCGCCTCGGCCGTAGATCTCCACATGGCGGAGGCCGGGCGCGACCTCGGCCTCTTGGATCGCCATCGTGCCGATCAGGTCGAACGGGAGGGGGCGGTCGTCGGGATCCCGCCGGTCAGTCGTCGCCATCGATGACCTCGATGTCGTCGAAGGCCGACACTGTGGAGGTGATTCGTTCCGCGTCGCCGACCATCACGGTCACGAGACTGCGGGGTGCGAAGTACCGCCAGGCCGCATCGCGGACCTCCTCGGCACCGAGCTTCGCGACGGTGCGAGGGAAGTCGCGCAGGTACTCGATGCGGAGCCCACTTTGGGCGAGGGTCCCGAGATAGTTGGCCAGACCGGCCTGGGTCTGGGTGGAGAGCGCGATGGTGCCGGCGAGGTAGCGCTTGGCGGCCTCGAGCTCCTCATCGGTGGCGAGGGTGGAGACGATGCGACCGAGCTCGTACCGCATCTCGACCAGGGCGGGCCCGGTCACCTCGGTGCCGACGTCGGCGACGACGACGATGTGGGCCGCGGCCCGATTCTGCTGAATGACGCTGCCGGGCGAATAGGTGTAGCCACGGCGTTCGCGGATGTTCTCGACGAGACGGGAGCTGAAGTAACCGCCGAACACCAGATTGGCGAGAGTGAAGGCGGCATGGTCGGGCTCGCCGCGCCGAGGAGCGAGGCCCCCGATCCGCACGTTCGTCTGGACCGCGCCCGGTCGGTTGATGAGGACCGACCCCTTGAATGCGGCCCCCTTCGGAGCGAACACACCCCGCGGGGAACCCACGTCGTCCCACCCTCCGAAGGCGGCCTCGGCCCGATCGAGCGCGGTCGCGCCACGAAAGTCACCCACGAGCACGAGCACGGCGCCGCGCGGCCCGAACCGCTTGCTGTGGAAGTTACGCAACGCGCCGGCCGTCACCTTGGCGACGGCCTCAGGCTCGGGAAGGCCCCGGCCATACGGGTGGGTGCCGTAGATGCGCTCGAGGAATCCCTCGCGTGCGATCGTCGCGGGCTGGCTGCGGGCGAGGAGGATCTCCTGGCCGGCGCGGTCCTTCTCTAGTTGGACCTCGTCGGCGGGGTAAGTCGAGCCCGTCACGACATCGGCCATCAGCTCGAGGAACGCGCTCATGTTCGGTGCGAGCGCGCTGCCGAAGAGCACGAACTGGTCGCTGTCGACGGAGGTGTCGAGGCCGCCACCGAGCCGCTGGAGCTCCTGGGCAAGCTCGAGGCTCGAACGGGAGTCCGTGCCTGCGAGCAACGTCTTGGCGAGCACGATCCGCCGGCTGCCGTCGTCGTTGGAGAGCTGCGCGGCCGGCATGTGAAGCCGGGCCTCGAGCCTCGGGATTCCGGGTCGCCGCACTGCGAGCACATGGAGCCCGTTGTCGAGGGTGCGCTCCGCGACGCTGGGAAGCTTCATCGGCCGCGGTGGTGCAACGGTGGGGATCACCGTCCCGGTCGCCGTCATTGGGACCCTCCCGGAACGACCGAGAGCACAGCCCGCCGGTCGGATCGGAGCCATTCGCGAGCGGCCGCGGCCACGTCGTCGTCCGACACCCGGTCGAGCGCGGCCGGCAGCTCGTTGACAAGCTCGGGTCTCCCCCGCTGCTGCTCGAAGGGCGCGATCACCATCGCTCGGTGCAGGAGGTTGTCGAGGCCCCGGAGATGGGCCGACGCCATGTTGGTGACAACCCGCTCGAGCTCGGGACCATCGACGCCGGAAGCGACCGCATCGACCTCTTCGTCGATGGCCGCGAGAACCTGGTCGACGGTTGCGCCCGGGTGGTAGGCAAGCAGTTGCAGCATGGTCGGGTCGCGCACGTCGAAGGGGTCGCCGAAGGTTCCGAGAAGTCCGCCGACATGGCTCGCCAGCTGCTCGGTCTTCACGAGTCGTTGGTGCAGGCGGCTGGCGTCGCCGTCGGTGAGGATCTCGCACAACACGACCGTTGCGAGATACCGGTCGATGTCGTCGATCGGGTCGGGCACCCGGTAGCCGACTGCGATGGCCGGCACCGGCGCCATGGGGTCGGCCTTCTCGAGGCGGCGTTCTTCGTCGATGAGCGGCTCCGAGCAGTCGGGCACGGGAGGCGCGGCCCGTGCCGGCACGTTCCCGAAGTGACTCTCGATGAGTTCGCGCGCGACATCGACGTCGAGGTCGCCGGTCACGCAGAGCACGGCGTTGGCAGGCGCGTAGTAGTGGTCGAAGAACTCGAGCGCATCGTCGAGCGAAGCCGCTTCGAGGTCGACGAAGCTGCCATAGCCGTTGTGGGCGTTGTTGAACGTGCGGAACATCACCGGCGGAAGGTCGATCCACGGGAAGCCGCCGTAAGGCACGTTCATGACGTTGACGCGGATCTCCTCCTTCACCACGTCGATCTGGTTCTGGAGGCTCTCCTCCGTCAGCCGCAGGCCGAGCATCCGGTCGGCCTCGATGAAGAGGCCGAGGTCGAGGGCCGCTGCCGGCAGGTGGGAGATGTAGTTCGTGTAGTCGGACCGCGTGCTGCCGTTGAGGATGCCGCCGTTGCCCATGATGAGCTTGTCGAGCATGCCCTTCTCCAGGTTGACCGACCCCTGGAACATCAGGTGTTCGAACAGGTGGGCGAACCCGGTGCGCCCCTCGGGCTCGGAGCGGAAGCCGACGTCGTAGTAGACGACGATGGCGACCGTGGGCGACGACTTGTCAGGTCCGAGCACCACCCTCAAGCCGTTGTCGAGGGTGAACCGCTCGACAGCGAGACTCGGCGCGGGGACCTTGCGGCGGGGCACGTCAGGAACCCTAGCCAAGCCCGACTTCTCGGAACTTGAGGCAATAACGCACGGAATCCGTGCGTTATTGCCTCAAGTTCGGCTGCGGCGGCGGGAGAGGCGGCAGAGGCGGGCGACGAGCACGTCCATCACGAGGGTGTCGGGCCAGGCCCGGGCGCCCCGCAGGTCGAGGTCAGCCGCCGCGAGGAGCTCGATCGCCTCGCTCACCCCCGCCCACCCCAGCCGGCGAGCCTGATTCATCGCCTTCCGGGCAGGAAACGTGCTCCCGCGCATACCGAGGAGGTCGGCCGCTTCCTTCTCCGATGCGACGTTGGCGCCGTCGAGCTTGAGCATCGACGTGTAGTGCCGCTGGAGTGTCGCCATCACCACGAGGGGGTGGCGGGCTCCTGCCGAGAGCATTCGGTGCAGAGCATCGAGCGCCGCGGCGGTGTCACCTCCGTCGATGGCGTCGGTGAGATCCCAGGGGGCGACGCCTCCCGCCTCGCCTAGGAAGGGCGCGACGTCGTCGGCGCCGACGCGCGCGCCCTCGCCGAAGGCAGACGTGAGCGCGGCGATGAGACTAGCCAGCCGACCGATGTCCTCACCGAGGTGTTCGCCGATGAGCGCGCCGGCTGCCCGGTCGAAGACGACCGGTGCCGCGTTCAGCCGCTCGTCGAGCCATGCCGTACGCGCTCGCCCCGTGGGCACCGCCGCGCTTACGACCGTGCCGGCCTTCTTGACCGCGTTGGTGAGCTTCTGCGGGGTGCGCCCTCGCCCCGCGACAAGCACCAGGTGGGTCGTGTCGAGCGGATCGGTTACATAGGCGATGAGGCGCCGCACCGCCTCCTCCCCGAACTGCCCCACATCCCGAACGAGCACCACTCGACGGTCGGTGAAGAACGGCGGAGTGAGGCAGGCGTCGAGCACCGCGCCGACGTCGACGTCGTCGCCACCGATCTCCTCGATCGCCATGCCGGGGTCCTGGTCACCGCAGAGCAGATGAAGGAGGCGCCGCAACTCCTCGCTCAGAACGGAGGGGTCGTCACCGGTCACCAGGTAGACGGGCGCGGTGTCAGGCATCGTCTTGGTCATCGTCATCGGCTTCGAGCACCGCGGCTAGCACGTCACAAACCCGGCGGGCCGCTTGCACGTCATGGGCGCGCACGATACGGCAGCCTCGGCTGACACCGAGGGCGGTCGCCGCGATGGTCGCATCCCGCCGGTCGGTCACCTCGAGGTCGAGCAGGCGGCCGAGGAAGGTCTTGTTCGAAGCGGAGAGGAGGAGCGGAAAACCGAGGGCGGCCAGCCGGTCGGAGGCCCGGAGCAGTGTCAGCGACTGCTGCCACGTCTTGCCAAGGTCGAGTCCGGCGTCGAGCACGATCCGCTCCGACGGGATCCCGGCAGCCTCGGCGCACCGCGCCCGCTCGACGAGGAAGTCGGCGACGTCGACCACCACGTCGTCGTAGTGGGGCTCTGGATCGGGCACCCGCGGTTGGAGACGTATGTGGGTCGCGATGACCGTGGCGCCGGCACGAGCGGCGACCGGCAGGTACTCGGGGTCACCGAAGCCGCTGATGTCGTTACCGATCACCGCACCGGCCTCGAAGGCGGCACGGGCGACCGCCGCGCGCCACGTGTCGGCGGATATCGGAAGGTCGAAGCGGCTCCGCAACGCCTCGACCGCGGGTACGACCCGTTCCAACTCCTCGTCCTCGCTCACCTCGGGTCCCGGCCCTGCCTTCACGCCTCCGACGTCGAGGATGTCGGCGCCTTCGTCGACCAACTGCTCCGCCCGGGCGAGGAATGCATCCATCTCGAAGAAGGCACCCTTGTCGAAGAAGGAGTCTGTGGTGCGATTGAGGATGCCCACCACCAGGCTCCGCGTCGCCAAGTCATAGGTCCGCGCGCCCAGAGCCAACCTCACGACAGCGAACCTACCGACCGCCCAGACGAACTTGAGGCAATAACGAACGGAATCCGTTCGTTATTGCCTCAAGTTCGGTCGGGGGCGTGGACGACGGCGCGGGTGCGGATGCGGCGCGTGATCGCAGTAACCGTCTCCGTGGCAGACGGCGACTCCGACGTCGTCACGAGCGCATCGATCCGCCGCACGTGGGCTCGTCTGAGGCCGGTCAGCACCGCCACCGGGTCGGGCCGGTCGACCACGACCACGACGGCGTCCGAGGTGTGCCACAGGCGGGCGCCGGGCGCGACCTCAGTGCCCGCCGCCGGCGCCGGACCGCCCACGACCGGCGCGATGGCACTAACCGCCACGACGACGCCGGCCACCACCAGAACCGCCCGCCGCCGTCTTCGCCAGAGGAGAGCGGCGGATCCCGCCACGACCAGCATCAGGACCTCCCGTGGGCCGACATCACCGAGCGGCATCGCGGCCGCCCATGTCGCGACGTGGGCAACCCACCCCACGAGAAGCTCGGTCGGCACATGCAGCCATCCCGCCATCGGCTCGCCCAGGAGGCCGGCGGCGACCCCGGCGGTCAGCCCCCATACCGTGATCGGCGCGGCCGCGGGTCCGGCGAGGAGGTTGGCAGGCAACGAGCTCACGGGGACCCCGTCGAAAGCGACGACGAGAATCGGCGCGACCGCCGCCTGCGCAGCCACCGTCACCGCAACCGGTTCGGCGACGACACGCGGACCGGGCAGTCGCTCCCTCAGGCCCGGTGCGATCAGGACGATTCCCGCGCTCGCCGCGACCGACAGCTGGAACGCGATCGAGCCGACCAGCAGCGGGTCGATCAACAACAGCGCAGCCACCGCGAGCGCCAGTAGACGTAGGGACGACGCCGGCCGCCCCAAGGTCGTCGCGATCAGCGCGAGCGACGCCATGGCCACGGCGCGCAGCACCGTCGGTTCCCACCTGGTGAGGACGCCGAAGATCACGAGCACGCCCGCGCCCGCGACGAGGCGGCCGCGAAGCCGTAGCCGGCGCAGCAACGGCGCCGCGATCGCCAAGACGAAAGCGACGTTCTGACCCGAAACGGCAAGCAAGTGGCTCAGGCCGGAGGCCCGGAAGTCGAAGACCGTCGCCGGGGGTTGACCACGGTCGTCGCCCAGCAGGAATCCCGCGAACAACGCCTGATGGTTGGGGTGCATCGAGTCTGACCCTTTGTCGAGGAGGCCGCGCACATGGTTGGCGATCCGGTCGACGGGGGTACCCGCGTGCGGGAGCTCTCCGACCGACGTGACGTCGAGACGCGCCGCGATGTGGCGCCGGCGGAAGTAGGGCGCCGCCCGCCCGGTGAGCGGTCGCAGCCTGCCCTCGACCTCGACGCGCTCGCCTGCCATGCGCGTGACGAGGCGGCTGGCGGCCAGGCCCCGCGCCCCCGCCGCGACCCGCCGGGAGCCCGCCCGCATCTCAACCTGGAGCTGCCCGAAACGCGACCACTCCGGGTCGGTGACGAGCGTCGCCATGCCAGCCAGCCGCTCGCCTGGCTCAGGTGGCGTGAGCCCCGCCCACGAGCGGTGCGAGAGAGAGGCAGCCACGAGTAGCGCGGCGATGATCAACATCGCCGGCCAGCGGAGCACGACCGCGATCGCCACCGCGCCCAGGGCCACACCCAGCGGCACCGGCCACGCCGCCCACGCGCCGACCGCGACCGCGCCAGCAAGGGCGACCGCCGCGTTGTCCGACACCGGTCGCTAAACGCGAACCTGGTCGCGGACCGCCTCTAGCCGGCCCGGTCCGATGCCGCGCACCTCGAGCAGCTGGTCGACGGAGTGGAAAGGGCCGTGCTCCTCCCTGTACGCGACGATCGCCTTCGCGGTCACTGCACCGACACCAGGCAGGGCTTCGAGCTCGGCCGCGGTTGCCCGGTTGATGTTGATGGGCGTCGCCGGCGAGCCGTCACCGCCGGTTGCGACCGGTAGCGCTTCGCCCACTCGCGGCACGTAGACGCGGTCGCCATCGGCGAGCGAGGCCGCCAGGTTGAGCTCGTGCACGTCGGCCTCGGGCGTGGGTCCGCCCGCCTCGTCGATGGCGTCGGCGACCCGGTCGCTCCCTCTCAGCCGGTACACGCCGGGCCGGACGACCGCGCCGGCGACGTGCACGACGACCTCGGTCGCCACCACCCGCTGCGCCGGCTCGTCACCCGGCGCAGCGGCGGTCGCCTGCGGGAGGGAGATCTCCGGAGGCGCGGTGGTGCGGAAGCTGCCGGCGAAGACGGCGACGGCCAGCGCCGCCCCGGCCAGGCCGGCAACCGCGAGGAAGGCTTGGGGTGGCCGCGTCGTGGCGAGGTCGCGGATGCGCTCGACGGCGGACGGCGCGGGTTCGGGCGGAGGCAGGAGTTCGGGCACAGCGTCCCCCAGCACGGCGAGGATCGACGTGGGGGAAGCGAACACGCCGACGGTACCGCCCGTCCCCTCTCCACCGCCGAACTTGAGGCAATAACGATCGGATTCCGATCGTTATTGCCTCAAGTTCGGCGGTTAGAAGAGGCGGGCGCTCAGGGCGCGGCGGTACCGGGAAGTGCGGGGATCGTCGGG
>CAZWDB010000080.1:14958-19968 GCA_964632885.1 uncultured Acidimicrobiales bacterium | reverse complement strand
CCCGTCCCGTTCGTCGACATGGCCTCGACCAACGGGCGGTACCGCGACAGCCTGCGTGAGGCCTTCGAGCGGGTCCTCGACAACGGCGACTTCGGAACCGGCAACGAGGTTGGCGCGTTCGAAGCCGAGCTCGCCGAGAAGGTCTCCACCCGCTACGCGGTCGGGGTCGGGTCGGGTACGGCGGCCCTGCACCTGACACTCGTCGCCGCCGGCATCGGCGCAGGCGATGAGGTGATCCTGCCCGCCAACACCTTCTTCGCGACCGCGGAGGCGATCGTGGCCGCCGGAGCGCGGCCCGTTCCTGTCGACACGCTGCCAGACACCGCCAACATCGATCCCGACGCGGTCGAGGCCGCCCTCACTCCCCGCACCGCGGCCGTAGTGGCGGTCCACCTCTACGGCCAGCCGGCCGACATGACCAGGCTCCGCCACATCGCCGGGCGCCACGACCTCTTCCTGCTCGAGGATGCCGCCCAAGCGATCGGCGCGACGTGGGATGGCCAGCCGGCAGGATCCCTCGCCGACGCCGCCGCGTTCAGCTTCTATCCGACGAAGAACCTGGGCGCTCTCGGGCAGGCAGGTGCCGTCACAACTTCCGACCGCGAGCTTGCCGAGCGGATCGCAACGCTGCGCCAGCACGGTGAAGAGCCGCGCAACTGGCACACCCAATGGGGTCACAACGAACGCCTCGACGGCATGCAGGCCGCCTTCCTCCGTGCCAAGCTCGCCGACCTCGAGACCGCCCAGGCCATGCGCGACACCGCAGCGGCGCGGTACCGGGAGCTGCTCGCCGGCAACGACCACGTAGAGCTGATCGCGATCGACGACCGGGCGCGCCATGTGCACCATCTGTTGGTCCTGCGAGTCGACCATCGCGACGAGGTCCGAGCGCACCTTGCTCACCACGGGGTAGAGACCGGTGTGCACTATCCGGTTCCGGTGCACCTCCAGCCGGCGGCAGCCCTCTCGCCCGCCGGATCGCGTCCCAACGCCGAGCGCCACGCGGCGCGGATCATCTCCCTACCGCTGTACCCCGGCATCCCGTCAGACCACATCGACCAATGCGTCGAAGCCCTCGCCGCTCTACCACGAACTACGAGGTCCGCCCCATGACGATGCACCCGCCCGCCCCACCGCCGCCGCCGGACACGACCGCCAAGGTCGCTCTCGTCGGCATCGGCTACTGGGGATCGAAGTTGCTCCGCAACCTAGTGAGCCTCCTGGGTTCCGAGGGGGTCGTCGCGGTCGACTCCCACCTCGACCGCCTTGCCTGGGTGTGCAGCCAGTACCCGGCCGTCGCCTGTGAGTCGAATCTTGCCGCCGCGCTCGCCGACCCCGACGTCAACGCGGTGATCATCGCCACACCCGTGCAGAGCCACGGCGTCCATGCCCGCACCGCCCTCGAGGCGGGCCGGCACGTGCTCGTGGAGAAGCCACTCACGACGTGTGCCAACGAGGCGGCCGAGTTGGCCGGGCTCGCCGATCAACGCCGCCTTCGCCTCATGGTCGGCCACACGTTCCTCTTCAGTCCTCGGGTGAGCTGGATCAAGGACCGGCTCACCACGGGCGGCATCGGGCAGGTGCACTACCTCACGTCGTCCCGGCTCAACCTCGGCCAGCACCGCAGCGACGCCAACGTCATCTGGGATCTCGCGCCCCATGACTTCTCGATCATCCTCCACTTGCTAGGTGAGATGCCGGTCACCGCCCAGACGAGCGCGCGCAGCGTCGTGCGGAGCGGGCTCCCCGAGGTCGCCTTCATCGACCTCACGTTCCCGTCCGGAGTGATCGCGTCGATCGCAGTCTCCTGGCTCGCGCCGCGCAAGGTGCGGAACATGGTCATCGTGGGCGACGAGAGCATGGTCGTCTACGACGACACCGAGCCCGACGAACCGGTGAAGGTCTACGACAAGGGCATCCAGCTCGAAGAGTCGGCCGACTTCGGCACCCACCAGCTCACCTATCGCTACGGCGACACGGTCGCGCCGCACATCCCCGTGCAGGAGCCTCTCGCCGAGCAGCTCGCCCACTTCGTGCGGAGCACCAACTCCGGGGAGACCCCGATCTCCGACGGCTGGTTCGGCGCGGGTGTCGTGGCCGCTCTCCAAGCGGCTGACCGGTCGTGGCTCGAAGGCGGCCACCCGGTTCCGGTCGAGCCCGTGTTACCAGGTGAGCCCGTAGTCCAACAGCAGAACGAGCCGCGCTCGGTCGCATGGCGCTGAACACGGGGAACGGGCGGGTCGGCGGCGCTGAAGTGGTCGGGCCGGTTACCGGCCTCGACGACGCCGTCATCCTCGGTCCGTGCGTGCTCGGCCAGGTGCCTTCCGCGGGCGAGCCAAGGCCGCTGGTACTCGGGCGCGGCGTGGTGATCCGCGCCTACGCGGTGCTCTATGCCGGCTCCGTTCTCCACGACGGCGTGCACGTCGGCCATGGGGCCCTCATCCGGGAGGACAACGTGATCGGCCCCGACTCCTCGATTGGCTCGGGCGTGCACGTCGAGGCCGGCAACCGGATCGGTGCTCGCAGCCGGGTGCACTCGGGCGGGTTCCTGGCATCGGCCACCCTCGGCGACGACGTGTTCTGTGGCCCCAACGTGACCTTCACCGACGATCCGCATCCCCCCTGCCCTCGGTACGCCGACTGTGTCGGCGGGGCGCGCGTCGACGACGGTGCCAGCATCGGTGCCGGCGCGACGTTGTTGCCCGGTGTCGTAGTGGGGGCGGGCGCTCTGGTGGGTGCAGGGTCGGTAGTAACTCGCGATGTGGCCGCCGGCGATGTCGTCGCCGGCAACCCGGCGGCCTCCCACGGCAAGCGCGCCGAGCTTGCGTGCGGCGCAGGCCTGTTCCCCCACGCCTACGCATGGCTAGACGAACCGGAGCTGCGACAGAAGTGAGCCGTGTCGTGCTCTGCAGTCAGAACTTGACTGTGCCGGAGGATCCCCGCGTCTGGCGCGAAGCGCGCACGCTCGCGGGCGCGGGCCACGCGGTGAGTGTGATCAGCCCGGGTGCATCCGGCCGGGCCCGTCGCGAGGTTCTCGAGGGGGTGGAGATCCTCCGCTATCCGACGCTCCCGGTTCCCGACGGTCTGCTCGGACAGGCTCTCGAGACCGCCAACGCGCTGTGGTGGACTGTGCTCTACGCCCTGTGGCTGACCGTGTCGGGCTCACGCATCGACGTGCTGCATGCGGCCAACCCGCCCGATACCTTCTTCCTCGCGGCGCTGGTGCTCCGACCCTTCGGCACGCGCTTCGTGTTCGATCAACACGACGCGTGCCCCGAGCTGCTGCTCGCCCGGTCCGGTGCCCGCCGCATCCAGGACCGGCTGCTCCGCCTGCTCGAGGCGGCGTCGTACCGCACCGCCCACGCCGTGATCGCGCCCAACAACTCCTATCGCCGCCTCGCCATCGATCGGGGCGGCGTCGACGAAGATGCGGTTGTCGTGGTGCGCTCGGGACCCGAGGAGGTGCGGGCGGTCGCGCCCGCAACCGGCGCGCCGGATGAAACCTCCGATGGGCGCGAGGATGACCGGCTCGTCGTCGCGTTCGCCGGCGTGATGGGCCCCCAGGACGGCGTGGAAGTGCTCGTCGACGCGGCCGCCATCGTGCTGGCACGCCATCCCGATGCCCTCACCGTCGATCTGATCGGCGCGGGGACTGCCGTCGACGGCCTGCGCCGGCAGGCCGATGCCGCCGGCATCGGCGCCGCGGTGCGGTTCCCCGGCTGGTTGCGGGGCGACGCGTTCCTGCAACGGCTCGGAGAGGCGACGGTCGCGGTCTCACCCGACGGTGACGACGCCTTCACGCGCGTCTCGACGATGACCAAGGTCGGCGACTACCTCGGCCTCGGGATCCCTGCGGTGGTCGCCGATCTCCCCGAGAACCGGGTCACCGCGGGAGACGCGGCGTTGTACTTCACACCGGGTGACGCCGGCGCGCTCGCGGCCGCGCTCGAGCGCCTCATCTCCGAACCCCATCTCCGCACCGAGCTCCGCCAGCGCGCCCTGGCTCGCGCGCCCGCCCTCACGTGGGAACATGGGGCCCGCCGGCTCGTCACCGCGTACGAGTGGCTGCTGGAGGGAGGTCCGCCGGTGCCCGGCGAGCAGGTTCCGATCGTGGAAGAGGCGGGGAAGACACCTACGTGACGTTCCTCCGGTGGATGACCGCCCTCATCGTCCTCGGCGTCACGCTTGGCGCGGGTGCCCTGGTCTCAGGCCGCGTCGATCCCACCTATGAGGCCTCGGGATCGATCGTGCTGCTCGGTCCGAGCGAGAAGCTCGTCGATCCCGCAACCGACGAGACCGAGCCCCTCAACCCGTACGCCGAGCTAACCCCCAGGCTCGAGACGATGGCAACGGTGATCGCCCACGCCGTGACCGAGGGCCGCACCGCGCATGAGTTCGAAACGCGCGGCCACAACTACACCGTCGAAGTCGACGGCCCGATCATCAGTGTCGATGCCTCCAACGAAGAGCCGCAGGCCGCGATCGCGACAGTGCTCACCGTGTTCGCCGCGGTCGAACGAGAGTTGCGCGTCAGGCAGGAGCGGCTCGGCTCCCCCACGAACCTGCAGATCACAAGCGAGGTGCTCGCCGCGCCTGGCCCCGCGAGTGAGAGCACGATCGACCGGGACCGCGCCCTGGCCGCCACCATCGCGCTCGGTCTCGGCGCCGCCTTCGCCGCCTCCGCCCTCGTCGACCGCGTCAACGCCGCCCGGCTCCGACGGATCGAGGAACTCCGCCGGGCGCGACCGGCTCGCCCCGCTCCGGCCGGCCGCCCTCGGCCCCCCGCTCCGGCTCCTACCAGCCCCCGCCCGGCCGCGTCGCCGACGACCGCAGCTTCGCCGTCTGCGCCGGCCAAACCGTCTCAGGCCGAAACGCCTGCACCACCAGTGGAATCACCCAAGCCGGCCGAGCCCTCACCCCGGCAGACCACTGAGTCCTTCTGGGTGCCGCCCCGCAGCGCCCGTTGAGAAGCGCCCGTTGAGAGTCGCGAGCTGGCCGGGCCCGTCCACC
>CAZWDB010000080.1:5057-14858 GCA_964632885.1 uncultured Acidimicrobiales bacterium | reverse complement strand
AGCGCCCGTTGAGAAGCGCCCGTTGAGAGTCGCGAGCTGGCCGGGCCCGTCCACCGCGATGGGCAATCCGTATGTGCGCCTTCTCATCGCCGCCTTGGAGGACGAGGGCGCGTCGGTCGTCGACTTCTCCCCGCGCTCCGTCCCGTCGTGCGACATCGTGCACGTGCACTGGCCGGAGTGGGTCCTCGACGCGCCCCGCCGGCCGGCGGCCCTCGCCCGCATCATCCGTCTCCTCGGCGCCCTGGCGCGGGCCCGGCGGCGCGGCGCGCGCCTGGTCTGGACCGTCCACAACCTCGGGGCCCACGACTCGGCCGGCGGACGGTTCGGGTGGTCTGGCTTCACCCGGCAGGTCGACGGCTTCATCAGCCTCACCGAGGCAGCGGTCGAGCCGGCGCGAAGCCGCTTCCCCCCGCTGGCAGACGTTCCCGGATTCGTCATCCCGCACGGCCACTACCGCGACGCCTATCCCAACACGGTGTCGCGGTCCGAGGCGCGGTCGTCCCTCGACCTCCCGCCGTCGGCGACGGTGGGGTTGTTCCTCGGCCAGGTACGCCGGTACAAGAACGTGCCCGCCCTGCTCCGCACCTTCGCCCGCGTCGGCGCTCGCGATGACGGCGCCGGGCGTGACCAGGCCGCGCGGGACGGGGCCGACCACCGGCTGATCGTCGCGGGCCGGCCTGCGAACGACGCCCTGCGCCAGGAGTGCGTCGCGGCCGGCGGAGACGACCCCCGGCTGCAGTTGCGGCTCGACTTCGTGCCACCGCATGAGGTGCAGTACCTCATGGCGGCCGCCGACGTCGTGATACTCCCTTACCGGGAGACGCTGAATTCGGGCGCCGCGCTGCTCGCGCTGTCCTTCGACCGGCCCGTGCTCGCGCCCGCGGCCGGCGCGTTCGTCGACCTCGAGCGGCGGCTCGGCGCCGACTGGGTCCGCACCTACGACGGCGAGCTCGATCCCGCCATGCTGGAGGCGGCGTTGCAAACGCCGCCGCCCGTCGGCCCCGCCCCGCTCGACGACTTCTCGTGGCCAGAGATCGCCCGCCTCACCCTCGCCGCCTACACCACGCTCCGAACTTGAGGCAGTAGCGGCCGGTCCCTCCCGAGGCCGTTCTGGCCGCGGAATCCCGCCAAATTTGGCGGGATTCCGCGGCCAGAACGCGCCGTGCGGCCGTTATTGCCTCAAGTTCGGAAGGGGGGTGCCTTCGAAGTCGGACGTCGTGGGGTCGGCGCCGAGGAGCGCGAGAAGTGTCGGGGTCATGTCGAACGCGGAGCGCTCCCCCAGATCGGCTCGCCCGATCCCCGGTCCGGAGAAGAACGCGAAACCGTTGGCGCTGTGCTCCCCGGTGCGGGAGTAGGGCAACGGTCCGACGATGCCGACGTCGGGATGCTCAAGGGCGTCGGCTGCTTCAGACCAGACGACCACGAGGTCGGAGTCGGGCCCGTCGGGATCGAACGGATCGTCGGCGCGCATGCGCACGACCTCGTCGACGACCGGGCGCCCCGTCCTCGGGTTGCGGCACGCCCTCACCATCTCCTCGAAGTCGTCACAGGCCCGCTTGTAGTCATCGGCCGCAACGACTCCATCCCGCTCCCGCCCTTCGAGGTTGATGCGCACGTGGGCGTCGGAGAAGGTCGGCAGCACGAACCACTTCATCTGCGGCCAGTGGTCGCGATACCAGTACGAGGTCTGCCAGCGCAGCGACTTGCGCTGCTGCGACATCGCGGCCGGGTCGAGCTCGCACTCCGGGCCGGAGCGGTTCGGGAAGTCCCACGCGGGCCGGGGCCGGCCGGTGATGCTGCGCTGGACCGCGCGCGCCGCGGCGATGACCGCGTCGGGCAGGACGGACGCCAGCCCGCCCGCGTCGCGATCGGTCCGCCGCTTCTCGAGGGCCTGGCGCCAGATGAGGCGCTCGGCGATCTCGAGGGGCCGGTACCCGGAGCGCTTCCACTTCTCCTGGTCGACGTCGGCGACAAGGGGCGCGCCGAAGTGCTGGCGGTGCACGAGTTCGGGGAGCAACGCGAGGGACGGGACGTCGTTGGCGTTGACCTGCATGCCGTGCACCGAGAACACCACGAGGGCGACGTCGTCATCGAGCACCTCGGCGATGTGGCCGACCGCTTCGTCCTGGGCGCGGTACACGCGCCGGAGCCAGTCCCGGGCCCGGGCGGAGGTGGCAGCGACGGCGTGCAAGGGGTGGGCGGGGTCGACGCCGTGCCAGTAGTGGTGCCCACCGGAGTGCGACTCCGACAGCACGGTGATGAACAGATCCCAGTCGGGTTCCCGTTCGGTGAGGAGCCACCGGGCGGCGGCGGCTCGCCGGCGACAACCCCGCAGCAGGGCCTCGCCGAGGTTGTCGAGGAACCGGGGCTGGTGCCAGCCCCCGTCGTAGTCGTTGTCGAAGGCGGGGTGCTGGCCGAAGCGCTCGTCGATCTCGGTGAGGAGCCCCTTCGGCTCGGAGGCACGAGGGTACTGCGACGAGTGGGCGCCCCATGCGGTGACCTGGAGGCCGGTGACCGACGGGTCGATCACCGAGTGCGGGATGTCGAACGCGATCACTTTGGTATCGGGCCCGAGGGCATAGAACGGCGTAGCGGGGTGGGCGCCGACGCAGTGCGCCTCATAGCTCGCCGGGTCGAATACGACGGTGCTCCAGTACCGGTTGGTCTCAGCGGTGCGCCCGGTGAGGAACTGCGTCCACGGGAGCTCCGACCGGTAGGGCACCACGTTGTGCAGCCGGCACTCGCTGCTCCGCTCGCGGAGCCGCGCCAGGTTGGGCATCTCGCCCGCTTCGATGAGTTCTTCTATGACGGACCATTCGGCCGCGTCGAGCCCGATCGCGGCTACGCGCGTCACGAACGCTCGTTACCCAAGCTGCCACCCGTCGAAACCGGCGGAAAGAAACCGTCGGAGGCGGGCTACGTCTGGGGCCAGGAGTTCGACGAGTTCGGCCTCGAGGGCGGCGTCGATCGTCGCATCCTGGGCTGGAAGGGGGCGACGTCCGACGCCGCGCGCGAAGCGGCGAACCGGTGCCGGTGCGACCCGCGCCACGGCCGCGATCGGCGGCGACCGCCGCAGGCGGGCCACCACAGGTGACGCGAGGTGCTTGTCGGTGGTGCGCCCCCGTTCGTCGCTGACCGCGTCACCGGCCGGCACCGACGCGTCGACGCCGAGGAAGCCGGCAACCCGCGCGAGCGTGTCGTGCCGGCGGTGACGGAGGTCGTCAGAGGTCACCACGAGGATCTGGTCGGCGGCGAAGTGCTCCAGGTAGTGGTCGAGCTGCCAGGCGTAGCGGCTGGTGTTCAGATAGTGCGGGTCGGCGCGCAGGGCGTCGCCGATCGGCAGGGTCTCGCGTCCCGCCGCCACCTCGTGGAGATACATCGACCGCATCCGCTCGATCGGATGGCGGACGAGGTAGACGAGCCGGGCGTCAGGAACGAGCGCGGCTACCCGCGCCGGCACGCCCGGGAAGACGTCGGCCTTGGTGTAGTCGGGCGACGCTTCGCCGCGCGCGGTCGCGGCCTCGCCGGGGGCGAAGCGCTCCTCGTACCACGACCGGCCCCGCTCCCAGTTCTTGCCGGCGACGAAGTAGTTGAGCTCCTTGGGCGCGGCGACGAACACGTCGGGGTGCGCGGCGAGGTAGCTGTGGAGGCTCGTGGTGCCGGCCTTCATAGCCCCGATGACGAGAAAGGTCGGCAGGACCACCGCGTCACGTTAACGTGACGCGGTGGAGGCGCCCATCTTCGTCACTGGCGCCCACCGATCGGGCACCACTTGGGTCGGTCAGATGTTGGGCGCATCGGGCGAGGCCGCTTATGTGCACGAGCCCTTCAACCCCATCATCGACCCGGGATGGGTGGCGTCCCCCCTTCCGCACTGGTACCTGTATGTGACCGCGGAGAACGCTGCCCAGTACCGGCATCGAGTCGAGCCCGCCTTCCGGTTGCGGTTCCCGGTGCCGGGCCGGGGCCGCTCCTTGCTGCGACCGCGGTCGTTCGCAGTCACCGCGACGCGGGCAACGGCAAGCGTGTCGAACCGGCTGCGCGGACGCCGCGCTCTCGTGAAGGACCCCCTCGCGCTCTTCTCGACCGAGTGGATCGTCGAGGAGTTCGGCGCAGTGCCCGTGGTCATGGTGCGCCATCCGGCTGCGTTCGCCAGCAGCCTGCGCCGGCTCGGGTGGCGCTTCGACTTCCACAACTGGCTCGACCAGCCCGCCCTCCTCGCCGACCACCTTGCGGCCTTCGAGCCTGAGATTCGGCGGTACGCGGCTGCGCCCGACTCCGTCGACCTGATCGACGAGGCCGCGCTGATGTGGCGGGCGATCTACTCCACCGTCGCGGAGTTCCAGCGCCGCCACCCGGAGTGGATCATCGTGCGCCACGAGGACCTCGCCGCCGACGCGGTCGCCTCCTTCGGCGCGCTTTATCCCCGGCTCGGCCTCACGTGGAACGCGCGGGCCGAGGAGACGGTGGTCCGGCTGACGAGCGGCGCCGACGCGGAGGCGAAACCGGGCGCGATCGCGCCCGCGGCGCGAGACAGCGCCGCGATCGGCCGCCTATGGACCAGCCGGCTCCCCGCACGCGACGTCGAGCGACTGAAGGATGCCGTCGCCGACGTAGCCCCCGCCTTCTACACCGCAGACGACTGGGTCTGAACTCCCTCGACCGAAGCCATCAGCTCGGCCGCCCGGCGGTCCCACGACTCGCCCCCGACCGCGGCCCGGCGATCCTCCGGCGTGCTGGGACCACCGTCCTCGAGCGCACCGCGAACCAGCGCGACGAAGGAGTCCGCGTCCGCGGCGAGGTGCATGACCCCACCGTAACGGCGGGCTTCGGGAAAGTCGGTGCTCACGATGGCGAGCCCGAGCGCCAGGTATTCCTTGAGCTTGATCGGGTTCGAGAATCGGATCCAGGAGTTCTGCAACCACGGCATCAGCGCGACGTCGAACCCTGCCCCATACCGCGGCACTTCCTCGTAGGGCTTCGGACCGAGCAGGTGCACGTTCGGCCCGGCCGCCAACTCCTTCACGTCGCACACCACCGGGCCGACGATGACGAGCTGGGCGTCGGGCAGTTCCCGGGCGACCCGTTCCAGGAGAGAAATGTCGACGGTGTATTCGCGCAGCGTGCCGAAGTAGCCCACACGCGGCTTGGGGATGGCGGCGAGATCCGCGGGCTCCGGTCCGGGTGGGCTAGCGCGGAACTGGACCATGTCGACGCCGTGGTCGAGAAAGAAGCCGCGGTCGCCCGCGATGGCTTGCTCGGCGACCATCAGCTCGCGGCCGGCGTAGGCAACGCGGTCGGCACCCGCCACCAGGTCGTGCTCGAGGCGGGCCACGAGCTCCTGGTCGGCTTCCCCGAAGCTGGCGAACCGATCGACGCGATAGGCGATGGTGGACGACCAGCGGGGGCGGCCCCGCCTCACCACCTCCCACGCGGTCGGCAGCGTCACCACCGCGACCGGAGTGGCGATCCGGAGCGCCTTGGCGACGACCGCCACCTGGGCGGCCACGAACCAGCTGTTGATGGCGCGCACGACTGGGGAGCCGTAGGCGGGCACGAAGAGGGGCGTCATCACGAAGAGGGCGACGTCGCGATCCGGACGGCGCACCAGACGCGCGACGCTCGCCAGCTTGCGCACGACCTTGCGGCCCGCCATCTCGGTTCGGCCCGGACGCGGCATGCGCAACCCCATGCTGTTGACGAAGAGGACGCGGCGTTCGGCCGCGACGCGGCTGGCGAGCTGGAAGTCGGAGTGGGCGTGGGAGTGATACCACCAGTCGTGGGCGGAGAAGAAGACATAGCCGGGCGGGCTGTCGTCGCGACCGTGCCCCGCCCCGCGGCCGGCACCAGGCGTTTCGGGCCGCCGCCACGGAGTGAGCAGCGCCACGATCGCCGCCCGGTGGGTCGCTCCCGCGGTGCCACGCCGTGCCGCTCGGAGCACTTCGTTGAGCACCACCGCGAGCCAGAAGGCCATCCCCCGGCCGGGGCCGTTGCGTCGGGCGAAGGCGCGGACCCGGTTGACGGTGAGGAGGCGCCACAGCTCGGGCGACGTGCCGGACTCGCCGCCGAGGTGGACGGCAGTGGCGTCGGGCGCGTACCGGATGCGGAAGCCGTGGTCGCGCGCTCTCCAGGCGAAGTCGAGCTCCTCGGAGTAGAGGAAGAAGGACTCGTCCCACGGACCAACCGCTTCACGGCACTCCGCTGACACGAGCATCACCGCACCGGACGCCCAGTCGGGCTCGCCCGGCCGCACGTAGGGACGGGGGTCTCGCACGATCTCACCCAGACCGGCGCGTCCGGCCCGGTGCCCGCCCAGCACTGCTTCCCCGAACGCGCGCCCGACCGTGGGGTCCCGGCGCAGCGAGTGCACAAGGCGGCCGTTGCCGTCGACCGTGCGCGGCACGGCGATGCCGGCGCCGGGCGCGGCGAGTGCCCGAGTCAGCGCGGTGACCGAGCCGGGATCGAGCCGGACGTCGGGATTGAGCACCAGCAGGGCGTCGGAGGGTGCCGCCTTCCACGCCATGTTCACGCCGCGGGCGTACCCGTCGTTGGTCTCGAGTTCGACCACGGACGCCGCGGGCGCCACCCGGCGCACCACGTCGATCGTCGCATCCTTGGACGCGTTGTCGACGACAACGAGTTCATAGGTGATGTCGCCGAGTGCGGCCGGCAGTGACTCGAGGCAGTCGCCCAGCACGGGCGCGCTGTTGTGGGTGACGACCGCGACGGTGACAGCGCGGATGGAGGCGGCGCGGGTGGAGGGGGCGCGGGTGGGGGAGGAAGGGCTCATGAGAGTCGCTCGGTGAATCGCCCGCCGCCGGCACGGAGCATAATGCCCTTCGCCATGGCCGACGCCCCTCCCGGTGACTGGGACGGGCTCGTCATCCTGTGCGGGAGCGTGCGCTGGGACGGGTCCCGCCTCGGGTCGAACTTCCTCGCCCGCGCTCTGGCCCGCCACGTCCCGGTGCTCTACGTCGACCCTCCCGTGTCGATCGCCCGCTCCGGCGGCCGGCGGCGCGGGGTCGTCACGCTCGAACAGGTCGACGAGCGGCTCGCACGCGTCACGCCGGTGGCACCTCCCGCGAAGGACCGCCCCGGAGTGTTGCCGGTGACCAACGCCCTCTTCCGGTGGACGCTGCACCACGCGGCCCGGCGCCTCGGTGGGAACGTGCGCGCCGTGATCTCGGGCCCGGTGAAGCACAACCCTTTCGGCGTGGTGGGCGAGGGACGCCGGATCTTCAGGGTCTCCGACGACTTCGCCGCGGGCGGCGGGCTGACGCCGCTCTCGCGCGACCGCCTGGCCGCGATGGAGCGCGCCCTCGCGGGTGCTGCGGACGCGGTCGTCTGCGCCTCGCCCGTTCTCGTCGACAAGTGGCGGGCCGAGGGCTACGACCCGGTACTCGTGCCCAACGGCTGCGACGCCGAGTTCCTCGCCGGGGCACGCGCGGACGGCACGCCGCGTCCTGGCGAGGTCGACCTCCCCGCGCCCGTTGCCGGCTACCTCGGTCAGCTGTCGACCCGCATCGACCTCGATCTCCTCCACCGCGTCGCCGCGGCGGGCCACTCGCTGTTGCTGGTCGGCCAGCGCCGGGCCGACCTCGCCGAGCGGGACCTGCACACGCTGGTCGACCGGCCCAATGTGTGCTGGGTCGACGGCCGGCCGTTCGAGGAGCTGCTCCCCTACCTCGCCGCGATGGACGTCGGCCTGGTGCCGTACACCCTCGGCGAATTCAACCGGGCCAGCTTTCCGCTCAAGACACTCGAGTATCTGGCCGCCGGTCTCCCGGTCGTATCCACCGACCTGCCCGCGACCCGATGGCTCGACTCCGCCGACGTGCACATCGCGGCCGACGCCGACCGCTTCGTCGACGCGATCCGCGCCGCGGCGGCGACGTCACGCCGGCCGGACGCGGTCGCCGCCCGACAGCGCTTCGCCGCCGGCCACAGCTGGGACGCCCGCGCCACCGCCTACCTCGACCTCCTCTAACCCCCACCCTCCTCCACCCAACCCCCCTCCGCCCCGCCGAACTTGAGGCAATAACGATCGGAAACCGATCGTTATTGCCTCAAGTTCGGCGGGTGAGGGCGCACCGGAGGGCTTCGAGGCCGTAACCGACGCGGCGCGCCCGGCCCGCGGTGGTCACCATGAGCTGTCCGCCCCGGTTCTCCGCGCGCCACGCCCGCTGGGTGTCGGCCCGCCAGCCTCGCCCTGCGCCCCGGCCGAGGCTGGCACCACCCTGGCGCAGCAGGTCGCGCCGGCTCGCGCCTTCTCGGTGGTCCATCCGGGCGTCGGCCCTGCCCTGAGAGTAGGTGCGCCGCACGAGCCACCGGCGCGACAGCCGGGCATCGCCGATCTGGTGGTAAACGAGGGCGTCGGGTTCGTAGCCCAGCGTGCCGCCCTTGTCGCGCACCCTGCGATAGAACTCCCGCTCCTCGCTGCCGATCAGTCCCCGGCCGACATAGCCGAGCTCGACGGCGAAGCCGCCGACCGCCGTCGCCACGTCGCGCCGAACCGACATGTTGGCGCCGAAGGGGTACTCCTCCGGTTCGAGCAGTCGCGGCGTGTCGCCCTTGTCGAACCCGGCGAACCAAGTCTCGAGCCTGGGAACGAGCCACTGGGGACGCGAGCTCCGCCAGCGCAGCATCACCCGGCCGGCGAGACCCGCCAGGTCGGGCCATCGGTCGTAGGCGTCGGTCACGGCATGAACCCAGCCGCCGGTGACGACGGCGTCGTCGTCGAGGTAGGCGAGGATCTCGCCGTCGGCGGCGTCGATGCCGGCGTTACGGGCATGCGACAGTCCTGCACGTGGCTCGAACACGTAACGCAGCGTCGGGAACTGTGGCGCAGCGTCGGCGGCGACGCGCGCGGTCTCGTCGCTAGAGCCGTTGTCGACGACGATCACCTCGTGGCCCGCCAGGTCGACCGCGGCGAGGCTCGCGAGGCAGTCGCGCAGGTAGCCGGCCCGGTTCCGGGTGCACACGACGACACTCAGCCGGGCCTCGGGCACAACCATCGAATCTAGTTCACCGCCTTCGCCACGAGCTCGGCCACTCGCGTCTCCATGGCCTCGGGCCGGTAGTGCGATGTCCACCGTTCATGCGCGGCGGCACGCACGCGCGCCCGCACCGCCGGCTGGAGCGCCTCGACGCACGCGGCCGCGAATCCGAAGGCGCCCTCGGCGATGAGGAGATGCTCGCCGTCGACCACCTCGAGGCCTTCGGCGCCCTGGGGCGTGGATACCACCGGAATGCGGTGTGCGAACGCCTCGAGGATCTTCACCCTCGTACCGCCGCCGAAGCGGATCGGAACGGCAGCCACATCGGCGCGTGCCAACTCGGCGGCGATGTCGGGCACGGCGCCCGTCAGGGTGACGCCCGGCTCGCGCCCGAGACCGGCCACCCGTTCGTCGTAGCCACCGACGAGCCGCAGCGCTACCGAACCTCCCAGCCGGCGACGCAGGTGGGGCAGCACGTCGCCGACGAGAAAGCGGGCTGCGTCGATGTTCGGCTCGTAGGTGAGCAGGCCGACGAACGTGATGGTGGGCGGCGCGCCGGCCTCCTTCCTGCCCGCGGGGCACGCCGGCTCCGGATACACGTTCGGCACCACCGCGACGTTGTCGAACCCCGACCCGGTGAGGGTGTCGGCGTCGAGGGCACTGCACACCGCCACCGCGGCGCTTCGCTCGGCGATCGAGGCGTGCAGGTTCTTCCACCGGCGGATCTCGACGCGATCACGCCACCCGGCCCACAGCTGCGCCGGCGGCGACTTCCGGGCGCTGGCCCAGTGGTGAGCCCAGTGGT
>CAZWDB010000080.1:0-4957 GCA_964632885.1 uncultured Acidimicrobiales bacterium | reverse complement strand
AGCCCAGTGGTGAGCCCGGTCGTCGGTGCCCAGCCGGACCCGGGCCGTCAGCTTCTGGTCCTCGAGATCGTCGAAGTTGCAGATGATGGGCGCGTCGATGAGGTCGGCGAAGGCGGCAAATCCCTCGGGGCCGCCTAGCCAGGCAAGGTCGTAGTCCGAGCGAGCCCAGGCCGCGAACTGCGACCGGACCTCCGAGTAGTCGCGCGAGAGCTTCAGGGGGCGGGATCCTGTTGCGAGCCAGGCGAGGCGTGCGATGCCGCCGTTGAGCCAAGGCGGCCGCCCCAGCACGCGTGACCGCCTCACCGGTTCGCCCGAGGGCACCACTCGACCCTCGACGCGGGCGGGGTCGACGATGCAGACCACGTCGAGGTCACCCAGGCCGCCGAGGGCGCGGATCGTCGCCGCGGTGCGAATGCTGGCACCGCTCGAGGGAGGCCACGGGAAGACGTGGGTGGTGAGAAGGATGTTCATCGGCGTCGACCGCCCGACTCTTCCCCTACACGCTGTCAACTCACTCAAGCGCCTCTTCACGCGCGCCGAGTGGTCAACGTGTCCCCCTTTTCGCCGCTGCGCGTGCTTTCCCCACTGCGAGTGGCCATAAGCGTGGCAACTCTCCTTGCCCTGGTTACCCCGTTGGTGCTGGTCTCGACGGCCACCGCGGAGGACAAGCCCCTGCGGGATGGCAAGGTCACCGGCTCAGAGCGCGCCTTCGGCCCGAAGAGCACCAGCACGACCAGCACCAGCACGACCAGCACCAGCACGACCAGCACCAGCACGACCTCGACGACCACACCTGAGGACTGCGTCCCTCTGCACCTGTCGTCGGACCTACGCGACTACCTCACGCTTGCGGGTGACCAGATGGTGGTCGTCCCCAATGGCACCTACACCGCCGGCGCGGTCACCGCGGGTCACCCCGCGACCACGGGCGCCTACGGCGGCTGGCTCGTTCTCGTGGCCGAGACGCCGGGGCAGGTCGTCGTCGACCTCTCCGGCGCCGAGCTCACGCTCCAGGCGGGCACGAGCCGCATCCTCTTCGTCGGCTTCGCCTTCGACAACGGCCGGGTCCGCAACCACGGCGACCACATCCGCTACTGGTACACGACCCATACCTTCCCCTATGACACATGGGTGGCTGCGGGCGGCGTCGACGGCGTGCACCGCCGGCCCAAGGCGATGCTCATCGCGGACGCCACCAACATCGGGCTGTACGGCGCGGTGTTCTCCGACGTCGGCGACGACGGCATCAACCTCTACAAGAGCAGCGACATCGGCATCGACGGCACCACGTTCGAAAACATCAACAACGCCGGGCACGGCGACATCATCCACGCCGACGCGATCCAGGTGCAGGGCCGGCTGACCCGCATGACCGTGCGGCACTCGGTCATCGAGCGCCAGTTCATCAGCACCGAGACCAATGGCGACCTCGTCGACCTCGTGTGGGAGGACTCGTGGTTCCGCGACTCCCGCAGCGCCGGCCTCAGCCTCGCCGCCAAGACAACCAGCGACGGGACACCGCTGACGATCACGGGGAGCCGGACCCGCATCCGGTCCTTCGACCACAACAACGGCTCTGACCGCCTCGACATCATCGACGGCTCGGTGAAGACCCATCCCAACACCGTCCCGGCTCGGATCAACGTCGTCGATACCGACATCGTCACGACGGCGCCACCGGCGGGCACCGCGTCACCCGCGGACGCCTGGCGGGCCGCCCACCCCTACGGCAGCTGGCGCGACCACTTCTTCGCCGCAACTTGAGGCAATAACGATCGTATTCCGATCGTTATTGCCTCAAGTTCGGAAGGGGTTCAGGTCTTGTAGCCGACGATGTAGTCGAAGTGATCGGTGTAGGTGACTACCTCGCTACCGGCGTGGGCTGCGGCCATCTCGCCGAGGCCGGCCTCGAGCTCTTCCTCCGAGAACGTCGAGAGCACCGACATGTAACGGTTGGCGACCATGTCGAAGTAGCGCTGCTTCGGCATGCTGTGCTCCCAGTCGACCGCGTCACGGTCGGTCTTGAAGCCGGCCTCACCCATTAGCTGCTCCAGCTCGTCGGGATCGGCGTGCCACGAACGCGCCCGCTTCAGGGCAGCGTCGAAGAGGGGGTAGTCGAGCACCGGCGGCACATGCACGAGGAGCAGCGCGCCCCCAGGAGCGACACGGTCGAAGACAAGCTGCAAGAACTTGGCGCGGTCGTCGACGTGGTGAATCGTTTCCTTGATCAACATCTTGTCGTAGACGACCGGCTCCGACGCGAACGACAGCGCGTCCATATGGATCTTCTCCACAGGGAGATCGTGTGGCACAGCGTCGAGCATCTCGGCGCTGAAGTCGACCAGCAGTACCGGCTTCTTCAACTCGACCTGATCGAGGATGGCGGCCGTGTAGATGCCGGTGCCGCCTCCGAGGTCGACAAGCACGTCGTCCTCGGTCAGCCGCAGCATCTCGGTCATCTTCTCGGCCAGCGCGGGAACGAAGGCTCCTGAGTACGACAGGTACTCGGTGTAGCGCTCCGATATCCGCCGGTAATGGTCGTCGGTTACTTGTTCGCTCATGCGCGGCGCTCCGTCGACTCGCGGGTGGGATCCCACCAACCCTGGCGCGTTTGGCACGCGCGATGCGAACTCACCGTTTCAGTGCCGGTTCAACGCGCGGTACGACTTGGCGGCCACGCCGAGCGCCGGAACCGCCTCGATCCAGTCACGCGCCTTCACCCTCCGGCGGGCTCGGCTGATCTTCGTCTGGGTCTCGTGGAACCGAACGAGCAGCTCGTCGTGCGCGGTCTGCAGGTCGCGGCCGGAAACCGACGCGTACCCTTCGACGAAGCTGGAGGCCACGCCGGCTCGAAGCCGCGGCGGTATCCACGGTCCGTGGCGCGCCCGGTACCGCTCGCTCAACTCCGCCAGTCCCCGGGCGACGTCGCGGTGGATCACCCTTGGCTCGGGGCGCGGGGGAACATCGAGGAGACAGGCGCGCTCGTCGGGAGTAACGAGCACGTTGTGGAAACCGAAGTCGTTCCACGAGAACGAGACGTCGTCCGCCGACACCGCGGGCACCACCGTGCCGACCCGGCGCAGCAACCGCGTGCTGCGGAGGTTGTCGAAGGCGCGTTGTGCGGTGGCGACGGCCGCCTCGTCGAGGTCGTCGAGGTGAACCTCGTGGTACCAACTCAGCGCCGTACCCGACAGCCGGGCGAGCGCGAGCAGCCGGC
The DNA here is from genome assembly GCA_964632885.1 of uncultured Acidimicrobiales bacterium. Lineage (GTDB taxonomy): Bacteria > Actinomycetota > Acidimicrobiia > Acidimicrobiales > CAZWDB01 > CAZWDB01. The sequence goes on along the minus strand of CAZWDB010000080.1, from coordinate 1,740 downwards.
TCTCGGGCATGGCGGAGCGGACAGCGTCGCTCATCGTCTCGATCTCCCCGCGCATCAACCGCTTCGCGGGCAGACCGTCGACGACGGCCAGACAGATGCCGGGTGGCGACGCGCGCGACGCGAGGGGCTCGGCGGTGGTTACCGGCGCGTCCCGCGCAACGAGTCGAGCGAGCAAGCCCTCGAGTGACCGGTGCAAGTCGTGGCCCGTCTCGGCGTCCCAGTTTCTGCCCTGCTTGACGAGCACCTTGGCGCCGCCGGCGGCGGTGCACCAGTAGAGGTCGCTGTTCGGCCGACTGTCATGGACGACGGACGCGAGCTTCACGGGGGCCGCGGGCCCGCCCGCGTGGGCCAGGCCTTCCTCGGCAAGGGACACGACCCACGGCGGGGCTTCGATCACCCCGGCCTCCGTCATGGCCGCCGGCCCAGCGCTCGGCCAGCGGTCGACCGCGCGTCGGCGAGAAGCTCGGCCGCGAACACGCGCAGCAGGACGAGGTACGCCACCGCTCCGGCGGGGAGCGCGATCGCGAGCAGCGGCGCGGGACCGAGGTTCGTGGTCGTCCTGACTCCGGCTTTGACAGCGAGCATGGCGGCGCCCATGGCGAGGGCGAGCGCCATCGGTGTCGCGAGCCGGCGCAGGTACGGCCGGAGCTCTACCCCGCTGGCGCGCCGGAGCACGAGGAGGGTGAGCGGCGCCGTCACGTAGGCGGACCCGACGACGGCGATCGCGACCGCGGTGATGCCGTGCGGGACGGCGATGAGGATGGCGGCGAACTTGATTGTGGTCTCGACCGCGGTGCGACCGAGCATGAGCGAGGCCCGCCCCGCTCCCATCACGACGCTGCCGGTGAAGGCGAGCTGGGAACGCAGAAGCCCCTGCAGGGCGAGCAGTTGCACCAGCACGATGCTGGCCTCCCACTTGGGACCGATCAGCACCCGTACCACCTCCGGTGCCATCACACCGAGAGTCACGAACGCGGGGGCCGACACTGCCGTCGCAAGCCGGGCCGCGGTGTGCAGGGCACGGACCTGACGGTCGCGGTCGTCCTGGAGGCGGGAGAAGACAGGGAACGCGACCCGCCCCACCGACCGGTTGAACGTCTCGGCGAGGATCTCGGGAAACCGCGTCGCCACCGTGTAGTAGCCGAGCGCGACCGGTGTCAGAACCGCGCCGACGACCAACCGCTCGCCGCGAGTGCTGAGGAAGCGCAGCAACTCGATGCCGACGACGTTGCCACCGAAGGTGGACAGTTCCCGGAACCGCGCGCCCGACACCGCGAGCCGTGGTCTCCACGACGAGATCGTCCACAACGTGGTCACCCCGACAACACCCTGCACGAGGTTCTGGGCTACGAGAGCCCAGACGCCGCCGCCCGCGAGCGCGACCACGAGCGCGCACCCGCCCCCGGCCGACGTGGCGATGAGCCGGCGCACCGCGAAGCTCCGGAACCTCAGCTCCCGCTGGAGAATGCTCTGCTGCACGTTGCTCAGGCCGTCGATCACGTAGCGCAGCGACAGAACCTGGAGAACCAGGGTGAGGCGCGGCGCGTCGAACAGGTCAGCGAGGAGTGGCGCGCTGGCGACCGCGGCGAGGGCGAGCATCGCCCCGCCCGCGAGCGACACCCAGAACGCGGTGTCGAGGTGGCTCCGGTCGAGGTCGTTGCGTTGGACGATGGCTGCGCCGAAGCCGCGGTTGACGATCTTGTTGCCGAGCTCGATGAAGATGACCGCCAGGGCGACGAG
>CAZWDB010000079.1:0-20239 GCA_964632885.1 uncultured Acidimicrobiales bacterium | reverse complement strand
TCCGCAACGAGATCACGCCGCAGAACTTCGTCTTCAGGACGCGCGAGTTCGAGCAGATGGAGATGGAGTACTTCGTCCCCCCGGACGACGACGAGAAGTGGTTCGAGTACTGGTGTGCCGAGCGGCTCGGCTGGTATGGCGACCTCGGCATTCCGGAGTCGATGCTTCGTCTCCGAGCGCACGCGACCGACGAGCTCTCGCACTACTCGTCCGGCACCTCCGACGTCGAGTTCTTCTTCCCGTTCGGGTGGGGCGAGCTCGAGGGCATCGCGAAGCGCACCAGCTACGACCTCAACAGCCATTCGGAGGCGTCGGGCGAGAAGCTCGAGTACTACGAGCAGGCGACCAATACCCGGTATGTGCCCCACGTAGTGGAGCCCGCCGCGGGAGCCACGCGTTCGATGATGGCGTTCCTGATCGCGGCGTTCGACGAGGACGATGTGGGCGGCGAGAAACGCTCTGTCCTCCGCCTCGACCATCGTCTGGCCCCTTACAAGGTGGCGGTGCTGCCTCTGTCGAGGAACGACCGCCTCGTGCCAACGGCGCGCCAGGTGCTCGGGCTCGTGCAGCCCCACTTCATGACCGACTACGACGAGACCCAGTCGATCGGCCGCCGTTACCGCCGCCAGGACGAGATCGGAACGCCGTACGGGGTGACGGTCGACTTCGAGACGCTCGACGACCGGGCTGTCACGATCCGCGACCGTGACACCCTTCACCAGGACCGGGTCCCGATCGATCGCCTTGTCGACGAGCTGCGATCGCGCCTCACAACTTGAGGCAATAACGAACGAATTGCGGCCGTTATTGCCTCAAGTTCGGCGTTGTAGGCTCGCCGCGTGACTTACGTCTACGCCTTCGATCACAAGCACCGGAAGCCCCCGATGAGCCTCAAGGATCTCCTCGGTGGCAAGGGTGCCAACTTGGCGGAGATGACGTCGGTGCTCGATCTGCCGGTGCCGCCCGGGTTCACGATCACGACCGACGCGTGCGTCGACTACATGCGAGGCGGTTGGCCGGGCGGCCTCGACGAGGAGATCGCCAAGCACGTCAAGCGGCTCGAGAAACGCATGGGCAAGTCGGTCGGCGATTCCGCCGACCCCCTCCTCGTCAGCGTGAGGTCGGGGGCCAAGTTCTCGATGCCCGGAATGATGGACACGGTCCTCAACCTCGGCCTCAACGACGCGTCGGTGGACGGACTCGCGAAGCAGACCGGCGACGAGCGGTTCGCGTACGACAGCTACCGCCGCTTTCTGCAGATGTACGGAAAGATCGTGCTGGGGATCGACGCCGAGATCTTCGAGCACACCTTCGAGGCCGCCAAGGACTTGGCGGGCGCGTCCACTGACGCCGGCATCTCCGCCGAGGTCCTGCGGATGGTGTGTAAACGGTTCAACCAGATCGTCCGGCACCACACCGGTGCGCCGTTCCCTCAGGAGCCCGAGGTGCAGCTGCGCGGCGCGATCGAGGCGGTGTTCAGGTCGTGGAACTCGCCTCGTGCCATCGCCTACCGGAACCGTGAGCGCATCGAGCACGACCTGGGCACGGCGGTCAACGTGCAGGCGATGGTGTTCGGCAACCGCGACGAGAACTCGGGTACCGGCGTCGGCTTCACGCGCGATCCCGCGACGGGCGAGCAGGGTGCCTATGGCGACTTCCTCATCAACGCCCAGGGCGAGGACGTGGTCGCCGGTATCCGTAACACCGAGCCGCTCAGCGCGCTCAACAAGCGGTTCCCGAAGATCTACAAGGAACTGCTTGCCATCTTCGAGCGGCTCGAGCGGCACTACCGCGACATGCTCGACACCGAGTTCACCATCGAGCAGGGCAAGCTCTGGATGCTGCAGACCCGCATCGGCAAGCGCACCGGCGTCGCCGCCCTGAAGATGGCGGTCGAGATGACCAAGGATCGCAAGATCAAACTCAGCCGCGACGAGGCAGTGCAGCGGGTGACCGCCGAGCACCTCGACCAGGTTCTGCACCCTCAGTTCGCGAACAAGGAGATCACCGTCCTCGCCAAGGGACTCGGCGCGTCGCCGGGTGCGGCCGTGGGGCGGGCGTACTTCACCGCCGACGCGGCGGCTGAGGCCGCCGACCGAGGCGAGCCTGTTCTGCTCGTGAGGCAGGAGACCTCGCCCGAGGACGTCCACGGCATGATCGTCGCCGAAGGCATTCTCACCTCGCGGGGCGGACTCGTCAGCCACGCCGCGGTGGTCGCACGGGGATGGGGCAAGCCCGCCGTCGTAGGGGCGGAGGCGCTGCGGATCGCCGGACGTCACTTCACCGTCGGCGGCATCACCGTCGACGAGGGCGACCTGATCTCGATCGACGGCACGACCGGCGAGGTCGTCCTCGGCGAAGTCGCCCTCTCGTCGGCCGAACCACCCAAGGAATTCGCCGAAGTCCTCAAGTGGGCCGACAAGATCCGCAAGGGGAAGTTGGCGGTGCGCGCTAACGCCGACAACGGTGCCGACGCCAAGAACGCCCGAGAGTTCGGCGCCGAGGGCATCGGCCTGTGCCGCACCGAGCACATGTTCCTCGGCGAAGAGCGGCTGCCCATCGTCCGCCGGATGATTCTCGCCCACCGCCCCGACGAAGAGGAGCAGGCCCTCGAGGACCTGCGCCGCGTGCAGAAGGCCGACTTCATCGAGGTACTCGAGGCGATGGACGGCTTGCCGGTGACGGTGCGACTCCTCGACCCACCACTCCACGAATTCCTCCCTAACAGCGACGAGCTCATGGTGAAGGAAGCCACCACGGGTCTAACCGCGGAGGAGCAGGAGCTCTACCAAGCGGCCCGATCGTGGGAAGAGTCCAACCCGATGCTGGGTACCCGCGGGGTCCGCCTCGGTGTCGTCAAGCCGGGGCTCTACGCCATGCAGGTGCGGGCGCTGATGGAGGCTGCCCTCGATCTGGTCGAGCGCAAGATGCGTCCCATCATCGAGATCATGATCCCGCTCACCGTCACGCGCGAGGAACTCGCGCTGGCGCGTTCTTGGGTCGAGGAAGCCATCGAGGCGGTCACCGGCGGGAGCATCGCGTCGCTCGACGTTTCGATCGGCACGATGATCGAAACCCCGCGTGCCGCGCTGCGGGCCGACGAGATCGCCGAGGTTGCCGACTTCTTCTCATTCGGCACCAACGACCTCACCCAGATGACGTTCGGGTTCTCGCGCGACGACGTCGAGGGAAGGATGATGAGCACATACCTGGAGGAGGGGTTGCTGAAGCGCAACCCGTTCGAGTCGATCGATCCCGGTGGCGTCGGCGAGCTCGTCCGCCTCGGAGCCAAACGGGGGCGCGCGACCAAGCCGGAGCTGAAGCTGGGGGTCTGCGGTGAACACGGTGGCGATCCCGAATCGGTCGCGCTCTTCTATGACGCCGGCCTCGACTACGTGAGCTGCTCGCCCTACCGGGTCCCGATCGCGCGTCTGGCGGCGGCCCAGGCGATCCTCGGCGCCTCGGACGCCTCGTCCACCGCCTGACCCCCTCCCCACTGCCGAACTTGAGGCAATAACAAACGGAATCCGTTCGTTATTGCCTCAAGTTGGCGTCGGCCGTAGCGTGCGGGCCGTGTTCGACTACGCCCAAGCTGCTGTAGAGGGTGCGCTGGCCGCGGGCGCGACCTATGCCGACGCCCGAGTGATGGTGACGCGCACGGAAGGTATGACCTGCCAGAACCAGGTCATAGAAGGCTTGCGTCAAGGGGAGTCCGGGGGTGTCGGCGTGCGGGCGCTGATCGGCTCGTCATGGGGTTTCTTCGCCACCCCGGCGCTCGTGACCGGCGCGGCGCGCCTCGCAGGCGAGCAGGCGGCAGCCATCGCGCGTGCCTCGGCCACCGTAAAGGGTCCCGACCTGACCCTCGACGACATCGCGGTCATCGAGGACCGGTGGGAGAGCACTTGCTTGGAGGACCCGCTCTCGGTTCCGCTGTCCGAGAAGGGTGACCTCCTTGTAGGTGTCACCGCCACCATGCAGGATGCGGGCGTCTCGCTCGCTCAGTCCTCGTATGCGGTGTGGGACACCGAGAAGTGGTTCGTTTCGAGCCAGGGTCACCGCATCTCCCAGCGCATCCGCGAGTGCGGCGCGTCGATGAGCGCCACCGTGGTCGGCGACAGCGAAACCCAGCGCCGCTCCTATCCCGGCATCCGTGGTCAATACGGTACGAGCGGATGGGAGCTGGTCCGTCGTCTCGACCTCGAGGGCAACGCCGGACGGATCGCGGAAGAGGCGATCGCGCTGCTCTCCGCGCCGCAGTGTCCGGCCGAGACGACCGACCTGATCCTCGGGAGCGAGCAGCTCGCCCTCCAGATCCACGAGTCGGTGGGTCACGCCATCGAGCTCGATCGGATCCTCGGGTGGGAGGCGGCCTATGCGGGCACCTCGTGGCTGGAGCTGCGAAAGCTCGGAAGCCTGCAATTCGGTTCGGAGCTCATGAACATCACCGCCGACGCAACCCTTCCTGGTGCACTGGGATCCTTCGGCTACGACGACGAGGGCACGCCGGCGAAGTCTGTCGACATCGTCAAGGAAGGCAAGTGGGTCGGAGTCCTCTCTGGCCGCGACTCGGCGCCGCTCGCAGGGGTGCGGACGGGCGGCATGGTCAGATCGGACGGGTTCAATCGTCTGCCGATGGTGCGTATGACCAACGTCGGACTACTCCCAGGAGAGTCGTCGATCGACGAGATCATCGCCTCGACCGACGACGGGGTGCTGATGGACACGAACCGGTCGTGGTCGATCGACGACAAGCGCCTCAACTTCCAGTTCGGCTGTGAGATCGGCTGGGAGATCAAGAACGGAGAGCGGGGCCGGATGCTGCGGAACCCGACCTACACCGGCATCAGCCCGACGTTCTGGGGCTCGATGGACATGATCGGCAACGCCTCGGAGTGGACCTTCTGGGGGACACCGAACTGCGGCAAGGGACAGCCCACCCAGGTAGGCCACACCGGCCACCCGGCGGTCCCAGCCCGGTTCCGCGGCGTGAGAGTGGGGGTGCGGGGATGACAACCGACTTGTTCCTGGAGGTCTGCGAACGAGTCCTCGCGCTGCTCCCTTCCGGTGCCGAGGGTCAGGTTACGGTGAGTCGCGGGCGATCGGGCCTCACCCGGTTCGCCAACTCCTACATCCACCAGAACGTGGCCGAGGAGTCGGTGGCCGTCCGGCTGAAGGTGAGCCTCGATGGCAGGGTCGCGACGGCCGGTACGAACCAGAGCGACGATGAAGCCCTCGATCGCCTCGTGGATGCCACCGTCAACGCCGCCAAGCTGCGGCCTGTCGATCCCGCGTGGGCTGGCATGGCACCCGCTGCCCCGGCAGTCGAGATCGAGCACTACGACGAAGCTACGGCTGCGGCCGATCCCGAGGCCCGCGCGCTCGCCGTGCAGGCATTCGTGGACGCAGGAGATGGATTGTCAGCGGCCGGTTACTGCGATACCACGGGCATGGTCCTCGCTTTCGCCAACACCGCCGGCCAGCGGCTCGAAGGTAGAAGCAGCAGAGCGACGATCTCGGGCATCCACCAGACGCCCACGTCGGAAGGGGTAGGCGGACAAACGGCTGCTCGTCTCGACGCGCTCGATGCGGGGACCGTCGGGGGCCACGCCGCCAGCAAGGCGCGTGCCGGAGCCGAGACGATCGACATCGAGCCGGGCGTCTACGAGGTCGTACTCGAGCCCGATTGCGTCGCGAACATGCTGGGTTTCATCGCATCCTCGGGCTTCAACGCCAAGGCCGTGCAGGAAGACCGCTCGTTCGTCCATGTAGGTGAGCAGCAGTTCGACGAACGCATCACGATCGTCGACGACGCGACCGATCCGCGGACCGTCGGGCTTCTCTTCGACCCGGAGGGCACGCCCAAGCGGACCATGGACTTCGTGCGCGACGGCGTCACCACGGGAATCGCCCACGACCGGCGCACCGCCGCCAGCGCGGGGGAGGAGAGCACCGGTCATGCCAGCCCCATGGGCGAGTCATTCGGAGCCGTGCCGTCCAACCTCTTCGTCGCCGAAGGTGAGTCCAGCCTCGACGACCTCATCGGAGCCGTGGAACGAGGCCTGCTCGTCAGCAACTTCCACTACACCCGGATCCTCGACCCGAAGACCCAGGTCGTGACGGGACTCACGCGCAGCGGTGTCTTCCTCATCGAGGACGGAAAGGTGGGAGGCGCAGTCAGCAACTTGCGCTTCACCCAGTCCTACGTCGGAGCGCTCGCGCCCGGGAAGGTGAAGGGTGTCGGTGCCGACAGCCGGTTGATCGGCGGCCAGCACGTGCCCAGCCTCCACCTCGCGGGGTGGAACTTCACCGGCGGCGCCAAGGGCTGAGTCCCATGACCGCCGGAATGACCGCGGACGACGTCGCCGAGCTCGTCGACCTCAGCGACCCCCGCCTCTCACCCGACGCGTCCATGGTGGTCTTCGTCGTCACGGTCCCGGACCTCGACGAGAACACCTACACGAGCCGGGTGTGGATCGCAGCCGTCGACGGCGCATCGCCGCCCCGACCGTTCACGTCCGGGGAGCATCGCGACAGTCGCCCCCGTTGGTCACCCGACGGCGAGCGGCTGGCGTTCGTCTCGCACCGCGAGGACAGCGGCAGTGAGCTCTACGTGATTCCAGTGCGCGGCGGGGGAGAGCTCGTTCGGGTGGCCGCGTGGCCCGAGGAGATCGAAGAGCTCGAGTGGTCGCCCGACGGTGCCCGTCTGGCGTTCACGGCACGCCAGAGCGACGGCGAGGCGCGGGATCGTGACCGCCCGGCCCGGCACATCACGCGTGTCGTGTACCGGCTCGACAACGTAGGCTGGACCGCCGACCGGCGTCGCCACCTCTTCGTGGTCGCAGCAGACGGCTCGAGCGCTCCACGTCCACTCACAGACGGCGACTTCGACCATGCCGGCGTGGCGTGGTCGCCGGATGGCGACACGATCGCGTTCGCATCCGGGCGTCATGACAGGTGGGACATGGACTCCCTCGTCGACCTGTGGACGGTGCCGTCAGCGGGCGGCCCCGCGACGAGTCTCACTGAGACCTCCAGCGCCTACGGCTCTCCCTCGTTCTCGGCCGACGGCACGACGCTCGCCTTCACGTGGAGCGACCCGCGCCGGTATCCCGGCCATGGGCAGGTCGGTGTCATGGCGACCGGACCTGATCGGCGGGGCGAGCCTCGCCTGCTAACGACTGCCCTCGACCGGCAGTGCACGCCCTTTCTTCGCGGTGCGCAGGGGGGAGTGTGGGACGGTGAGCACCTCTTGTTTCTCGTCGAGGATCGCGGCAACACCCATCTCTACCGCGTGGCCGTAGACCTCGCCGTGGACGACGGCAAGCCCGAGCCGGTCGTCGAGGGTGATCGTGAGGTGACCGCCTTCGATGCCGTCGACGGCACGATCGCCTTCTGTGCCACGTCGCCCACTGAGCTGGCGGAGCTCCACATCGTCCGCGGCGGGGCGGAGCGGCGGCTGACCGCCTTCGGCCGGGCGTTCGCGGAGCCGCGCGCGTTGGTCGCGCCGGAGAGGTTCACGGCGACCGCGCCCGACGGGTCCGAGGTGGAGGCGTGGGTGATGAGGCCCACCACCATGGAGCCCTACCGGCGCTATCCGGCCTTGCTCAACATCCACGGCGGTCCGTTCACGCAGTACGGGAACCGGTTCTTCGACGAGTTCCAGGTGCAGGCGGCCGCCGGGTATGTCGTGATCTATGCGAACCCGCGCGGTTCCTCCGGCTACAGCGCCGCGTGGGCCCAGGCGATCTGTGGTCCGGACTCCTTCGCTCCCGGGACGGGGTGGGGCGGCGCCGACTATGACGACCTCATGGCTGTCTGCGACACCGCCCTCGAGCGGTTCGAGTTCATCGATCCCGACCGCCTCGGTGTGATGGGAGGGTCCTACGGCGGGTTCATGACGTCGTGGATCGTCGGCCACATCGGCCGGTTCAAGGCGGCCTGCTCGGAGCGCGCCGTCAACAATCACCTCACCTTCTGCGGAACGTCAGACATCGGGGTGCGGTTCCCGCGCTGCTACTTCGGGCCGAGCCACCTCGACGACCCCGACACCTATCTGCGCCAGTCGCCCATCACCTACGTCCGCGACATAGACACCCCGCTCCTGATCCTCCACGCCGACGGCGATCTTCGATGTCCGGTCGAACAGGCCGAGCAGCTCTTCGTCGCACTGAAGTTGCTCGACCGGGATGTGTCCTTCTTCCGTTTCCCGGGCGAGGGTCATGAGCTGTCGAGGTCCGGCTCGCCCCGCCACCGGATCGAACGGTTGAAGCTGATCCTGGACTGGTTCGCCGAGAAGCTGTGAGTCCAACCGCCGTCGCCGCTGGTACCTTCCGCCCGTGGGAATCGTCGGCGAAGACATCTCCCGGGTAAGGGACGCGACCGACCTCGTTCAGGTCGCGAGTGAGCACCTCACCCTCAGGAAGGTGGGGCGGCAGTGGCAGGGACTGTGTCCCTTCCACGCCGAGAAAACTCCGTCGTTCTACGTGAACGCCGAGCTCGGCGTGTACTTCTGCCATGGCTGCCAGGCGTCGGGCGACGCCATCACCTTCGTGCGCCAGGTAATGCACCTCGACTTCGTCGACGCCGTCGAGTGGCTCGCGGGCAAGACCGGTATAAGCCTTCGTTATGACGACGCCGCGACCGGGCGCGACCGCCAGCGCAAGCAGCTTCTCACCGACGCCATGGAGCAGGCCGTGGAGTGGTACAACCAGCGCCTGCTCACGGCAAGAGACGCGGGTGCGGCTCGCGGTTACCTCCGTTCGCGAGGTTACGACCGGGAGACGGTGGAGCGATTTCGGCTCGGCTGGGCACCCGACGACTGGGACGCGCTCGCCCGGGCGCTGTCGCTCCCGGACGAGGTCCTTCGCGACAGCGGTCTCGGCTTTGTGAACCGCCGGCAGCGGCAGCAGGACTTCTTCCGTGCCCGCCTCATGTTCCCGATCTTCGACACCTCCGGTCGCCCGGTAGCCTTCGGTGGCCGGATCCTTCCTGGCGCGGATGGGCCCAAGTACAAGAACTCTCAGGACAGCGCGATCTACGCCAAGAGCCGCACCCTTTACGGGCTCAACTGGGCCAAGGACGGCATCGCTCAGGCCGACGAGGTGATCGTGTGTGAGGGCTACACCGACGTGATCGCCTTCTTCCGCGCCGGGCTTCCCCGCGCCGTCGCGACCTGCGGGACTGCGCTTGCCGACGAGCACTTTCGCCTCCTCAAGAACTTCGCTCGGCGGATCGTGCTGGCCTATGACGCCGACACCGCAGGGCAGGCGGCGGCCGAGCGGTTCTACGCGTGGGAGCAGCAGTACGAAGTCGACGTCGCGGTGGCCGCGCTTCCGTCGGGGTCCGATCCCGGTGACCTCGGCCAGAAGGATCCGGAGGCGCTTGTGCGCTCGGTCGAGGAGGCCCGACCTTTCCTGGCGTTCCGAGTCGACCGGGCGCTCGCCGGAGGCAACCTGAGGTCGGCCGAAGGGCGGGCCCGGGCCGCGGATGCCGCCCTGGCCATGGTGTCGGAGCACCCCAACGACCTGGTACGCGACTCCTACGTCATGCAGGTCGCGGACCGCTGCCAGCTCGAGCCCGAGATCCTCCGCGACCGACTACGTCAGCGCGCCTGGCGGCGCAGCGGCCAGACCCAGGCCGAGCCGGAGCACGCGGCGAGCGAGCGACGCGGATCGCATCGCCGCCGAGACGACTCGCCTGAGGTCGAGGCATTGCGCCTCGCGGTCCACTGTCCGGAGGCTGTCGCCGACCGCCTCGAGGACGTGCTCTTCGCAGACGAGGTGCACCTCGCGGCGTTCCGCGCCCTCGCGTCGTCGATGACGCTGCCGGAAGCGATCGAGGCGGCCGGACCCGAGGCCGGTGCGCTGCTCCAGCGGCTCGCGGTCGAGGAGACCGACGCCGAACCCGACGATGTGATCTCGATGCTGGCACGACGAGGCGCTCAGCGCAGCGTGGCGCGCCTCGAGGCGGAGGTGCGTTCCTCCGGTGCCATCGAAGAGTGGGAGACGATCCGCTGGTTGAAGCTCGCGATCAACGAGCTACCGGATCCCGACGCGGCGAGGCAGTTGGTAGCCTGGCTCGCGCAGTCGGTGCAGGAGGGGGAATGAGCGAAGGGGCATGGATGCCGCCTGACGACGGGTCCATCCCACGCGGCGTTCCCACCGAGCAGTGGATCACGTTGCTGGCCAAAGGCAAGCTCGCGGGGAAGCTGTCGGCCGATGACCTCATGGATGTGCTCAACCCGCTCGAGCTGACCCCCGAGCTCATCGAGGCGGTCGTCGCCCGGGTGCGTTCCGAGGGCATCGCCTATGAGGACGACGACGACGAGGGCGGAGTCGAAGAGGTGGTCGTGGTCGCGGCCGATCCGGCCGGCGACGCCCCGGCGCGCCGGCCGGCCCGCGCACCCCGCGCACCAGCGCGGGCCCGTGCTGTGCCCGAAGAGGAACGCGGCTTTGGCAGCACTGCAGATTCGGTGCGCATGTACCTGCGGGAGATCGGCAAAGTCGCGCTGCTCACGGCCGAGGAGGAAGTCAGCCTGGCACGCCGCATCCAGGACGGTTTGCAGGCCAAAGAGCGGATCGTGCTCCTCAAGGATCGCCATGGCGTCGACAACATCCCGGCCGACGTCCGGGCGCGGGAGGATGCACTCGTCGCCGACGGGGACGACGCCGGCCAGGCGTTGATCCGCGCCAACCTCCGCCTCGTGGTCTCGATCGCGAAGCGCTACCGCAACCGGGGAATGCTCTTCCTTGACCTCATCCAGGAGGGCAACCTCGGCCTGATGCGGGCCGTCGAGAAGTTTGACTACACGAAGGGCTTCAAGTTCTCCACCTACGCGACGTGGTGGATTCGCCAGGCGATAACCAGGGCGATCGCCGACCAGGCCCGCACGATCCGCATCCCAGTGCACATGATGGAGACGATCAACAAGGTGGTCCGAGTGCAGCGCCAGATGCTGCAGGACCTCGGGCGTGAGCCCTCCCTCGAGGAACTGGCCGAGCGGGTCGACATGACACCGGACCGGGTCCGCGACTGCCTGCGCATCAACCAGGACGTCGTGTCGCTCGAGCAGCCCGTGGGCGACGAGGACGACTTCAGTCTCTCCGACGTGATCGAGGACCAAGAGGCGATCGTGCCGGCCGACGCCGCGGCCCGCACGATGTTGAACGAGGCGGTCAAGGAAGTGCTCGGTCAACTGAACGAGCGGGAGCAGGAGATCATCCGCCTACGGTTCGGCCTCGACGACGGTCAGATGCGCACCCTCGAAGAGGTGGGCAAGGAGTTCGGGGTAACGCGCGAGCGGATCCGTCAGATCGAGGCGAAGACCCTCGCCAAGCTCCGTCACCCGATCCGAAGCCAGCGTCTCCGCGACTATCTGGACGGCGAGTAGGTTTAAGGAGTCGGCACCTCTGCGGGGGAGCCGTTGCCACGGTCGACGAGATCCTTGGCCCGCTCCCGGCCGAGATCGACGGCGGCTTTCGCCTTGTCGCTCGCGGTCTCGAAGGCGTCGGAACGCTTCACCTTGCTGGCGATCCGGTTGATCTGGTTGTAGCGCTCCCTGCCGCTCATGGCGCCCAGGTAGTACCCGACGCCGAAGCCGATCAAGAAACCGATGCGGAACTTCATGGGCCGACTCTTACCCGTGTTGACCCTTGTTGACAAACGAACATACGTTCGCTACCCTCTGGCGATGGGCTACCGCGGCAAGTTGGCGGAGAAGACACGGGCCCGAGAGCTGCGCGCCGAGGGATGGCCGATGGATGAAATCGCGCGTGAGTTGGGCGTGTCGAAAAGCTCGGTCTCGTTGTGAGTGCGCGACGTCGAGTTCACTCCGCGGCCGGGAAGGCCACGCGCTCGCCGGCGAGCACCAAACAAGTTGCAGCTCCGGAAACAAGCCGAGGTCGAGGCCATGGATCGGGAAGGCGTGGCACGGGTGGGCGAACTAGACGAGCAAGCCTTCCTCTCCGCCGGCGCCGCCCTGTACGCGGGCGAGGGCGGGAAGCGAGACGGTGCGGTGAACTTCGCGAACGCAGATCCACGGATGATGAGCTTCTTCGCCTCGTGGTTGCGTCGGTTCTTCGAGATCGATGAGAGCCGTCTCCGAGTCAAGCTGTATCTTCACCAGGGCCTTGACCTCGATGCTGCGGAGAAACACTGGTCAGGGGTGACGGGAGTCCCGAGGTCGCAGTTCCGGGAGGCGTATCGCGCCGCGCCTGATGGAGGCATTCGCCACAACAAGCACCCGTTTGGATGCGCGACACTCATCTATAGCTGTAGTCGCACGCACCGGGCCATCATGGGTCTGGCGAAGGCACTGCTATCTTCCACTTCCTATTCCGGGGTAGCTCAATTGGCGGAGCAGGGGCCTGTTAAGCCCAAGGCTGCGGGTTCGAGTCCCGCCCCCGGAGCCGCCAGGCCGTAGCATCACACCCGCGCGCGGGGCGGTAGCTCAGTGGTCAGAGCAGCCGACTCATAATCGGTCCGTCGTGGGTTCGATCCCCACCCGCCCTACCACGACCGAACTTGAGGCAATAACGCACGGAATACGTTCGTTATTGCCTCAAGTTCGGCGGGGGAAGATGGTCACGGGGCCGTGATGGTGACGCGGTCGTCCTGATAGAAGACCGGCTCCTCCGGCTCGGGCGCGGGCAGGGCGACGTCGAGTCGCCACCCGCGGCGGCGCTCCGACGCGGAGCAGACGAACTCGTCGGTCACGAGGAACTCCCACAGCTCCTCGGTGGCACAGACCCGCACACCGTGGTGGCGCCCGTAGTACATGAGGCCGGTCGGCAGCGGCCACGTAGCCGTCGAGAACGTCATCACGACCGGCGCCCCGGCGCGGTCGGGCGCGTTCTGCAGGGCGTCGTGGAGCGCGGGAATGCGCGGATCGCCCCGGTAGGGGTGGGTCAGGGCATCGACGGTGGCCGCGGTGCCCGCCATCGCGACGACCGCGGTGATCGCGGTCGCCGCCGAGGCGACCGTGGCGCCCCGGCGCCATCGGGTGGATGCCTCGATCACGCGATGGGCAGCGCCCATCGCAAGCACGGCGAGCACAAGGGCGGGGATGGCCACGTAGAACTGGCCGATGTAGCGCTCACTCAGGTCGTCGATGCCGCGCAGGCCATAGTTCAGGAACAAGGCGCTGAGGACGCCCGCGGTGGCGACTGCCGCGGTGCCGAACCGCCGCGCATCCGAACGGGAGTCGGCCAGGGCGAGACCGAGAGCAGCCACCACGAGCAGCGCCGACACGACATGGCGGCCGGGCCCGGCGCCCCAGTACTCCAACCCGTAACGGATCACGGACGCGACCGAGTGGTGCCCTGCCTGTCCGGAACGCACATACGAGAGGTAGTGGCCGAAGTCGGCAGGGAAGTTCCAAATGAGGTTGATCGCGATCGGGAGCGCGAAGAGCCCAGCGAGTACGCCTGACACCGCGATCGGCTTCATGTGGTCGCGACCGATGGCGGCGAGGGCGGCCCGGTCCCGGCGGTGGCGGAGGAGGGTGACCACGACGAGCAGCAACACCGTCGGGCCCACGAAGCCGAGGAAGCTCACGTGTCCATGCACGAGGAGTCCTCCGCTGAATATGAGCCACGGGAGGCTCGCCCACCTTCCCGCCGCGAACGACGCGACCGACGTGGCGAAGAGGAGGAAGGGCGCCACGTAGACGTATGGCATCCAGACGAACGACAGCGCATAAGGCTGGCTGGCGAGGAAGATCGCAGCCGCGGCAAAACCCGCGAAGGTGACCGCCGCCGACCGTTGATGCACGTAGAAGAGATGGGCAACCGCTCCAAGGAGCACCGCGTTCAGCACGAGCACGCCGATCACGTGGGCGTTGAAGGGCGTCGGCACAACGCCGAGGAGGTCGTGCAGGAGCCACTCCGACCACGCCTCCACGTAGAGGAACCCCGGGCCCGGGTGGCGGAACCCGACGCGTGAGTAGTTGCCGGAGAGCAGCTGCCACCGCAAGGCCTTGTCGATCAGGATGGCGTTGGCGGCGAAGTCGCCATCGGCGTAGATCTTGGTGGAGAACAGGTAGCTGCTGCGGGCCAACAGCGCCGCCAGCGTCGCAGTGGTCGCAACGGTCCACACCGCCAGTCCGTCGCGTAGGCGGTGTGCCCCCTGAGGCGGCGTCAGATCCGGCCCTCTCGCATCGCGGCCTCGACCCACGGGATCACTTCGTCGAGCATGACGTCGAGGGGCGTGGTGGCCTCGAAGGCGAGCACGGTGCGAGCCTTGTCGACGGCAGGCACCCGCCGCTGCACGTCGTGGTCGAAGGCAGGGTCGCTGACATGCCGGAATGGCTTGTCGCCGTTGATCTTCGTCCAGATGATCTGGGCGAGCTCCATGATCGAAGTCGACTGCTCGGTTGACAGGTTGAAATCCTCGTTAAGGGCCGCGGGGTGCTCCATCGCGATGGCGATGCCTCGAGCGAGGTCACCTCCGTAGGTGAAATGCCGGATCTGGCTGCCGTCGCCGAGGATGTGCAGGGGGTCCTGGCCCTTGATCACCTTCTGGACGAGGTCGGGCACGACGTGGCTCATCGCGAGCTTCACGTTGCCCGACAGGACCTCGACGTCTCCCAGCGCCCGGGCCTCACCGATCCCCACACAGTTGAACGGTCGCACGATCGTGTACGGCAGTCCGTACTGGTCGTGGGCCGCACGCGCGTAGTACTCGACGGCGAGCTTCTGGAACCCGTAGGACGACACGGGCGGAGGGATCTCCTTCTCCTGCCCTTCGTAGCTGGGCCAGGTGGTCGCCGACTCGAACACCATCGAGGAGCTCATGTAGGTCACCTTCTGGAGGCGACCGCGCTCGTGGGCCCGGATCGCGGCATCACACGAGGACGCCATGATCCGCTCGTTGGTGGCCAGCAGGTCGTAGGCGTAGTGATGGAAGTAGGAGATGCCTCCGATCATGGCGGCGCCGGCGATGAAGTGGTCGCAGTCGCTGAGGATCTCGGTTAGCAGTGCCACGTCACGAGCGTCCCCTTCGACCAGCCGATAGTGCGGATGGGTGTCGTAGGACTTGGTGACCTTCCCGTACTTCGAGTGGTTGTCGAGCCCCACCACGGTGTGACCGTCGGCGAGCAGGCGCTCGACTACGTAGCCACCGATGAAGCCCGCCGCGCCCGTAACCAGCACCTTGCTCACGCGAGTTCTCCTCTCCTGGCTGGCCGGTATCCCGGCAGCGGCTTCTTGGGTCCGAAGGCGTGTAGGTACCAGCGCAGATACTGCGGGATCCACGCCGCGACCCTGAACGTCGACTCACCGAACGTCCGGTCGAGCCAGATCGTGGGCAGCTCAGCGACCGGTAGCCGGGCTCGGCGTGCCTTGGCGACGAGTTCGATCCCGATGGCGAAGCCACGATGCGACTCGATGCCCGCGGCCCTGACGAACGGAACCGAGTAGGCCTTGAAGGAATTCGTCGCGTCGCGCGTTCCGACGCGCGCGAAGTAGCGCAGTGTGAGGCCGGCGACCCGTGACAAGGCACCCTTCACCGCGGGGCCTCCCACCTGCTGGCCGCCTCGGGAGTAGCGCGACGCCGAGGCGACGACCACGCCCCGCTCGACCAGCCGGGTGAGCGTGTCGATCTGCATCGGGTCGTCGGAGCCGTCTGCCATGGTCACAACTGCGACGGGAGCGCTTGCCTTGTCGATACCGAACCGGATCGCGTTGGCCGGCCCGCGCCGGTAGGTGTTGTGCACCGGTAAGAGGGCGGGCTCGCGTTCGTGGTACCGCTCGAGGACAGGACGGGTCGAGTCATCGTCGGCGTCATAGACGCAGAGGACCTCGCAAGGAAGGGTGACGGCTTCGAATATGCGGTCGAGGCACTCGACGATGCCGTCTCCTTCGTTGTACACCGGGATGATCACCGACACTCGAGGAACGTCAGGACGCGTGATCACACCCGCACGCCCCGCCCGGTGAGGTTCCAGAGGTCGACCACCGGCTTGTCCACTTCGATAGAGCCGTAGCACCCGTGCGGTGCGCCGATAACGAGGATGTCGGCCTCATCGATCACGCGGGCCAAAGGCGCGAGATCGGGATCGACGGTGACGAACGGGTCGTGGCACAGGACGCGCGCTGCCTTGAAGCGCAGGATCCGCTTGAGCTTGTACGACAACGACGATCTGATGTCGTCGGACTCGGCCTTGAAAGCCATCCCGAGGATGCCGACCGTTGTCGTCGACAGGTCGACGTGTTCCTCCAACTTGGCGACGACGTAGAGGGGGAGCCCTTCGTTTACGAGCATGCTGGCGTGGCCGAGGGTGAAGTTGTTGTTGTTGAACGCGGCCAGCTGCATCGTGTCCTTGAACAGGCAGGGGCCGGCGGCGAAGCCCGCGCTCGGAATGTCGGCGGCGCGCGGGTACTCATGCACCATCGCCTGGCGGATACGTTCGAAGTCGAGGCCGTAGTCGTTGGCGATCATGTACAGCTGGTTGGCGGCCGCGAACTTGATGTAGCGCCACGTGTTGGTGAACAGCTTGGCGAGCTCGGCCTCCTCCGGTGTCACTTCGACGAGATCCGAAGTGAAGTGGCGGAAAAGATCAATAGCCCTTTGTACGCCTCGGCTTTGGTGGGAACTGACGATCTGGGGAAGTGAGAACAGCTCGGTGAGCGCGGTGCCTTCCGCGATCCGTTCGGGGCAGAACGACACGTCGATGTCCTTGCCGGTGGCGGCCACAACCTGTTCGACCAGACGGGTGACACCGGGGTAAATCGTGCTCCGCAACACGAGGTGCTGTCCGTCACGCAAATGAGCGGTCAATTCGCCCACCACCGCCGGCACGACGTGGGGGTCGGGATTCAAGTGTTCGTCGACGGGCGTTCCCACCACGACGATTACGTGTTCGAAGCCGGACAGGACTGCGGGGTCATCGGTGGCCGAAAAGGTCCCGTCGGCGAGGGTTCGACCGAGGGCGTCGGCTGCACCAGGCTCGTCAAAGGGCATCGTGCCCGACCGCACGGTCTCGACTGCGCTCGAGTTGCGGTCATAGGCCACGACGGTCAGGCCCTGGCTGGCAAACGCGACGCCGAGGGGGAGTCCGACGCGACCACAGCCACCCACGACGGCGACGTCACCCACGAATGGCACGGGCTGCGACTCTACTGACCCCTTGCGGGTAGGACGTAGCCGTGGCACCGAGGCGGAAGGTAGGGCGCGCCCACATCGGCTGTTCCGGTTGGGACTACCGAGACTGGAAGGGGGCCGTCTACCCGCAGGAGCTCCGGAAGCGGGAGTGGTTCGACTACTACGGGTCGATGTTCGACACGGTCGAGCTCAACAGCACCTTCTACCGGCTCCCGTCGGTCGAGGCCGTCGAGGACTGGGCCATGCGGGCCCCACCGGGCTTCGTCTATGCCGTGAAGCTCGGCCAGTTCGGCTCCCACCGCATGAAGTTGCGGGATGCCGGCTCATGGCTCCCTAATCACCTCGACCGCGTAGAGCGCCTCGGTGATCACCTCGGCCCCACGCTCGTGCACCTCCCGCCGCGGTGGAAGCGGAATGCGGCCCGACTCGATGAGTTCCTCAAGGTTGCTCCCTCCGGCCACCGGTGGGCGGTGGAGGTGCGGGATCCGTCATGGCTCCACGACGACGTCTACGAGGTTCTGAACTGCCATGGAGCCGCCCTCTGCATCCACGACCTGCTTCCGGGCCACCCGTGGCAGCTCACGACGCGCTGGACCTACATGCGGTTCCACGGGCCGGACGCGGTGCGGGAGCCCTACCGCGGGCGGTACACCGGCCGCCGGCTGAGGGCGCCGGCCGAGCGGATAGGAGAGTGGCTCGACGACGGCGTGGACGTATACGCGTTCTTCAACAACGACGACGAGGGCAACGCGGCGCGCGACGCCCGCTGGCTATCCGATCGGGTCGCATCGCCGCGATGAAGCGCCCAGTCCGGTAAGCGAGTCAGCTCCGGTGGCGTCGCCAGGCCCGGGAACGGCCGTTAGGGGTTATGTCGGCGGCCGCGGGCCGGCTCGGCGGAGCGGCGCCGTGGAGCGGAGGCAGGATCGCGTCGCTGATGGGCGGGCGGCTCGTGACCTGGCCGTTGGTGGCCACCGTGGATTCGGCGACTTCGTCGGCGGGAGCTTCGCCGGCGGCAGCTTCGTCGGGGGGAGCGCTCAGGGCGGGGGCCCCGAGTCTGGCGCGCTCCTCCTCCCACTGTGAGCGTTCCTGCTCCCAGAGGTTGTAGGCCTCACGCAGTTCGCGTTCGTGCTGGCCTCGAGCCCACTGCGCGCGGCGGGCGTACTTCTCCTCGAGTCCCTCCGAGCGGCGGCGCAGAGTTTCGACCTCGGAGCGGAGTTCGTCCAGCTCCGACGCGGCCTTAGTCAGCTCGCGCAGGGTGGTCTCCAGCTCGTCGAGGGCCGCGCTGACCTGACCTTCCCGCGCCGCTGGGTCGACTCGCGCGTGTCGCTCGAGGGCACGCGCCACGACGTCCTCGAGGTGGACCCATGTCGTGCCGGCCTCATCGTTCCGGGCGCGCACTGCGCCTCGACGTACCCACCCGCGGACCGTGGCAGAGCTCGATGCCGCGAGGCGGGCGGCCTGCTCGACCGAAAGCCAGCAAAGTTCCCATTCCGCCTGGCGTGTCACAGCGTCCCACCTCCGCTCTCTAACTACTGTTCGCCAGGAGCGGCCGCTTCCTGAGGAGTAGGAGCTTCAGTCGATCCACTGAGGAGCGTGGTCGAGCAGGAACTGGCTCACCGCCAGACACCTGTCTAGGAGGTCGCAGAGCAACTCCTCGCCGGCGAGCACCCGCGCCAGCGACACCTGCTGACGGGCGATGATGGTGAGTCGGCGCTCGGGGGCGTCGGTCGCGGATGGGAACGCGTCGATACCGGACACCTCCAGGGGCAGCTCGAGCCCCCCCACCGCGGCCAGATCGAGCGTCAGCTGGAGGAGATCGGGCCCGTGGGGGAGGGGAGGGAGGGCCCAGGTGAAGGTGAGCGGGACGTGAAATTCGTCTGGCGGTTCCTCGTCCTCGGCGAGGCCGATGACGATGTCCTCGAACGCGAGGAGGATCCTGGGCTCGACCTCGAGGGCCAGGTGTAGGTCGAGTGGCCCGCCGCACCCTTCCTCGGGGTGGAGGTCGACTTCCCAGACCTGACGCAGCGAGTACGTCTCGATGAAGTGGCGCTCGTCGTGCACATGGAAGCCGTGGTCGACGGCGTGGTCCTTGAGCTCGGCGACATAGCCCGCCAGGTCGATCACTGCCACAGAGGCCAGCGTATCGAGCGCCCGCGACGTCGAGGGATACCCGCGGTAGCGTCGTCGGGCCGTGGATGACGCAGAGATGACGGCCGAAATGGCGGCGGTTGGACGGGAGGCGGCCCGCGCGGTGCGGGACGCGCTCCGCGGCCTCGGTGACTGGGGGCCGGCCGGGACCCGAGCGGGGCAGTACCGGAGTGACCTGGTTGCCGACGAGGTCGCGGTCGACGTGCTCACCCGCGGCGGCTTCGGCGTTGTTTCCGAGGAGTCAGGCGAGCACCACGTCGACCGGTCCGTTGTGGCCGTCCTCGACCCCGTCGACGGCTCCACCAACGCTTCGCAGGGCATCCCCTGGTTCGCGACGAGCATCTGCTTCGTCGACGACTCAGGACCGCGAGTAGGCATCGTCGTGAATCAGGCCAGCGGTGTCGTGTTCGAGGCGAGTCGAGGCGGCGGGGCGCGGTGCGACGGTCGTGACATCGCACCGTCGAAGGTTCAGGCGCTCGGGGACGCGATCGTGGGGATCTCCGGCTGGCCCGCGGCCAGCCTCGGGTGGGCCCAGTTCCGGGCCCTCGGAGCGGCCGCGCTGGACATCAGCGCAGTCGGCTGTGGCCTTCTCGACGCCTATGTCGACTGCTCTGACAACGGCCACGCCCCCTGGGACTACCTCGCGGCGCTGCTCATCTGCCGGGAGGCCGGCGGTGTCGTCGAAGACGCCTTCGGCGAGCCGTTGGTGACCCTCGACCACCGCGCCCGCCGTACCCCGGTGGCGGCGGCCACACCCCAACTGCTCGAGGCGGCGCTCTCGGCCCGGCGCGGCCTCTTCGGCCCCTCGCGGAGCCAGTGACTGATGTCACCGAGGGCAACGCCCATGAAATTACAAAAACCGGTTGACGTCGGTCCCCGTGCATGATCGGATAAGGGGGCTGTCCGGGCAGTGGCCCGGGGAACTGACGTCGAGAGACAAACAACGAGGGAGGCGACGAGTGCTTCTGGCCGAGCGGTTCGGAACCAAGGC
>CAZWDB010000078.1:0-20904 GCA_964632885.1 uncultured Acidimicrobiales bacterium | reverse complement strand
GCTGGCTGCTCTCAGCATCATCGAGGAGGAGTGCGCAGGCGGCGTGCTCGCCACCTTCGCGGGGATCGGAGAGTCCGCGTTGAGGGGCGACCCGTTGGAGATCGACGCGGTGGTCAGGCGAATGGACGAGAACACGCCCGGCCGGACGGCGCCGGCGGCACCGGTGCTAGTCGTGCAAGGGGACGCCGACACGATCGTGCCGGCGCCGAGCACCGACGGCTTTGTCCAGCGACTTTGCGACGCCGATGCGACAGTGCAGTACGACCGGTACGAGGGTCACGGCCACTCATCCGTGGTCGCGGCATCCTCGGAGGCGGTTCTGATGTGGATCAACGCCCGTATGGCGGGCGACCCGGCGTCGTCGACCTGCTAGTCGACGACTTCGATCGCGAATTCAGGACAGTTGTCGGCAGCGAGCTGCGCCTTCTCCTCGAGGTCGGACGGGACTTCGCCGTCGACCTTGAGGACGGAGTAGCCCTCCTCGTCGGACTCGAACAGCTCCGGCGCCAAGGCGTAGCACCGACCATGCCCCTGACACTTCTCGTTGTCGAGGCGGATGCGCATCTAGCCGACCTCCGGCGGGTTCGTCCGCAGCACCCGAACCGGCAGCTGCCGCGGTCCACGCACCTGTCCGGCCGACCACCGAACCGCGTCCGGGTCGGCCAGCTCGAAGTCGGGGACGCGCTTCATCCACTCGTCGACTCCGACCGACAGCTCCATTCGGGCGAGGTTCGACCCGAGGCAGCGGTGAATCCCGAGTCCGAAGGCGAGATGGCGGTTGCGCTTCCGGTCGATCACGAATTCGTCAGCCTGTTCGAAGGCCTCCGGATCGCGGTTGGCCGCGGGGAACGGCAGGAGCACCCAGTCGCGCTTGTGGAGCTGCTTGCCGTCGAGCTCGACGTCGTCGGCCACGATCCGTGCCATGGTGACCGGCGCATAGAAGCGGAGGAACTCCTCGACTGCGAGCGGGAGCACCGCCGGGTCCTGCTCGAGCCGCTTCCTGTCCTCCGGGTGTTGGGAGAGGTGCCAGAGGCTGGCGCCGATCGCCGACCAGGTCGTGTCGATGCCGGCGATGAGCAGCAGCGCGATCGTCCCGTGGATGTGGTCGTTGGTGAGCGGCTCGCCGTCGAGTTCGGTGTTCAGGAGGTAACCGATGAGGTCGTCCCGCGGGTTCTCGCGGTGATCGTCGATGGCGCGTTGCAGGTAGAAGTCGAGGCTGTCTTCGTACTCTTCACCTTCCTCTACCTCGCCTGGGGTCTCAAGCACTTGATGGATGAAGTGCCGGAACTTGTCGCCGTCTTCTTTGGGCACACCGAGCATCTCCGCGATCACGCGGACGGGGATGTGCTGGGTGTACTGCTGGGCGGCGTCGACGATCCCGTCGGGCCCGGCGCCGGCAAGTAGTTCGTCGAGGAGCTCGCGGCACGACGCCCGGGCGGTGTGCTCCCATCGCGCCACTTCCTTTGGTGAGAAGGCGGCGAGCAGGAGGCGGCGCGCCAGCCCGTGGAAGGGAGGGTCCGACGTGATGGGAGGCGCGTACCCGATAGGCGCGAGGTCCTCAGGCTTGAACTCATTGACGACGACGCCCTCCGAGCTGAAGTGCTCGGTGTCATGCGCGATGCGGCTCACGTCCTCGTGGCGCGTCGGCAGCCAGGTACCGCCGAACCGCTCGGAGTGGGCGACCGGGCACTTCCCGCGCAGGTCGTCCCAGATCTCGGGAGCTCGAGCGGCGTACTCCGGGTCGGTGTGGTCGAAGTCAGTCGCCCAGTCTTGTACGGGTTGCTTGTCCACACACGCATTCTGCCCGCGCCCCGCCGAACTTGAGGCAATAACGAACGGAATCCGTACGTTATTGCCTCAAGTCCGACCGGGGACAGGCGCAGTAACAGGTGTTATCGTCCCGTGATCGCGTACGTGCCGCCGGTCCCGATCGCACTGCCCCATGCCACCCGCGCGCGCCGCGTGGCCCGACGGGCTTCCACGCTGTCGGTCTTCGCCCGTCACCTCGGTCCGGTCGCGGCACGCCGCGCGGCGGGGAAGATGCCGCCTCCCGACGAGGTCGGCCGCCGGTTGCGTCTCGCATTCGAGTCCCTCGGCTCGACCTACGTGAAGTTCGGCCAGCTCATCGGCTCCTCCCCAGGCGCCTTCGGTCAGGCGGTGAGTGACGAATTCCGAGCTTGTCTCGACACCGGCCCGTCGGTGCCGTTCCCGTACGTCCGCGCCGCGGTAGAGACCACGACCGGACGTCCGCTGGAGGAGTCCTTTGCGTCCTTCGATCCCGAACCGCTGGCGGCCGCCTCGATCGCAGTGGTCCACCGGGCAACCCTCATCGACGGCCGCGATGTCGCTGTCAAGGTGTTGCGTCCCGGCATCGCGGATCGAGTCGCCCTTGACCTCGACATCATGCAGCCGCTGTTCCGGCGACTGGCGTTGCGTGGCCTCCCCATCGGTGGCCCGCTCTATCGCTTCCTCGGGGGGTTCCGAACCCAGATCGCCGAGGAGCTCGACCTCGCCAACGAAGCCCGCACGATGCGACACTTCGGTCAACTCTTCGCCGAGGCAGGGTTCGACAACATCGTCGTGCCATCGCCCCACGACGGGCTCATCGGTCGAGACGTTCTCGTGATGGACTTCCTCGACGGTGTGCCCATCGACGACGTCACCGCGATCGAAGCTCTCGGTTACGATGCGGGCCCTCTCCTCACCGACCTTCTTCGCAGTTGGTTCCTCACCGGACTGCGCGACGGGATGTTCCACGGCGACATCCACGCCGGCAATCTGATGCTGCTCCGCGACGGGCGTATGGGGATGGTCGACTGGGGGATCGTCGGCCGCCTCGACGAGCCGACGCGCCACCTCTTCCGGCGCTTCGTCGAAGCGGTGCTCGGCGACGCCACGGCGTGGCCCGAGATTGTCGCCTTCATGCAGCAGCACGGCCCGTTCGGCGGCGCGGCGGGGGCCGGTGACGACGGCGGCGACGTCCTCACCATCTCGGAGGAGGACAAGGAGGAGATCGCCGGCATCCTCACCCGACCCTTCGGCGAGGTGAGCCTCGCCGGCGCCTTCAGCGGTCCGGGCCGCCTTGGTGAGGTGGAACGGCCGGCAACGCGAGCGGAGAAGCGGGCGCGCCGAAGCCGTATTCGAGCGCTGCGCCAGCGAGTGATCGGCACCGGCTTCGCCGATACCGGCCTGGCCCAGGCCAACTTCATGCTCTTCAAGCAGCTGCTCTACTTCGAGCGGTACGGGAAGATGTACATGGCGGACTCCGCCCTCATGCAGGATCAGGCCTGGTTGCGGAAGGTGCTCGAGGAGAGTCCACCCGCGATGGCCCCCTGAACCCCGCTGAACCCCTCCCGACGGCCGAACTTGAGGCAATAACGAACGGAATCCGTTCGTTATTGCCTCAAGTTCGGCAGGGAGGCGTCTTTTGACGAGACCTGGGCGGGGTCGTCGACGTCGATCGGCAGCGGCCAGGGGATGCCGAGGTCGGGGTCGAGCGGGTTCACCGCGATACCGGCCATGCCCGGCTGCCACTCGCAGTCGAAGCAGTAGAGGTACTGGACGCCCGCGTCGCTGACGGCCTGGAATCCGTTGCCGACGCCGGGTGGCACGACGACCTGGGTTCCCTTACTGAGCTGGGCGGTGACGACTTCCCCGAACGAGGCTGAGTCGGGCCGAGCATCGACCCACGCGCCGAAGGCCTCGCCTTCCGCGACGGCGACCAGTTTGGTCAGGTCCTCGCCGTGCAGACCGCGCAGCGCGCCGCGCCGGGTCTCGGTGAGGTTCACTTGGACCCAGGGGCCGAGCGAGGGAAGTCCCGCGTCGCGAAACGTCGACTCACGATAGAACTCACGGATAGTGCCACGCGCGTCGGTGACCTGCTTCATCGTGAGCAGCCACAGTCCGGCAATGCTCGTCTCGCGGGCCGCGAAGGGGATTGTGGTCGTGTCCATGGCACGATCGTTGCCGCCTACCCGAGCGGGGGGCAACCTGGGGATACCGGCGCCGGCGCCGTTAGCCGGCGGCTCAGGCCTTGCGGAAGACGAGCGCGTCGCCGTCAGGCTGGGGCTCGACGTCGATGACGGCCTCCTCCAACGGCGCCGCCACCTCCTCGGCGACGAACAGGGTGACGCCTTCGCTCTCGGTCACCGCGTCGCCTTCAGCCGGCGTCTCCGCGAATCCGAGGCCGATCGCCTGCTGGCCATCGTTCGTCTGTCCGGCGAACACCCGAACACCAAAGTGCTCAGGCACCCCTTGCTCGTTCTTGACGTCGGACAGGATCGTCGCGGCCGTATTGGTTACTTGCAGCATGGGCAGAGCTCCCCTCGCCTCGAGCAAAGCATGAGTATTCCCGCCTGGGCACAGCCGCAAACGGGAGGTCCCGCCCCGCTGGAGAGCCGGGGAGTGCTAGGCGATGACGACACCCGCCTGCTGCATCTCTTTGAACGCGAGCTCCTCGTCGCCGTCGCCGAGATTCACTGCGCGCGTCGCGTCCCGTAGCACGGTCGGCGTGAAGCCGAGACGGGCGGCATCGAGGGCGGTCTCCTTGACGCAGACGTCGCCGGCAAGCCCGACGATGACCACGCGGCTCACGTCGCGGCCGCGGAGGTACTCAGACAGTCCAGTCGTCGACTCGCTCCCGGTTACAGGGTCGCGGACGGTGAATCCCGAGTACCCGTCCTCGCCGTTAGAGCCCTTCTGGATCACGTTGTCGCTGCCAACGCGTTTCAGGTCTCGGTGTAGTTCGGAGCCCCACGTGCCCTTCACACAGTGGACGGGCCACTGTCCGCCGTCCTTCTGGAAGTGGGGGGTGTCGGGCGGGTGCCAGTCCTGGGTGTACACGACCGACGCGCCTCCGTCGACGGCCTGTTCGATCTCCTGGTTCACCGCCGGCAAGATCTGTTCCCCGCCGGCGACGTAGAGCCCGCCCGCGGGGTCGGCGAAGTCGTTCTGCATGTCGATGACGAGCAACGCGACCCGTGCGTCGTAGCTGACCATGTCGGCCTTCACCATCGGTTACTCACCTCCCTACCGACTGCCATACCCGGACTGCCATCCCGACTCTACCCACGGCGCCAGTTACCCTTGGCTGGGTGCAGGGGCTCGTGGGTGTCTGGCGCTTGAGGGTGCCGGGTTCGGCGTCGCGGGGCGGTCGGCATCGTGGCTAACGAGGATCCCCCCGAAACGACAACGGACCGGCGTACGCGCGTGCACCCGACGATCGACCGTTTGGCCGCATACAGCTGGCGCCTCCTCGTAATTCTCGGTGCTCTCATCCCGATCGGATGGTTGATCGATCGGCTGTGGGTCGTGATCTTCCCGCTCGTGCTGGCAGCGTTCCTGACGGTGCCGCTCGCGCCGCTCGCCCGAGGTTTGCGTCGTCGGGGAGTGGCACCGGCACTGGCCGCATGGGCCACACTCATCGCTCTACTCGGCGTCCTCACTCTTGCTGGTTTCGCAGTCATCCCCGCGGTCGTCTCGGAGTTCGGCGACTTGGGTCCCACGATCGACGAGGGTGTCGACGACCTCGAACGCTGGGTCGTCAACGAGGAGCTGTTCGGGCTGACGGAGCGCCAGGTCACCGAACTGAGATCCGACGCCGCAGATGCCCTCACGGGATGGGCCAAGTCGTCGAGCGGCGTGTTGGTCCGGCGCGCCGTGGTAGCCCTCGAAGTCGTGTTGGGAATCATCCTGTCGATCATCGTCACGTTCTTCTTCCTCAAGGACGGCGAGCGCTTCCAGCGATGGGCCGTCGACCAGATACCTCCACATCGGCACGACCTTGTCCGGCGGGCCGCGCAGGCGGCGTGGACGACCATCGGTGGCTATCTACGCGGCTCGGCAACCCTTGGTCTTGTGGAGGCGACGATCATCGGCATCGCCATGGCGCTGGCAGGAGCGCGCATCGTGATTCCCGTAATGGTGCTCACCCTGCTGGCCGCGTTCGTGCCGTTTGTCGGCGCGATCGTGGCGGGAGTAGTCGCCACGCTCGTTACGCTCGTGACCGCGGGACCCGCCGCAGCCGTCATCATCGCCATCGTCGCGACGACGGTGCAGCAGTTCGACAACGACCTGCTCGCGCCGTTGGTATTCGGGCGGGCCCTGTCGCTCCACCCGCTCGTGATCCTGTTGTCGATCACCTCTGGCGCCGCGCTCCTGGGCCCGGTAGGCGCCATCATCGCCGTCCCGACCGTCGCGGTCGTCATCAACTCGCTCAACGCAGCCCGCGCCGCCCCAACTTGAGGCAATAACGAACGGAATCCGTTCGTTATTGCCTCAAGTTCGGAGCGGTGACGCCCGCGAGGTGGTGTAGGAACCAATCGCGCGCGAGGTCAGCGACAGCTTCGAGCGTGCCAGGCTCCTCAAACAGGTGGCTCGCGCCCGGAACGATCTCGGTGGCGTGGTGGCACTGCAACTGGGCGGCCGCTTCGTTGTTGAGGTCGATCACGACATCGTCGTTGCCGCCGACGATGAGCAGCGTGGGCGCGGTGACCAGGGGAAGGCTGTCGCCCGCGAGGTCGGGACGTCCACCTCGCGACACCACGGCAGAAACGCCTGGGGTCGAGGCCGCCGACAGCAACGCCGCGCCGGCGCCGGTGCTTGCGCCGAAGTAGCCGATGGGGAGTCCTCGACATGAGGGTTGATCGGCGGTCCACTCCAGCGCGGCGGTCAGCCGTCCCGCCAGAAGCGGAATGTCGAACACGTTGGCCCGGTCGCGGCCCTCTTCTTCTGTGAGGAGGTCGAAGAGCAGCGTCGCGAGCCCGGCCGCGTTCAGCTCGCGTGCGACGTACCGGTTGCGCTCACTGAAGCGCCCACTGCCGCTTCCATGGGCGAAGATCACGAGACCGGTCGCAGAGCGCGGGACCGTGAGATGCCCGCCGAGTCGAGCCGATCCTGCGGCGACGATGACCTCCGCATCTGAAGCGCTCCGCTCGTCACCGTGCTCCATGTCTTCGTCCCGGTGGGCCGTGGCGAGCAGCGTGACGACTTCGTCATCGGATGTCTGGGCGAAGTCGTCGTACCAGGCACCGATGGCGTAGAGGTGCGCGGGCGTCTCGACCGCGACCACCTCGTCCGCGACCGACTCGAGAGCAGCCACGGTCTCGGGTGGAGCCACAGGCACGGCCAGTACCACTCGCGCCGCTCCTTGCTGGCGCGCCACCTCGAGCGCGGCGCGTGCTGTCGAGCCGGTGGCGATGCCGTCGTCAACCACGATCACCGTCCGGCCCTCGAAGGGGATCCTTGCTCGATCGCCCCGGAACCGCCGCACGCGGCGCTCCAGCTCGGTCCGTTCGCGTTGCTCCACCGCCGAGATCTCGTCGTCGGTGACCCGGGCAGCGCGTACCACTGCCTCGTTCATGACGCGCGCCCCTCCTTCCCCGATGGCACCCATGGCGAGCTCGGGCTGGGAAGGCACGCCCAGCTTGCGCACCACGATCACGTCAAGGGGAAGGCGAAGGGCAGCCGAGACCTGGGCTGCAACTGGCACACCGCCCCGGGGCAGACCGACGACAACCGCTGCACGCTCGGCGCCACCCGATTCTGCGAGGTGACCGAGCCTGGCGGCGAGCTGCTGGCCGGCATCCCGGCGATCGCGGAAGGGCATGGCGGTCCTCCTCGTCTGCGCGGCTCCTCGTCGCGGTGATCCTTGTTGCTCTACCCAGATTTCATCAAGGGCCGTTTGGCCTGATCCACAGCGGGCACGAACAGGGCAGACTGGCATCATGACGACACGCGTGTTCCTGCTCGACGACCATGAGGTCGTCCGCCAAGGCTTGCGGAGCATGATCGACCTCGAAGAAGACCTTGAGGTGTGTGGGGAGGCGGGCACCGCCGAGGAGGCCGTGAGGCGAATTCCGCCGACCCGGCCCGATGTGGCAGTCCTCGATGTCCGGCTGCCCGACGGTGACGGGGTCGAAGTGTGTCGCGACATTCGCTCCTCCCACCCCGAGATCCGCTGCATCATGCTCACGTCGTTCGCCGACGACGAAGCGGTTCTCGCTTCGATCATGGCGGGGGCGTCCGCATATGTGCTGAAGCAGATTCGCGGCGGCGATCTCCTCGACGCCATACGGCGGGTCGCGAGCGGCGAGTCGTTGCTCGACCCGGCCGTGACTGCCCGCGTGCTCGAGCGCCTTCGGGTGGGCGAGCAGGAGGACGAAGGGTTGGCGCAGCTCTCGGGTCAGGAGCGGAGGATTCTGGACCTCATCGCCGAGGGCTACACGAACCGCCAGATTGCCGAGGAGATCCACCTGGCTGAGAAGACCGTGAAGAACTACGTGTCGAACCTTCTAGCCAAGTTGGGGATGTCGCGGCGAGCCGAGGCGGCCGCGTACGCGGCCCGGCTCGAGGAGCGCCGGCGCCACGGGCACGACTGAACGACTCGGTTGAGCGTGCCCAAGTCACCGATTGCCGGGGAGCGCCTCGCCCGACTCGTCGAAGCCTTGCTTCTTATCGGATCCGACCTCGGCCTCGTCTCGGTTCTGCAGCGCATCGTCGAGGCCGCTTCCGCTCTGGTAGACGCGCGGTACGCCGCGCTCGGCGTGCTCGATCCTGCCGGCCAGGGGCTGGAGGAGTTCATAACGGTCGGGCTCAGCGAGGACGAAATGGCGGCGATCGGGCCAAAGCCGCGAGGTCATGGCGTGCTGGGCGTGTTGATCCTCGACCCGCAACCGCTGAGACTGGCTGATGTCGGATCCCATCCCGACAGCTACGGGTTCCCGCCAAACCATCCGCCGATGCGGTCGTTCCTCGGTGTGCCCATCCGCGTTCACGGCGAAGTCTTCGGCAACCTCTACCTGGCAGAGAAGACCACAGCCGCCGAGTTCACCACGGAGGACGAGGAAGTAATCGTCTCCCTCTCGGCCGCCGCCGCGATCGCGATCGAGAATGCCAGACTGCACGAGCGTCTCCAGAAGGCTGCCGTCACCGAGGAACGTGAACGAATTGCACGTGAACTGCACGACACCGTGATCCAGCGGCTCTTTGCAATCGGGCTCATGCTCGAGTCGGCCGGCAGCCTCGTCTCGGAACCAAACGCGCGGACGCGCTTGGAACGCGCGGTCGCAGACCTCGATGAGACGGTTCACCAGATCAGGGCGACGATCTTCGACCCTTGACGTGCCCTCCTGAGATCCGCAACGCCCCCTAAGACGGCGATCGTCGCGCTCAGGCGACGTGTCGGAGGCGACGCCCAGAGAGCAGCTCGGCGGTGATCATCACCCAATTGGGCCCCACCCAGGGCGCCCATGGCAGCAGGGGTAGGGCCTCGAGCATCGCGACCACGGCGGGATCAGTGATGTGTTCGGCCCTTCCGGTCACAAGCACGCTCCATCCTTCGTGGTAAACGGGATCGATGCTGTCGACTTCAAACGCGACCACGTGGCGGCCGACGGCGGCGTCAAGCTTGCTGACCGCGCTGGTACGGAAGAACACCGCCCTACCTCGTGTCACGTAGTTAACCGGAAGGATCACCGGCAGCGCGCCAATGGAGAGAGCAACCCGTCCGACGTGGTGGCTCGCGAGCAGGCGGAGGCACTCGTCGGCCTGGAGCACTTCCATGCCGTTCCGGTCGATCTCCGTACCTTCGTGCACCGCCTCAGACTGTTCCACCACCACAGCATCGGCGACGACCGTCCCGCGGGCCAGGGTCGAACGTCGGCACGGCAGGGAGCAATTCGACACCAGCGGCGGTGTTACCGGCGTCCGGCGGTCACCATGCCCACGCGCCGCGCGCCAACGCGGCACGTAGGAAGGTGGCTGCCATCGCGCTGGTAGTCCCCACCGGCTCTCCAACGTCGGGGTGTACCCGTCGCAGTGCCAGCTGGACGGCGGAGCGGTTGCCGGCCGCGATCCGGAGGAGGGCCTCAGCCGCGTCGTCTGGTGAGGCACCTCCTTCTAGCGCGAGCGCGAGAGCGCGCAGCGTGAGTCGGTTGACAAGTCCACCACCGGCGGGCAACCGGATCTCGGATCGCGTTGCTGTGCTGGAGTCGACGGAAGGGGCCGAAGCTGTCATCGCCCGTAGCATCCGCGAGTCGCTGCCGGGGTGATAGGGCCGAAAGTCCCTACCGCCGAGCGTTGCCGCCATCCTCGTGCACCTCTCGTGCATCTATCGTGCATTCGTGCCCGAGCTGAGGCGCCTTCTCGACGCAGTCGCCGCCTTGGCGTCCGATCTGAGTCTTCCTGCCGTGCTGCAACGGATCGTGGAAACTGCCCGCGTCCTCGTCGACGCGCGATATGGAGCTTTAGGGGTGATTGGAGAGGCCGATGTTCTCGTCGAGTTCGTCCACTCGGGCATCGATTCCGACACCGTCGACGCCATCGGTCACCTTCCGGAAGGCCGGGGCATCCTCGGGCTGATCGTCCAACATCCTGAACCCCTCCGACTCACGTCTATATCCGAGCACCCAGACTCGTACGGCTTCCCGCCGAACCACCCACCCATGAACACATTCCTGGGCGTGCCGATCAGAGTGCGCGGCACTGTATTCGGCAACCTCTACCTGACCGAGAAGCGGGGCGGCGGCGAGTTCACGCAGGAAGACGAGGACATGACAGTTGCGCTCGCGGCCGCGGCGGGTGCGGCGATCCACAACGCGCGGCTCTACGAGGAGGCTCAGCGCCGCGAGTTCCTGCTGGAAGCGGTTCGAGACGTCAGCGCCGAGCTTCTAGGAGGTCAACCGGGAGATCGTGTCTTGCAGGCTGTCGCCGACCGCGCTCGGCGCCTTGCAGGCGCCGACGTCGCGACGATCGTGCTTCCTGACGCCTCCTCGACCCGTCTGGTGATAGAAGTCGTCGCCGGAGTGGGAGCTGAAGTGCTAGCGGGCATCGCCTTCCCGCGCGACGCCTCCCTGTCGGGAGAGGTGATGCGCACAGGCAGAAGCCTCGTGCTCGACGACGCGTCGGCAGAGAAGATCGCGCACCAACCCGTCATTCGGGCCGCCGACCTCGGCCCATGTGTGGTGGTGCCGCTCCTCCGTGACGCACAGCCGGCCGGTACGCTCCTCGTCGGAAATCGCAAGGGCAACCGCCGCTTCACCGAGACCGACCTCCGCCTTGTGGAAACCTTCGCGGCCCAGGCGAGCCTCGCGCTCGAATCGGCGAGGACGCAACGCGAGCTGCATCGCCTCGCTCTCGTCGAGGACCAGGAACGCATCGCCCGCGACCTCCACGACACCGTGATCCAGCAGCTCTTCGCGACCGGTATGAGTCTCCAGGCCGCCGCGCGTAGCGTGAACGACCAGTCGTTGGGGGATCGGATCCAGGTTGCGGTTGATGACCTTGACCGGACGATCCGCGACATCCGCTCCACGATCTTCTCTCTTCAGGCGCGGGTGACTCATGGCTTGCGTGACCGCATTCTCGGAGTGGTTGCCGATGTGTCACCTGCCCTCGGGTTCGATCCCCATGTCCGGTTTACCGGACCGGTAGACGCGGTTGTCGACGACGAGGTGGCGGGGCACCTGCTCTCGACGCTGCGCGAGGCTCTGGCCAACGTCGCCCGGCATGCAAGTGCCAGCCGCGCTGACGTCGAGGTCGTCACCGACGAAGGCACGCGCCACGTCACGTTGACCGTCGTAGACAACGGCGTCGGCATCGCGGACGACCGGACGCGTCACAGCGGGCTGCGAAACATCGCGGAGCGGGCCGCGGGTCTTGGCGGGCAAGTCGTGATCGAACGCCGGACCGAAGGCGGAACCCGCCTCGAGTGGCGCGTGCCACGTGGTCAGGTCGAAGCGGCGGCGGCGACCGTCGATGAAGACGACGCCGCCCGTCGAAGCGCCGGAAGGTAGATGAGCTCCTCCTTGCGCACGTGGAGATCAAGCAGCGCGGCAAGCGAGTAGAGGCCTTGCCGGATCCGCTCCATCTGGGGAGGCGCCGCAGCCTCGAGGTTCCGCCGATCGTCGTGGAGTCGATCTACCCAGCGGCCGATCTCCCGGTGGTCCTCGACCATGGTCGCGGTTGCGGCCGGTCCGCCGAGCTGTTCGGCGATCAGGGGATAGAGCGTGCGTTCTTCGTCCGCCATGTGGCTGGTGACATGACATTCAAGGACATCGAGTACCAGGTCGAGGGCTCGGAACGCCGCCGGCCCAGGGTGCCCCGCCAGATGGTACGCGAGGTCCTGCATGTCGTGGATCACTCGATGGAGCGCGGCGTGCTCGGCGCGGGACGCTTCAACGGCGGCGAACGTTGTCATCGGCTTCCTCCCAGAAGGGTCATTGTTCATGCTCCCCAGCCGCGAGCGGCCAGCCCAGGGTCAAAAGTCCCTTTCCCGCCAAGGAACATGACCTCGGTACTGTCGTTGGTTGATGCAAACCACTGACCGGAGCGAGGTGCGCTCACGCCAGCGCCGGGTACTGGTAACCGTCCTCATCGCGAATGCGGTGGTCGTCGTCGCTGAGTTCGTGGGCGGGGTTGCGTTCGCGTCGCTTGCCCTACTCGCGGACGCCGCCCACGCTCTTTCCGACGTGGCCGGTATCACGATCGCGCTGGTTGCGCAGTCACTCCTAGGACGGCCACGGTCGGCTCGCCACTCCTACGGCCTGCAACGAAGCGAGGTACTCGGGGCCCAGGCGAACGGGATAGTCCTCGTAGCTACCTCAGGCTGGATCGCATTCGAGGCGCTCCGCCGGCTTGGGACGCCCCAGGAGGTCGTTGGGGCTGGCCTGATCTCGGTTGCGGCTGCCGGTATGGCGGTGAACCTCGCGAGCGCGGCGCTGATCCACCGGGCGCAGCATCACAGTTTGAACATGCGTGCCGCGTTCCTGCACATGGCAGCCGACGCCGCCGGCTCGGCGGCTGCGGTGATCGCCGGGGTCGCCCTCGTCGTGTGGGATGCCCGCTGGGCCGACCCCGCGGCGTCACTTGTTATTGCCGGCATGGTGCTGGTGTCGGCATGGCGTTTGCTGCGCGACACCGTCCACGTGCTGCTCGAAGGCACCCCGAAGGGCCTCGACTTCGACGAGGTGGCGTCCGCGATCGCGACCGAAGCGGGGGTGTCGGACGTGCACCACCTACACCTCTGGAGCCTGGCATCCGACACGCCCGCCCTTTCCGCCCATCTGGTCGTAGGTGACGACGTGTCCATGCACGAAGCTCAGCGTCGAGGCGAGGCGGTACGAGCCGTGCTCGCGGAGCGTTTCGGGATCGAGCACGCGACCCTCGAATTGGAGTGCCACGCCTGCGAAGAGCCCTAGGGCACAGTGCCATGCGTTGAGATGCGACGCCCGGTCACGGAGACGGGACGTATCCACATCCAGTGCTCCTTGGCCCCACCCGCCCACGGCGCGATCGCCAGTGACCGGATCCTGTCGACGAGCTCGGGGCGGTCGAACTCCATCGCCTCGTCGAGCTGGCCCTTGATGACGACGCTCCACCCCGTCTTCGTTTCGCGGTCGAAGTTGTCGACCTCGAAGCAGACGTCCTGGCCGAGCGAGCGGGTCTTGGTGCCGATGTCGGTGCGAAACACGACTCGCTCACCGTCGAGTGCGAAGTTCACCGGGAAGATCGTCGGGTGATAGCCGTCGATCACACCGAGGCGGCCTATCTCCTCTCCCGCGACGAGGCGTAGGCACTCGTTCCAGTCGAGGATCTCGAGGTGGATGGGGGCGCCGGAGGTCTCCATGCCGCCATTGTTCAGTGCCTGGCGGCACCAGCCGTAGGGTCCTAAGGCCAGTTCTCTTAGGCTGAACGATCGGTGTCAGCGGAGACGCCGGACCGCAAGCTCCGGGTGGTGTTGGCGGGGTGTGACCCTGATCTTGGCGTCGAGGGCGAGGACGCCTGTGGGCGAGACGACGACGGGGTTGAGGTCGAGTTCTGCGATCTCGTCGCGCTCCTCGGCGAGGAGGCTGACGCGCAACACGAGTTCCTCCAGGGCGTCGGTATCGACCGGTTCGGCGCCTCGATAGCCGAAGAGGAGCGGCGACCCGCGTGTGGACCGGATGAGCTCGCGGGCATCAAGGTCGGTCAAGGGCACGATGCGGAAGCTCTGGTCGTGGAGGAGTTCGACGCTCGTCCCACCCGTGCCGAACATCAGGATCGGCCCGAACGCAGGGTCCTGCACCAGCCCGACGATGGTCTCCACGCCGCGGGCGGCCATGGGCTGCACGATCACCCCCTCCGCGCCCGGCGCCGCGCTCGTGATCGCCTCGAAGGCGCTCTCGACGTCGGCGTCGGAGCGGAGGGCGAGCCGCACCGCTCCGAGGTCGCTCTTGTGGACGACCTCGGGGTCTGCCGTCTTCATGGCGACGGGGTATGAGAGGTCGCGGGCTGCCGCGGTCGCCTCCGTCGCCGATCGGCACGCGATGGTTCGGAGGAACGGGACGCCGTACGCCGCCAGCAGGTCGGCTGCCTCGACGGTTGACAGCCATCGACCCTCCTCCCGCGAGGCCAGCACACTTTCGATCACCGAAGCGGCGGCGCGCCGGTCGATGCCCTGGAGGTCCGGCACCGCACCGGTCGGGCGGCCACGCCACTCGGCGTACGCGACGACGCGGGCCAGCGCCTGCACCGCCGTCTCGGGATAGGCGAACGTCGGGACACCCGACAGCGCTTCGGGACGGGCACCCATGGCGAGGAAGTTGGCGACGATCGGCTTGTCGGTCGCGCGTGCGCCCGCGACACTTCCGATGGCGGCCGCGACGTCCTCGGGGCGGGTGACGAGAGGAGGGACGAACAGGGCCAGGATGGCATCCACGCCGTCGTCCGCGGCAAGTAACTCAAGTGCCTGGCGGTACTCGTCCGCACTGGCCGAAGCGATCAGGTCGATCGGGTTGGCAACCGCTGCGACGGGAGGGAGGAAGGCGCGGAGCTTCTCCTGCGTCGACGGTGCGAGCTCGGGGACGGCGAGTCCGTTCCGCTCGCACGCGTCAGCGGCGAGGATGCCGGGGCCGCCGGCGTTGCTGACAATCGCGACGCGACGGCCACGTGGCAGAGGCTGAAGCGACAAGACCTGGGCCACATCGAAGAGCTGTTCGAGCGTGTCGACTCGTATGACACCGGTCTGGCGGAACAGGGCGTCGACGGCCGTCTCCGAGCTCATGAGAGCGGCGGTGTGCGACGAGGCCGCCCTACTTCCCGAGGCGCTACGGCCGCTCTTCACCGCGACGATCGGCTTGGTGCGCGACACGCGCCGGGCGATACGACTGAATTTGCGCGGGTTACCGAACGACTCGAGGTACAGCAGGATCACGTCGGTGGTGTCGTCGTCTTCCCAGTACCGGAGAAGGTCGTTGCCACTCACGTCTGCCTTGTTTCCGACAGAGACGAAGGAGGAGATTCCGAGACCGAGGTCGGCCGCGGCTCGCAGGATGGCGATGCCGAGGGCGCCCGACTGGGAGGAGAAGGCGACTCGTCCGGGTGGTGGCGTCACCGGCGCAAACGTGGCGTTCATCCGGACGTAGGTGGTCGCGTTGATGACTCCCATGCAGTTCGGCCCTACGACCCGCATGCCAAACCCTCTCGCCCGTTCGACGATGGCGCGTTCCCGCGCGCGGCCCTCGGGTCCGGTCTCCGCGAAGCCCGCCGAGATGATGACAAGGGCGTGCACGAGCTTGGCGCCGCACTGATCGACGACTTCATCCACCGCCGCGCTCGGAACGACGATGACCGCCAGGTCGACGGCGTCCGGAACGTCGAGCACCGTTGGATAGGCGCGAACGCTCGAGATGTGCGGCGCCGTCGGGTGGATTGGATAGACGGGGCCGTTGAACCCGCCGGCCAGCAGGTTGCGGAAGATCTCGTGACCGATGGTGCCCGACCGGCCGCTTGCGCCGATGACGGCTATCGATCGGGGCTCGAGCACTCTCGCCACGGATCGGATGGCCGCTCGTCGATCGCGTTCATCGGAGACGTCGACGCTCGCGGGTGTGGCTTCGATGTCGAGGGTTACGCGCACTGCGCCGTCCGCGAAGACCGAGTGGCGCTCGAAGCCCGCGTCGCGGAAGACGCCGAGCATCTTGCTGTTGTGGGGAAGCGTGTGGGCAACCAACCGAGTGATGCCATGTTCTCTCGCCAGTGCCGCCAGGTGCTCGAGCAGCAGGCTGCCTACGCCCCGGCCCTGCCACACGTCCTCGACCACGAAGGCGGCTTCGGCCTCGGTGGGAGGATCGAGGCGATCGTAACGAGCGACGGCGATGAGGTAGCCGCTGTGTTCAGCTACCAACGCCATCCGGTCGTCGTAGTCGACGTTGACAAGCCGCTGCAGCATCGCCGGCGCGAGGCGGGGCAGCGGCGAGAAGAATCGTAGGTAGACACTGTCCGGCGAGAGCCGGCTGTGCAGGTCATTGATCGCGTCGGCATCGGCGCCACGGATCGGCCGAATGTGCACCGTGCTGCCGTCGGAGAGTACGACGTCGGCTTCCCAATCCTTCGGGTAGCTGGGCGCGGGATGGTCGGGCACTAGGCCGCCTCTGGTGGTCATGGCAGTCTCCAGTCAACCGGGTTGGGGGCCCAGCCTGCCCACCGCCGAAAGTCACAACATAGGGGAGATGGTGGTCTGCCTCTCAGGCGAGGCGGAAGAGGTCATCTTCGTTGCGATCGCCCACGACCGCCGTCTCGGCAGTGAGCTTGGCCAGCGAAGCACGCGTCGAGGACTCAGCCGCGCGCCAAAGCCGCTGGTCGACATCGGCATAGATGCGCTCCACGAGCTGGCGTGGTGTGTGGGGGCCGTCGGCGAGCACGGCGAGCACTTGCTGTTCCCGGAATGCACGGTGGTCGACGTAGAACTGCAGGACCGCTTCGGCATCCTCGGTGAGCTCGGGACCATGACCGGGGTAGAGCGAGTCGGGGCCGAGGGCGAGCACCTTCTGCAGCGAGGTGATGTAGGCGAGCAGGTCGCCGTCGGGATGGGCCACGACGGAGGTCCCACGACCCAGGACGTGGTCGCCGGTGAGGACGACGCCGGAGGGCAGGCGGTAGGCGGTGTGGTCGTAGCAGTGGCCGGGCGTTGCGATCGCCTCGAGTACGAGACCGCCGTATTCGAGGCGGTCGCCATCGACGATGACGTGGCCGCCGTCGCCCGCCACCTGCGAGGTGGGCGCGGCCACCTTGCAGCCGTAACTCGCCGCCCATGCTTGGGCGGCGGCCGCGTGGTCGACGTGGTGGTGCGTCACCAGCACCAACGCGCACTCGGAGTCGCGGCGCCGCAGCGTGTCGTCGACGCGGGCTCGGTGGTCCTCGTCATCGGGACCCGGATCGACCACGATCGCGGCTCCTGAGCCGGGCATTCCGACGACATAGGTATTCGTGCCGTCGAGGGTCATGTGCGATGCGTTGGGCGCCAACACCCGGGACACGAGGTCGTCGAGATCGGCGCTCTGGGGCATGGCGCCGAACGCCGGCAGAGTCCACGTCTGGCGGGGGTCGGTAGGCGGCCTGAGATCGGCGAACTTCGGCTGGTTCACGGCCGCCGAACCTACGCCCCCGCCCAACTTGAGGCAATAACGCACGAATTGCGTGCGTTATTGCCTCAAGTTAGTTACTCAGGCGTTGGGCGGCGCGTTTGAGATCGCCGCCAGGGCAGAGTCCGGGTCCTTCGCGAGGGCCAGGTCGCCCAGGGTGATGATGCCGACCGGCTTGCCGCTTTCGACTACGGGGAACCGGCGGATGGCCTTCTCGCGTGCCAGCGTGACGGCCTTCTCCATGTCATCGTCGGGGGCGAGCGTTACGAGGTCGGCGCTCAGGATGTCAGACACCTTCGCACCGGGATCCTTGCTCTCGGCCACCGCCCGAATCGCGATGTCCCGGTCGGTCACGATGCCACGGAGAGTGTCCTTGTCAAGCACCAGGATGGCGCCGACATCGGCCCCCTTCATGGCTATGGCGGCCTCAGCGATGGTCGCGTCGAATTGCACTTCGAGGGGATTGGGCGTCATTGCGTCCCGTACCTTCTGGGCCATGGAGACTCCTCCTTCAATCGCGTCTCTTGTCTTGGTGTCGCGCTACCCGATGGTGGGCTCGCCAACCGTTTCCACCGTTCCGAGGACCGGGTAACTCTCGTGTATGCCCGCCTTCGTCGAACGTGGTGAGGCCCACGATCTGATCCGAGCTGGTGCGCAGGTCGTCGAGGTTCTCGAGAAGTCGCAATTCAGGGAGGTACACCTCCCCGGGGCGGTCAGTATCCCCTTGTGGGAGCTCGACGAGCGTGCTCAACGTGAGCTCGACCGCGAACGGCCTGTGCTCGTCTACTGCTACGACTATCAGTGAGATCTCAGCCCCCGAGCCGCGTGGCGGCTCGAGCAGCTCGGTTTCACCGAGGTCGCCGACTATGTCGCGGGCAAGGAAGACTGGCTCGCAAACGGTCTGCCGGTAGAGGGCGATTCCCCGCCGGATCGTGCCGGGGATCACGCTGAGGCCTTCCCGACGTGCACCATCGGGGAGGAGCTCCCGGCGTTGCAGAACCGATTGGAGGGGCTCGGCGCAAGCAGGTGCGTGGTGGTGAATGACCACGACGTCGTCGCCGGAGTGCTCGATGCGGCGCGCCTTTCACGCGACAGTGAGCTGCGTGCGGGCGATGTGATGGACCCCGGGCCTAGCACCTTCCGGCCCCTGGTTGCGTCGGACGAGCTCGCGCACCACTTACACGAGGCCGGGGAGGTCGAGGCCCTTCTCACCACGAACGACGGGCGCCTCGTAGGTGTCTTCCGCCCGCGCGCGCGTGGGCGATAAGGCCGGATTGATCGCAGTCGGCGGAGATGTCACGTTGTCTCACCCGTGCGAGGGATGCACTCGGGATGCGCGGATAGCCCGTTCGGGGGGTATGGGGCTATGGCCCTCCAGCAATTCGGGCAATGGGGCGAGCTTCGGAAGTAATGAGACGTTCCCGTCTGACACGACTTCTCGTATCGGTCACTGTAGGTGTTGTCGTTTCCCTCGGAGTGCCCGCATACGCCGCCGGACTGTTGCACGACGGGCCCGGGTTGGCAGCGGGAGCGACTGTGGCGATGGGGTGCGATCCGGACGGAGTGACGGCCAGCTATTCGGTCAGCGCCACCAGCGAAGGATTCGTTGTTGACGAGGTTGACGTGAGTGGGATCGACGCCCGGTGCGCCGGTGGGACCGTGCACGTTGAGCTCCAGGCGGCCGACGGGACGATGCTCGGCGCCGGGTCCGCGGCGGTGAGCGGATCGGTCGAAGCGGTTGTGCTCGGCACCGCGCCCCCGCCGGACGCGGTTGCCTCCGTGCATGTCGTGCTCGCGCGCTGAGCCGCACCGGGGAACCGAGACCGCACGGGGGAACTGAGACCCGCAAAAGCTAGCGTCGGCGGGCGCCGATGCTGAGCCGTGTCGCCAACGCGCTTCGCCCGCTCCGGGAGGCGCGGGAGTTGTTGTTGATCTGCGTCTCCACCGTGTTGGTGATGGCCGGTCAAGGTGTCATCGCGCCGGTGCTCCCGCTTTACGCGCGTTCCTTCGGTGTTGGCGCCGCTCAGGTCGGGCTGACGTTGTCCGCCTTCGCATTGGCGCGGATGATCCTCAACATTCCGCTGGGCATCCTTTCGGACCGCTACGGGCGGCGGGTTCTACTCGTGTCCGGTCCGATGGTGACGGCCCTCGGGATGGTCGGGTCCGGTTTCGCCGGCGGCATCGCGGATCTGCTCGTCTGGCGCTTCATCGCGGGTGCGGCTTCTGCGATGTACATGACCGGCGCGCAGGTGTACCTCGTCGACATCTCGACGCCCGCGAACCGGGCTCGCTTTATCGGCACCAACCAGGGAGCACTGCTACTGGGAGTCTCCGTCGGACCAGCGATCGGCGGGCTGATCGCCGAGGCGTTTGGCTTCAGGGCGCCTTTCTTTGTCGTCGGCACCGCCGCGATGTTCGCGAGCGTGTACGCGTTTTTCGGTTTGCCCGAGACGCGCCACCTCGGCGCTGACGACGCAGACGCGGCTGACGCTGACCGGCCTCAGGCACGCGGACGGCCGTGGGCGCGCCTGCTGTTGTCGGCCGACTTCCTCGCAGTCGCGTTCGTAACCATGTCGATCTTCTTCACCCGCACGGCGTCGCGCCAGACGCTCATGCCGCTGCTCGCGGCTTCCGCCCACGACTTCTCCCCGGGGAGCCTCGGCGTGCTCTTCACAGGGCTCGCCACGATCACGTTGGTGGGTCTCGCGCCCGCCGCCTTCATCGCCGACAAGCTCGGACGGAAGTGGGCGATCGTGCCCAGCGGGCTGGTGGTTTCGGCGTCGCTTGCCCTTATGGCGTCCGTCGACGACACCGCCTGGTTCGTGATGTCGTCGGTCGTGATGGCGGCGGGCAACTCCATAGCGGGGCCGGCGCCCGCGGCCTACGTCGCCGACATCGCGCCGGCGTCGTTGCGCGGCCTCGCTATGGGCATGTACCGCACTTCGGGCGACATCGGGTTCGTGATCGGGCCGCCCCTCCTCGGCGCGGTGGCCGATGCCACCTCGATCGGAGCTGGTCTCGTGGTGAACGGCCTACTCGTGGCGGTCGCGGCCCTCGTGTTCGCGTTTGTCGCCCATGAAACCGTGACCCGCGACGCCGTCCCTCCGAACTTGAGGCAATAACGAACGGATTCCGTTCGTTATTGCCTCAAGTTCGCTGGGGTTGGAGGGGTGGCGGAGGCGGCGTGCTCAGCGCGGCAAGGGCACTCGGCGGGTGGGACCACCCGCGATCATGTCGTCGCAGCGAGCACACGCGGCGCGGCAGTGCGTGATCGACGGGTCGGCCGTCATCGCCGCGACCGCGGCATCAACGACGGTAGCCACGTTGCCGACGAGCCACTCGCTCTTGCCGACCCGGTGCCGGCGTAGGTGGGGTGCGAGCGCACCCGCGAGCCGGCCGAAGCCGGCCGAGCAGCCGCCCGCCTCCATCTCGGCCGGCTGGCCGGCCGCATCGTTGGCCCAGCGCACGAGGGGGCGGCGGCCCGCGAGTTGCTCGGCGTAGTGGA
>CAZWDB010000077.1:0-21601 GCA_964632885.1 uncultured Acidimicrobiales bacterium | reverse complement strand
GCCGAACCGCAGCTGCTCCCGCGAACGCTTCGCGCCAACTCATGAAAGATCGGGGTTAACTAAGACCGACGATACCAGGGAATCCGCTTTCGGTCGGCGGAGGACGCGGCAAGCTTCTTCGCCCACGATGTGACGCGCGGACGTGTGAGTGAACCGCTCACCGGTAAAGCAAACGAAATCTCCGCGTAACTTCCCCAGGGAAGCCTGCGAAGGGTAGAGGCTCACAAAAGGGCAGGCTCCGAGCGCAGTTGCTTCACCTGCGTCAGAGACTTGAGAGCGCGTCGATGTGCGCCGACGTTGACTCGATCCACCACGGCTCGTCGCGAGGCCACATCGCCCAAGCCAGGACCGAGGCCCACGCCAGCGACAGCGTCGCGAGTCTCTCCAAGTCATCGTCGGCGGCGGCCGGAAGGCCGATCTCGTGGCGGGCGGAGGCGAGAATCGGCACAAGCTGGGGTGTTGACTCGACGCCACTCGCTACGTCGCACCAGGCCGCATCCATGGCCCAGGGCCGAGCACTTGGGAGCGGGTCAATGAGGACGACCCCACCTGGTCCTCGGAGGCCGTTGTCGAACGTGAGGTCGCCATGCGTCCAGGCGGCGGGCGCGACGCTGGACACCCAGCGGAGGTCGTCTCGCAACCGGGCTAGAAGGGAATCGGTTCGCGCCGGACACCCTCGGGTGGCCGCCCGACCGGCGCTCATTTCGATGAACGACATGGCACCGTCCGGCGGCGGACCAGCGACGGACGCGCGCTTCGTTGGAAGCGGGCCGTGGCATGCATGAGGGCTTCAGCATCCCTCGGATCGCCAGCGTCCAAGCCGTCGAGCTTCTGAAGTGCTATCCAGCCGACGTTGGTGCCGGCGACCTGCTCGCCCGTGCCCACGAGCCGCGGAACCAGCTCTGGCACGGTCGTGGCCAGGCGGGTCATCCAGGTCCGCTCCGTGGTGTCAGAAGACAGCTTGACGACGACCGGCTCACCGCCGCGACGCGCGACGCCCTCCAGGAGGACACTGCCGACGCGCGTGCAACGCAGGAACCGCAGCCAACCTGCGCAGCGCTATACGAGAAGCGGAGCCAGGTCGCCGCGCTGGCCGACCTCGATGTCTTGGAGAGAGAGCCAGGTGGCCATCCTCTCCAGTTGGTGACGCAGCGCGGATGCGACCTCCGCCGCGTCTGTTCCCGGCTCGAGGTGGGCACCTCCAACGACGAGCACCGCCCGTTGTCGGTCTGCCTTCAGGTCGACGCGCGCGACCAGCCGGTCGCCGAGCAGTAGCGGAAGGACGTAGTAGCCGTAGCGGCGCTTCGGCTCGGGCACGTAGATCTCGAAGCTGAACTCGTACTCGAAGAGCCGCCTGACCCGGTCTCTGC
The DNA here is from genome assembly GCA_964632885.1 of uncultured Acidimicrobiales bacterium. Classification (GTDB taxonomy): domain Bacteria; phylum Actinomycetota; class Acidimicrobiia; order Acidimicrobiales; family CAZWDB01; genus CAZWDB01. The sequence goes on along the minus strand of CAZWDB010000077.1, from coordinate 20,231 downwards.
TCCATGTGAGGGAGTCGAACGGTCCTATGAGTGAGTGGGCGGTGATCCGACTTGGGACGGTGCTGTTGACTGCGAGGAACGCGGGCGCTTTCCAGCCCTCTACCTTCACCTCTTGGATGGCGCCGGCGGCGACCAAATCCTTTACCGCTGGGCGGACTTCGCGTGACTTCAGCTGGAAGTAGTTGGCCAAGTCGGCGATGGTCGCCACGCCGAGAGCGCGCGACGTCAGCCGGACGAGCTCTCGGCGCGCCGTCTCAGGGGGCGGGGTTGCGCGATCGCGCACCTCGGCGGGGATCACTCGCTCCGCGAGGTCATAGAGACGCGCGACACCACGCCTTCCCGCGAGGGCAAGTACACCCTCGTTGAGGAGACCATCAAGAACGGTCTTGCCGTCGGCGGACCGAGCCCACCGAAGCGACGACTCCGCGTAGGGCTTTCCGTCGCGGCGCCTGACCGTGAGCTCGCTCGGCGTTTGCTTGGCGCGCCGCCGCGGATCATCGAGGTCACTCAACGCGAGCGGGCCACGCTCGGCAACCTGGCGGAGGACGGTGTCGATGTAGGCGGCGTCGACCGAGGCTCGCCATGCCTTGCGCCATTGCTGGCGTGGGTCATCAGCGCGCCAACGGAGGAGCGGCTCCAACTGGACAGGGACGAATGACGCCTGGTGCGCGTGCCGGTGCTCGATGAGTTCGTGTCGGTCGTTGATCAGCCGGTCCAAGGCAGTCCGCTGATATGGCCCGAGTCGCGAAAAGCCGGGAAGGTAGTGAGCCAGCGTAAGGACGTTGACCGAGTCGATCTGCAGAGCGTGGAGCTGCTTCGCGACGCGCCGGACCTGCGGCATGCCCGCCTTTGCCGGCGGTGCTGTGCCCAACCCTTGTGCAGTAAGCGCGATGGCGCGGGCTTCTGCGGCGGACAGCGTGGGCGGCGTCATCGTCGAGGTAGTGACTCGAGTTCCCGTACCTCGCGGCTGCGAATTTGTCCATCGGCGAAGGACTCTTCAACCGCCTTGACTGCAAGCCCGACACGGGGCGCGAAGTGTTCCGTGATCTCGAATGCTGAGGTACGCGATCCCACCGTCGTCGACTCGCGCTTGGTGATCGTCCAGACATCGAATGTGCCCGCTGGGGTGGAGACAGAAGCCTCTCCCCGAACCTCGGTCTCGATCCTGCGTTCGATCTCAGGACCACCGCCGCCGCAGGCGGTCGTGTCGGTCCAGCGGGTCGTCGGACTCAGCGGCAGCTTCAGATACGTCACTGGTGGTGTCCAGTTGCACCGCAGCGCAGCGTTGGAGTCGGTGTCATGTGTTCCCATCATCTGGATGATCTGCACGTCATCGCCCCGCCAGAGGTAGATCTCCTGGATGACACCAAATGCGGTCTCCCGAAGAAGCGAGACGTGTTCGCCTGCCGGGGAGAACTTCTGTTCTGACACCACGAGGATCCTGGTCTCCGTGTCACCGGCTGATGTCACCTGGAAGCTGTAGCGACCGGCCCGCGGCGGGTCGACGTGGCTGCCGTTCCGCCTGGATCCTTCCGACCCTGCCGACTCATCGCGCGTCGTTGCAGACTCCTGCCCGCTGCCAGACCGACCCGACGCGCCCTCGTCGCGGCTGCCTGCGCAGCCCGCGAGGACAACCGAAACGGCGACGAAGGCGTACGCCACAAGCGGTAACGCCGAGCGATGGCGTAATGACCGTGCAGCGTTCAACACTTGCCCCCGGCCGGCTGACCTTCGCCGATACGATTCGATAGCAGAGCCTACCCGTGGCTCGGTTGGCCGACTTCAGACGGCCGCAAGCTGTCTCTGGAGTTCCGTGGTGTTGGCCTGCCACTCGGTTCGCACCGAGATCACTCTGAAGCCGAGCCGGTCGTTGATGGCGAGCATCGGAGCATTCGAGAACGCATTCCCGGTTCGGACACGCCGGACCGCCGGGCGCTCGACCCGCAGCCGTTGCAGCATCGCAGCCTTAACCCACTTGGCGAGCCCGAGTCCGCGATGCGCGGGATCGATACCCGTGTTCTGCTGCTGCGCCGTGGCGGGCTCCCATGGCTCGAGATGAACCTCGGTGCCGCCTACGCAGACCCCACTCGGGTCGCGGACGAGGATCGTCCAGCGCCCCCGACCGGCGTCGTCGTGAGCCCGATCCTGCTCGGCTACATCGGCCTCGGAGATCATCACGTCGCCGACGTCGAGGCTCTCTCGGGGCATGGTTTGCATGATGTGGTGGAACCGCGCTGCATCGGCGCGCTTCGACTCCGGGAACGCGCCGTCGATCACATCAAGTGTGTAGCCCTTTTGCCGACCCGTCGCTTCAGTCGCCCAAGCTGCCACCATCTCCCAGTCGACCTCGTCGAGCCGCGACTCGCTGGTCCGGTTGACCCGGGCCGCCACCGCGCCGACCGCTCGGGAGAACGCCTCGCCGCCCGGCACCGCGTCGAAGGTCGACCATGTCAGGATCGACCGGCCTAAATCGAGCGTCGTGGCGGTGATAGCGGTCAACAGCTGCCAGCCGACTCGCTGGCGCCGATGGTCTCGGCGAACGAAGACGTCGCACTCCATCACCCGCTCATCTCCTGCTGCGTTCCACCAGCAGGCGCAGGTAGCCACGGCCTCACCGTCGGCAGTTTCAGCGACCCACGTGTGATCCTGGAAACGCGACGGCAGGCTTCGCGCGAACGCGATGTACGACTCCAGGGGCTGTGGCGCGACATCCGGCCGTCGTTCGGCCTCGATCGGCGCTTCCACGGTCCAAAGGGCGGTGAGCTCTTCGTCAGTGCCGGTGCGGAAGCCGACCCTGCGCACGTTCATCCCAGGCAGCCGTCGCTCCATGTCTCAGCATCCTCCAACTTGCGTGAGGACCGATCCTTGGCCACGAAGAGCTTGACCGCCAGCAGATTTCACCGAAGCTGGCTGCCCGGGCAGCTTGATGGCATCCCCGGCATGTTCCGTCAGGATGTATCGGTGCCTGTGTAGACGGCACGGGGGCGAAATCTCAGCTTGTGTTCGTATTCCTCGATGGCGTGGGCGAGCCAGCCGGTGATCCGGGCGATGGCGAATATCAACTCGGTCGACCCTGGCTCCATGTCGTAGGCCTCGGCAAGGAGTGCAAGCGCGAAGTCGACGTTAGGAAGGGGGAGGTCGAGACGTTGGGCCGTGTAAAGGAGCTGTTGAGCGCGGGCAGTCACCGCCGATCTTGTGTTGAGGGCTTCGAGCAAGATGGCGGCGCGTGGGTCGCCATGGTTGTAGACGGAGTGCCCGAATCCGGGGATGGCAGCGCCACTCTCGAGGCGCGCGCCGAGCGCCTCTTCGGGTGTGAGATCCCGTAGGTGGAGATCAGCGAGGAGCGATCGCGCTCCTTCGGACGCCCCGCCGTGGAGGGGACCGCCGAGTGCGGCGAGGCCTGCCTGCACGACTAGGTACGGGTCCGCCCACGTCGAGGCCGCGACGCGAGCGGCGAGCGTCGACGCGGCAAGCTCGTGATCCGCGAGCAGGATCAGAGCGACATCCAACACTCGGACATCATCGGGTGTCGCAGCAGCTCGGGTGAGGATCGGCCACAACCGGGCGGCTACGGAAGATCCGGGCGAGGCCTCGTCTCCGATCACGGGCAGCGCGTCGAGGATCGTCGCGATGACCGCCCTTCCCGTGCGAGCGACGGCGACGGCCCGGCGATCGTTGCGCAGCGGGTCCGCGCCACGCATGGCGGCAACGCCGATCCTCACTCGGTCCACGAGGCCCGCCGCCCCGACCGAACCGATGGCCGCACGGGCGGCACTGATCAGCGCAGGGGTTCCAGTGAAGTCCTCTGCCTCTCGGTGGGCCAGCCACAGCCACGCGGCGGTCTCCTCGAATGTGGCTGCGGCGGCTGCGTCTTCGATTCGCCATCCGCGGTACGCGAGGCCCCCGTCGGGATCGAGTCGCGTGACCTCTGTTTCCACGATGATCTCGAGCCCGCCGGCGCGGCCCCCGCCACGTTGGCGGGCCGCGAGGCGCTCTATGTCGGCGCGCAGGTACCGGCTGCGCCGTCCGCTCGGGTCCCGCTCCCGCCGGACCAGACCGCGACTGACGTAGGCGTAGAGGGTCTCGGGCTTCACCCGAAGCTTGCGAGCCGCCTCATCCGCGCTCAACCATCCGTCAGGCACTCACCTACCGTACATTGATGCGATCAATGTTGACAGGCTGACCGTCAGCGTCGGAGACTGCTCCCGAGGAGAGGAGCTGAGATGAGCCAACAGACCGTCGCCGACGTCATGACGAGCCCGGCGCTGACCGCAGTCGAGGACGATACGCTGACGTTCGCCTCAGGGCGGATGGCCCGCTCATCAGTGGGATCACTCGTGGTCGTTGAAGGGAACCGGCCCGTCGGGATCCTCACTGAACGGGACCTGCTCCGAGCCGCCGCGGCCGGCGCAGACCCGAACGTTGCTGCCGTGCGGGAGTGGATGACCCGGGAGCCTGAGTGCGTCGGACCTGACACCTCCATCGACGACGCCTGGCATCAGTTAGCTGAACGTGGCTACCGGCACATCCCCGTCGTTGCCGGCGGGGAGTTCAAAGGGATCGTCTCGATGAGGGACCTCGTCGCGGTGGCCCACCTGCGGCCCGCCGAGGAGCACGCTGCGGCCGCGCCCGGCCTCAAAGGAGTGATCGTCGCCGAGACCGAACTCGGCGACGTTCGCGGTGACGAGGGCTTCTACCACTACCGGCAATACGCGGTCCCAGAACTCGCCGCGGCCAAGACCTTCGAGGAGGTCTGGCACCTCGTCTTCCACGGCCACCTACCCGACCGCGATGAGCTTGCCGCGTTCCGCGACGAAATCGTCACCGCACAAACGTTGCCGTCGGAGCTGCACGAACTGCTTGCGACGATCGCCCCTCGCACCTCGGCCTTCACCGGCCTGCGCACCGGGCTGTCCTACCTCGGTGGGCTCATGAACCTCCCACCCTCACTCGACGCCGAGAGCACCGAGCTTGGCTACGAGGCGCTGCAACTCAGCGCTTCCGCCGCACCGATCGTGGCAGCGCTACATCGAACCCGGAACGGCCTGGTCCCCGTCCCACCGAGGCGCGACCTGGGCTTCGCCGCGAACTACCTGCTGATGATGCACGGCGAAGTCCCCGAACCGGCGCTGGCCCGCGCGCTCGAGCAGTACCTCATCCTCGCCCTCGACCACGGCCTGAACGCATCAACATTCACCGCACGCGTCGTCACCTCCACCGGTGCCGACCTCGGTTCCGCCGTCGTCGCCGCCCTCGGCGCGCTCTCCGGGCCCCTGCATGGCGGCGCTATCGACCGAGCCCTCGCCGCCCTCGACGAGATCGGAACGCCAGAACGAGCCGCCGACTGGGTACGCCAAGCAGTCCCACTTGGCCCGATCATGGGCTTCGGCCACCCCGTGTACCGAACACCGGACCCCCGCTCCGAGATGCTCGCCACCGTCGCCTCGAGCATCGCCGTCGAACGGGCTGGGGCCGGCATATCCATCAAGGCGGCCATCGAGCAAACCCTCGCTGAACTGAAGCCCGGCCGCGAACCCCGCGCCAACATCGAGTGGTTCGCTGCCATCGTCATGGAGGCATGCGGCATCCCCCGCAACCTCTTCACGCCGACGTTCGCTACGACCCGAGTCATCGGCTGGTGCGCACAAGCACTCGAACAAGCCGCAGACAACCGCATCATCCGACCAAGCGCCCGCTACGTCGGCCCTCCTGCGCCCCAACCAGTACCGAGCTGACCGCCGCGACGGCTACGCAGGCTTTGGTCATCGGTGCGGGCGTTGGCGGTAGTCGCTTGCAGCGGCTTCGATCTGATCAGCGTGGGCCGGCCACTCGTGCAGAAAGGTGTCGTGTCCGATGAATTGCCAGAGCGGGCCCGGAGGCGCCCACGGGACCGTGTTCCTAGCTTCGGCGTTGAGCTCTTCGTCGGCTCGGCTCTTCACCTGTTCGACGACGAGATCGACCGTGTGGCCGAGCTCCGCCCATACTCGGTCGAGGTCGGCGTCTGCCCAGAAGGCGACTGCTCGTTCATTCCACTGCTGCCCGGTTAGCTCGCCTCTCTCCTCGACGACGTAGGACGGCGGCTGCAGCTGAGCGCCCAGCCCAAAGGCGATCTGGCCCGAATAGTGGATCAGGTGACCAAGGACGTCCTTGGCGGTCCAGCCCTCGGGCGCGTCTTCGGTCACCTTCACGCTCACAGCACGATCGCCGAGGGCGTCGACGGCCGCCTTCAGCCGCTCATACTCCCGTCGTAGCCCTCCGACAACTTCTGGCACAGTCATCCGCGCTCGGTTATCAACCATGGGGAAGAACCTACGATGCCAATGGTGACAACTAGCTGTCACTATCTCGTGCGAGGCTGGAGCACCGTCGCCTGGATCCGAGTCGTCGCAGATCACAGAGTGCGGGTCTGGGATGGTTGAAGGTGCCAGTCTGGCTGGGTGGCGGTGCCGGAGGTCATTGGCCGAGCGGTCCAACAAGCGGGCTTGGCTATCGACGGGTCTGATTGGCGAGAGATCGAGGCGAGCGGCTTCGGCGCGCGCGTCTGGGCGGGCGAGCTGGTCGACGGGATCCGCGTGGTTGCACGCAACCGCTCCCGAGGCCAAGCAGACGCGGTCAGCGCATTGGATGGGAAGTTGCGCGTCGGGGCGGTGCCCGCACCGCGGCTGCTGGCCGCGGTCAACGACATCGACGGTGGGCTCACCGAACTGTGGACCTGGATGGAGGGCCAGCCTCTCGGCCGCGCACCACGGTCGCTGCTTGACACGGACCGATTGTGGTCAACGGTGGGTGAGGCTTTCCGGTGTCTCCACACCGCCACCCCGCCCGACCACCTTATGAGCGGCGGCAACGAAGGCGTCGCTGAGCTGGTGACTCCGACACTGGCGGCGGCGTCGAGTGTTGCCTCCCATGAGCCTTCTATTGACGCGCATATGGATCGCATCGTGTCTGCGCTCCAAGGCGCGGTGGGACGAGTCGACGACACGGCGATCGCGCTGTGTCATGGCGACCCGAACTTCCTGAACGTCCTCGTCGCCGGCGGGGTATGTGTCGGAATCGTTGACTGGGACAGTGCCTTCTGCGGCGACCGCCATCACGACATCGCCCGACTCGACTGGCATTGCCTCCAGCACGGCTTGGCCGGGCTACCTGCGGCGTTCTTCGGCTCCTACGAGCTCCCGATCGTGGAGTCGAACCTCGCGATGCACCGCCTCATCGTTGGGCTCCTCCGGGCTGCCGATGCCATTGCCATGGAAGCCGCCGGCGTCGACCCGCGATGGCGGGGTGTACTAGCCGAAACACTCGCCGCGGTCCGCCGCGACCTGGGCCAGGTGCCACGACTCCTCGACGCCATCGTCGGCGACCCCAACTGAACCGACGCCCGACACAACATCGAGAAGCAGGTGGCACCCTGCCGCGCAGTCGAGCCGTATTCGCTGCCTAACGCATGTCCCAGCACGAACCCACCAATATCGGGCTGACCGCGTCCCCCGGTCGCTGGCAAGGAGTCGGGTCAGAGGTCCACCACGATCTGGGGCTCGCGAGGTCAGGCAAAGCGGTATCGGAGGGCTTCGGCTGCCACGCGGTAGCCCATTCGCCGGTAAATCGAGTTCGAGACTGGGTTGCCAAGGTCCGTGTAGAGGATGCATCTACTACCGCTCTCTAGGACCATCGTCGTAAGGCGCGCGACGCACGCTGAGGCATACCCATGGGCTCGCAACTCCGGCGGCGTGTACACCGCCTGCACCCGGGAGACCCCAGCCACTGGGGGTGTGTGAGCTGCCATGGACCGGGGTCCCCCGTCGTCCCACACATAGAACTCACCGGCAGCGACCCGGCGCCGGACCGTCTCTTCGGGATCGCTCAAAGACTCTCGAGTGTCGTCATGGAAGCCCCGCAGCCAGGACGCCAGCAGCTCACGGTCGGCTTCGTCGGCCAGCCGAAGGGCGCCCGGAACGCCTGCCCGTTCGGTCACTGAAGTGGCTTCGTAGATCCTCTGACCCTCCTCGGGGACTGCAGCAGACTTCGTACGCTCTGTCCATGCGCCGGCGAAACGAGCCGCTGTGCCTGCCTCACCTCCCACGCCTGGCAGCGGCCGGCCGTCTTCGACGATCCGACCCACACACGCGTCGACCACCTCGTCGCTCATCGGCGTCAGCGTGGCGATGAAAGTCAAGGGCGACTGAAACACGACCCCGACCACCTCCGTCCCGTTGGCCGCGACTAGATAGCGACCTTCGGCCTGCGCCGCGGCACGACCACGGAGGAGCGTCAGTATCACATTGTGACGAACAGGATCGGTCTCGAGGAAGCGACCCGCTAGGTCGAGCGCAACGGATGCATCGCCGGTGAGAGTTACGGCCAATGACATATCCCATCTTGTGCCACCGAGCGCTCCGCCACTTCGGAATAACGACTGCGATCAGGCTTGGCCCGTGCTCGGCGGGCGACCTTGTGTTCGCAAATCCGTCCGGGCTCGCTGACTGGGCGCTCATCGCCGCCGGGCTCTTCGTCACGAGGACGCGAATGGTCACCGGTCGCGGGTCCGCGCATCGACCATGCTGGGGCCATGTCGAGCGCGGCGACTATTCACCTCATGTGCGGACTTGTCGCCGCCGGCAAGACCACCCTCGCACGCCGCCTCGCCGGCGATCTCCCTGCCGTGAGGCTGTCCCGGGACGAGTGGATGATCCGCCTGTACGGCCTACCCCATGACGACCCCGCCTACATAGCCAAGCTGGAGCCCTGCACCGAGCTCCTCTGGGACGTCGCGTTCGAGATCGTCGCCGCTGGATCAGACGTGATCCTCGACTGGAACTTCTGGAGCCGAAAACGTCGCGCCGAAGCTCGACGGCGAAGCGAGACCGCGGGCTTCCCGGTACAGCTGCATTGGCTGGACGTGCCTGTGGAGGAGGTCGTCGCCCGCGCCAGCGCGCGGCTCACCGCGGCCCCTGCTGATGCCCACCTCATCGACGAGGACGGCGTGCGGCAGTTCCTGACGATCTTCCAACCTCCCGCCGATGACGAAGGCCTCCCTCTCACGCGACATGAATGACAATCCGAGATCCTCGGCATGGAGGGCACGCCAGGCATCAGCACAGATTGCGGCCGGTTACCGGGTCACCGTCCGGAGGTAGATGTCGCGCCGAAGCGGATCGGGCGTCGATCTGGGTCGTTGCGGGGGATGCCCTGCCACGGGTCGGTAGCCGTCTGGTTCGCTCTCGAGGTGTCCCTCGCCTCTCGTGAGCTCGGGGACGCGTTGTTGGAACAGGTGGAGTTCGGTCGCCGGCAGGCGCGCGGTAATGACACAGGTCCGTTCGAGCAGTTGAGGATCGGCCAGTTCGCCGCGATGTTCGGCGGCGGCGCCGAGTACGACACCGAGGGTGTCGGACGGCGCTTCGACTCGGATCATGCGGAGGGGCTCACAGACGGCTGTCCGGGCTTGCCGAAGTGCCCTCATCAGTACGAGCGGTGTTGCCTTGCGGTAATCGGCGGCGATGGTCGCGGCGACGAATCCCGCGTCGGTGAGGGTGACGTGGCAGTCCGTGACCTGCCAGCCGTGGAGTCCTTCGCTGAGGGTCGCGTGCACCGCGGCTTCGACGGCGTCGTAGAAGGCGTCGACGGTCTTGAAGACGTGGATCGGGATGCCGTCGATCGCCACGTCGAAGGACAGGCTGACTCCTGAGCCCGGCTCCGTCGGCTTGATCTCATAACCGAGGGTCACAAGGAAGGGGTGGCCTGACCGCCTCATCTGCTCATACGCGGCGCCCGTACGGAGTGGTCGCTCGATGCAGATCGGCGTGGTCTCGGAGAAGCGGACCTCGATGCCGAGGTCGGCGAAGATCGTTGCCGCGATGACCTCCTTCTGGACCTCCCCGTAGAGCGAAACGGTGAGCGCTCCTGTGTCGGTGACGCGCAGGTTGATAAGCGGATCCTGGTCCGCGAGCGCCGACAGGGCACCGTGCAGCCGGCCACCATCGATGCGGTCCACCGGTTCCAATACCGTTTCCAGCGCCGGTGCTGAGAACGGGTGCGGCGGGGCCCGTGGTACGTCCCCGAAGGTGTCGCCGATCTGGACGCCGTCGAACCCGCCGATACGCGCGATTCGGCCCGCACCGACTTCTCCGCAGCCCACCGCGGTGCCATCCTCGTAGACCTCAATACTCGTGACTTGTCGTTGGGCCCCGCCGACCTCGAGACGGTCGCGGACGCGCAGACCTCCGGCGAACAGGCGAACGAGGGCACGCCGAGCGCCTTCGGTGCGGTCAACGGCAAACACCGTTCCTGCCGGGGTGCAGTCCACCGCGGCGTCGTCGCTCGGCAGGAACCGCACAATGGCGTCCAACACCGCATCGACCCCCGCGCCGGTAAGCGCCGATCCCGCAAGCACCGGGTAGGCGAGGCCGGCCCGCACCTGGGCAGCAAGCGCTGCGAGCAGCGCGTCGGGGCCCAGTTCTCGTTCGTCTACGTAGGCCTCCACAAGTCTGTCGTCGTGGCGGGATAGCACCTCCAACGCACCGTCCCGGGTCGCAGGCTCCGAGAGGTCGACGGGAGTGACGACGGCCGAGGCACTGCCTTCTGAGCTGCAAGAGGTGAGCGGGACAATCGCGTCGCTAAGTCGGGCTCGTACACCAGCTAGCGTTCGATCGAGGTCAGCGCCCTGGCGGTCGATCTTGTTGATGAACAGCAGCGTTGCCACACCCAGACGCTGCAGGGCGCGCATGAGGACGAGCGTCTGAGACTGCACGCCTTCAACCGCTGAGATCACGAGCACGGCACCATCAAGCACGCTCAGGGAGCGTTCCACCTCGGCAATGAAGTCCGGGTGGCCGGGCGTGTCGATCAAGTTGACGACGACGTCGCCGACCGTGAACGAGACCACAGCCGCGCGGATCGTGATCCCACGCTGCCGTTCGAGTGGAAGCGTGTCAGTGGTCGTGGTACCGGCATCGACGCTTCCCACGACGTCGATGACACCGGCGGCGTGCAGGAGCCGCTCGGTGAGCGTCGTCTTACCGGCGTCTACATGCGCCAGCACCCCAAAGTTCAGTGTTCTCACAGACCTGCCTGTCCTCCATAGCTCCAAGTTCCCGATGGATGAACTGACCGGTCTGGCGCATCTGAACTACCCCCAAGTGTCGGAGATCCGTGCTTCTGGCGGCCACATCAGACCACACAAGGCACCGACAACCAACCGATTTGTGGTTCGACGGTGTCATGTTTGATGGGCTTCAAATGCGCGTGCTCTGGTCGAGTCAGGGAGACCGAAGAGCGCGAGCCCCAAGGAAGATCGGCACCTGTGTGTAGAGGGGTTGCTGGCCTGCCAGCAGCTGAGAAGGCAAGGGTTCGTCCAGGGCGTTCAGAACGAAGCCGGCGCGGACGAGCGCGTTCAGGTACGTGCTCAGCGTGCGGTGGTAGTTGCCCGCCCGTCGCACACCGTTCGGGTTGGTCGACCGCCAGAACCGCTCGTTGAAGTACCCCGTCACGACAACTGCGGCTCGGCCGTCCTCTGCCTCCGTTCGCACCGCGTCAGGCACCAGGAAGCACGGATGGCCAATCACGAAGACAAACCATCCGTCGGGGCGCAGAACCCGATGCACGGCACCGACAGCTGCCTCGAGGTCGGGGATGTCCATCAGGCCTAGTTGACAGGTCGCTCCGTCGAAGGACGAGTCCTCGAACTCCTTCAACTGGTGTGCGTCGTCGACGACGTAGGTGATCTCCCCCAGTTCGGTACGTCCGCCATGCCGTCGGGCGATGTCGATCATTGCCTCCGACAGGTCGGTACCGACGACTTGGCGGGCTCCGGCGTTCGCCAAGGCGCGAGTGGCGAGCCCTTGTCCGCATGCGACATCGAGCACCGTCGCTCCTCCGACATCCGGGAGCAGGCGGCGCAGGCACTCGACCGCCGTGTCATGAGGACCGCTTCCCGCCGTCAGGAGCTCGTCGTACCAGGTGGCGATGTCGGACCAGCTCGGACCGTCGTCGGGAGGAGCCACAGACCCATTATCGTCGCCGTCACCGTCAGGCGAGGAGCGGGAATTGCTTGCTGCGTTCCCCGAGTCGGTCTCGTTCATTTGCTGTGAGGGGCCGGCGACCGGTGGCCACAAGGAGAAACGAGAGGCGACCACAGCCGAGAACGGTCCTTGGGTCGGGCTCGCCGAAGAGCTCGGCAAGCGTCGGTGTCACCACGATGAGCGCTTCCTCAGTCGTCCATGGCTCTCGTTCGAGTGTGATGGCAACATCGGCGGCGTGCGCGGCAAGCGCGATAACACGAGTGATGAAGAAGTCCGTGACCAGCATCTCGGTCTGGGCGAGGACGGTGTCGCCGCGGATCACGTTGGCCCGGCCCGCCATTGTCGTTGCGGGATCGAGGGCTTCGAGCCGTAGCCTCGTCTGTGCCCAGGCGGCGGAGATGGCGTCAGTAGCGTCGTGGCCGCTCGGGTACCGGCGAGCGACCTGTTGGGTGCGCTCGACGTTGCCGGTGCGGTAGCCCTCAGTAGCTCGCTCGGCGCGGCGGTAGTAGTCCGCCGCGGTCACCCGTGCCGCACTGTCCGCCGGCGGGGGCAGCCGGGCCGGGGTCGCGCACGCGCTGTAGGCGATGTGGACAACGAGTTCCCGCAGTGTCCATGGCGGGCAGTTGGTTACTCGGCCGAAGTCGGAGTCGTCGATGGCGCGGAGCACATCGAGGAGGGCGTTGCACTCGCGGTCGAACGCGGCCGTCAGCACAGCCCAGTCATCAGGCATTCCAGATACTCCGTCATCTTGAGTTGCGACGGCGAACGCCCACGTGTCGACCTCCGACACCAAGCCGGAGATCCGCAGATGGAAACTCGCCGTAGGTCGAACAGACTGTAGCCGCCGACGATCCCGCGCCTACCTGGATGGATCCGCCTACGGTCGCTGCTGTGTTCGAAGAGCTTGAACGGTTCAGGGTCCGCCCAACTCCCTTCTGCGCGTACACGGCGCAGGACCTCTGGGCCGACCCCTACATATCGGAACGAATGTTGGGGTGGCACCTGGACCCTGACGTCTCGCGAGCGTCTCGGACATCAGAGTTCATCGGCCGCTCCCTACGGTGGCTTCGCGAGACGATCGGAGTCCAGCCCGGCAGCAGAGTTCTCGATCTCGGGTGCGGTCCAGGTCTCTACAGCAACCCGCTCGCAGCCGATGAAGCCCACGTAACGGGTGTGGACATGTCTGAGCGTTCACTGGCTCACGCTCGTTCCCAAGCGCCGGCTGACGCGTCGGTCGACTACATCACGGGGAACTACCTCGAGGTCGATATTCCCGGGACCTTCGACCTGGCGATCATGGTGATGTGCGACTACAGCGCGCTCAGCCCCGACCAGCGCCACACGCTTCTGGACCGACTGACCTCACTACTGATCCCCGGGGGCCGGTTCGTCTTCGATGTCCATGCCCTCGGCTCCCTTCACAGCCACCACGAACGCGTCGTCTACGCGCCTGACTTGATGCGAGGCTTCTGGGCACCGCCGCCCTATCACGGCTTCCTCCACACTTTCGTGTACGAAGACGAACGGGTGACCCTCGACAAGTACGAGATCATCGAGCCGCACCGGCGACGGACCATCTTCAACTGGCTCCAACACTTCGACGCCGACTCGATCAAACACGAGTTGGAGGGAGCCGGCTTCAACCTCGACCAGTTGACAGGCGATCTCGCCGGCGCAGACTTCTATCCTGACGCCGACGAGCTGGGTGTCGTGGCGACGCGGCCTCTCCGGTAGCACGAAAGTGCTGACCGCGGGTCAGCCGCCGATCGTCCACGGGATAACTCCGAACACTGGCGCCTATATTCGGCGAGCCCCGCAAGGCGCGCCGCTTTGGCGCTGACCTTGCGGATCCGGTCAACAGTCGCGCTCGACGGTCGCCGCACGACTCCAGGCGAGCCACTCGTGGCCGATCCGCTCCGCCCACTCGAGTGGACCCAGTTCGGGTTGGGCCCGAGTTGTAAGGACCTCGCCCTCGAAGCAACGACTCAACAGCCATCCAGCCCTTGAGAGCTGATAGCTCGAGGTGACCGCCAACAGTGTCTCCCATGAGTTCTCCTCAGCCAACGCGGCGATGACGCGCGCTTCGCCGCGTGTCGTATCGGGATCCGGCCAGAGGCATCGGACTTGATAAGGACGGTCTTCAGTGCAGGCTCGACTGCCTTGCTGCCATCCGGGCACGAGACCATTGGGAATGACGAGAACGGGCGCGACACCCTGGTCCATAAGTTTCTCAGCGAGTTGGAGGCGCTCACCGCGGCCTCCCGCGAAGATCACGACGGCATCAACGGTGCCGACTTCATCGGTCGGAGGCCACACGAACATGCGGGCCGTGATGACGGCGAAGAAGATTGCGACCATCAGCCCTGCAAGGCTGATGAGCAGGAGGCGACGACGCGCCCACGACAACAACACACTCGGACCAGGCCTCGGCATCGGTCACATCGTGCCCGACTTCGCCATCGCAAGGGCAGACGTGGTCTCGAAAGGCAGTCGCCCGCGCCGCTGGACCGATCACAAGATCCATTCGGACTCGGACAACGAACAAGTACCTCAACGGACTTGTCAACTTCGCCGCACTCCCTCAGTTCATGACGGCTCTTCGGTAGACACAGGCTGTGAGCGCCGTACGTGGGCACACCGAGGTGGTGTTGTTCGACTTCTTCGGCACGCTCGTCGGCTACGAAGCCGACCGGACGGTGTTGGCTTACCCGAGGACCCATTCGCTTCTACAGCAGTGGGGCCAGGACGTGACGCACGACGGCTTCGTTCGGTTGTGGGATGCGGCCCCGGGAGCGGCAAGCGCACGTCCGACGCATTCCAGGTGCGGCGTCGCTGGTCGACGGCCTACGGGGGCGTTATCGCCTCGCTGTGGTGTCGAACACCAACGATGAGCGCATGGTCCCGACCTTGGTGTCAGAGCTGTTCACCCCAGGCAGCTTCCACACCGTGATGCTGTCGGTCCAACACGGCTATCGGAAGCCGCACCCCTCGATCTACGACGCCGCGCGAAGCGGACTACCTGGGTCCTCGTGCAGCTGGAATCGACGCGTTCTGATCGATCCGATGCGGCGGTATCCGCAGGTTCCCGAGAACCGTCGCTTGGACCATATCGAGGACCTCAGCCCGCGACTTGAGTGACTGGCGTCCTCGCGACTCACGGACGAGTCGAGCGGAAACTCCTGATCGATGGTCGATCGTCCCGCTACGGTCGGGTCGTGGAAGAGGTCCTCGTCGAGAGCGAGCACGGTCGCGTCGTCCGCGTCGGGGACACCGTTCGGCGCACCATGCTCCCGTGGTCGCCGTCGGTCCACCTTCTCCTTCAGCACCTTGAGTCCCTTGGCTTTGTGGCCGCACCCCGATTCCTGGGCATCGACGATGAAGGACGGGAGGTGTTGAGCTACGTCGATGGGATCTGCGGCGCAGACGGAAGCAACGGACCGGGAGCCGGAGCTCACGTCTGGGCCATGGTGGTCCCGGACGACGGGCTGGTGCGGTTCGCCCAGTTGCTCCGCGAGTACCACGAGGCGGTCGCCAGCTTTGTCCCGCCCGAAGACGCGCAGTGGGCGATCGGGAGCGGGGCGCCCGCCCTCGGCGAACTCATCTGTCACAACGACATCGGGCCCTGGAATGTCGTCTGGCGTGACAGCGCACCAGTGTCGTTCATCGACTGGGACTACGCATCCCCAGCGCCATCGATCGATGATGTCGCGTACGCGCTTTGGTGGTCGGTTCCATTCGCCTCAGACGATGAATGCCTCACGTGGCGTCGATTCTCGGATCCTCCGAACAGGCAGCACCGCATCGAAGTCTTCGCGGCTGCCTACGGGCTGACGACCGTCGATGGCCTAGTCGACGCCGTCATCGCCCGACAGCGCAAGTTCCGAGCCACCGTTGTTGAACACGCCGAGCGGGGCATCCCCTCAGACGTTGCCGCGGTCGCTGACGGCTACCTCGACACCGTCGACGGGTGGATCGCATGGTCGGAGTCCAACCGACACCTCCTCGAGTGACCTTCTTGAACCTCGGCAGCACCTCCATGAGATCCGCGTAGCGGCCCGCCCATCGCCGCGATGGTTGTCGCAGCACGAGCTGCGAACGCTCCATGAGCGATCTGTGTCCGCCGCCTGGTGCGATCGCCATAGAGATGGCGATACCTGGCTTCCGCATGCTCGGGTCGCGTTGTCCCCCAGTCGTGCTGGTCAGGTGATGAGGGAAGCCGCGGTCATTGCCGGAGGTGCTTCAACGCCCAAGACCTCAAGGACGGTGGGTCCCACGTCGGCGAGTACGCCGCCAGCTCGTAAGCGAACCGCCGCATCGGTCACGAGCACCGGCACGGGGTTGGTCGTGTGCGCGGTGTTTGGGGTGCCGTCCGGCTCAACCATGTGCTCTGCGTTGCCGTGGTCGGCGGTGAGTACGAGAACGCCGCCCGTTGCTTGCACGGCTTCAAACAATGACCCAAGGCAGGAGTCGACAACTTCGATCGCCTGGACTGCTGCCCTTAGGTCACCCGTGTGTCCGACCATGTCTGGATTCGCAAAGTTGACGATGCCGAAGTCGAACCCGGTCCTCCAGGCGTCTACGACCTCTCGCGTCAGTCGCGGTGCCGACATCTCGGGCGCGAGGTCGTAGGTCGGGACATCGTCCCGAGACGGGACGAGAAGACGGACCTCTCCGGGGAACTCAATCTCCCTGCCGCCTGCGAAGAAGTAGGTGACATGCGCGTACTTCTCTGTCTCGGCAGCGTGGAGGTGGCGTCTACCTGCGGCGGCGATCACCTCCGGGATCGAGCCCTGAACGTCGTCGGGCGGGAACAGCACGGGGTTGGGGAACTCGGCGTCGTAGCGGGTCATGGTGACCAGGTCCACACCTTCCTCGGTCAACCGGGACGTGAGCTGGCGGGCGCGATCGGGGCGAAAGTTGAAGAAGATGACGACGTCCTTGGCGGCCTCGATCGGCGTCATGCCATCGAGTGGGACGGGCTCGATGAACTCGTCGGTCACGCTCTCGTCATAGGAGGCGCTAATGGCGGCATGCGCGTTCGAGGCGGTGCGCCCCGAACCCCGCAGCAGTAACTCGACCGTTCGTTCTGTGCGTTCCCAACGCCTATCTCGGTCCATAGCGAAGTAGCGACCTACCACCGTTCCGAGGCTGACCTCAGGTCGAGTGGCCGCCCACGGTTCAACGACGTCCCGGAAGTACTCGCCTGCCGACTTCGGCAGAACATCGCGACCGTCGAGAAATCCGTGGATGACCACTTCGTCGACGCCTGCGCTGACAGCGTGGTCGGCGATAGCCATCGCATGGTCGAAACGGGAGTGCACACCTCCGTCGGATGCGAGGCCGAGCAGGTGGAGTCGGCCACCGCGGCCCAGGACGCGTGCGACAGCGGCTTCCAGTGGCGGGAGATCCTGTAGCCGGTCGGCCCGACAAGCCTCATCGATCCGGACGAGGTCCTGCTTGACTACTCGACCAGCCCCGAGGTTGCTGTGGCCCACCTCCGAGTTCCCCATCTGTCCCGGCGGAAGGCCAACAGCAACACCGGAGGCCTCCACCACGGTGGATGGAAAGCGGTCATTCAAAGAGTCGAGCGCAGGCGTCCGCGCGTGCGCGATCGCATCCCCGGCCGACCCGTCGCCACAACCCCAGCCATCAAGAACGACGAGCAACAGATTCGGCCAGACCACACGCAGCATCCTTATCGATGCGACGCAGACCGGTCATCGCAGCGGCGGCCGCGGTCTTGAGCCACAGCGCTGGCGGAAACAGATCACGGGACCCGAGCCGCGGGCCATCGCTTCCTCTTCCTTCAGCGGCACGGCCGATAGAGGTGCCGTAAACGGCAACGTCGTCATGGCTGCGGTGGCTCGAACACCGGAGAGCTTCAGAACCGACCACCTGGATACACCGCGAAGCCACCGTTGCCTAGCGACCTGCCGGTCGGTCGGCGCGGCTACGACCTTCCCTATCCCACGTCGAACTCACCTGCTTCGAGTGCCTGGAGCGTTGTCTTCGTCCATGTCCGCTCGGCATCGAGTAGTTGCAGCCCGTGGTCGAAGTGGGCGCGCTGCAGCGCCCGTAGGGGCTCGAAGTCGGTCACACCGACAAGGTCGTTTTTGGTGTCGGTGAGCCGCGCGATCGCGGCGTCGAGTGCGCCGACCCGCTCATGCAAGAGCTCGGCTACTTCGTCTCGGTCGAGGACCCCGTTGCCCACCCAATCGAAGGCGAGGAACATCACGGCCAAGTCGATCGGCATGGACCAGTGCGGTGTTCGGGTCCAGGCCCGTCGAGCCAGGTCGCGAAGCTCGGCACGTCCTGTGTCGGTGAGCCGGTAGGTGGTGCGGTTGGGGCCTCGGTCCGCACCGACGCCGGTCACCTCGACTAGGCCAGCGTCAGCGAACCGATGGAGGGCGGCGTAGATCGACCCGTATTTGACGTCGAGCCAGCGGTGCACCTCCCAGCTCTCGAGGATGGCCCGCAGCCCGTAGCCGTGGTTCGGCCCCATCGACAGCAATCCGAGGACCGCCAACTTCGAGGTTTCGCCCGCCCCACGCGGAGTATTCACGGTTGAATAGTACCTCTATTCATGTTTGAATAGGTGGGGCGAGGGCCGACGAGGCGCATCGCGTGGCTTTGCACACGCTGGCGGTTATGCCGGCTCGAGACGAGGAGACCACCCGTGACCGCAGTCTCAGCGCCCGCTCAGGTCGGGCACCGGCCGAACTCATGGACGGTGGCCGGCGTACTCGCCGGCGTTCCGTTGGCCTACTGGCTCAAAGACGCCGTCACGCCGTGGGGCGATCGCCTGTGGGATCAGCACGACAGCGACGCCTTCTACGCCTTCTGGCTGTCGGTGATCGTGCTCCATTGGGCCAGCGCCGCGGTATGCGCCGGGGTTCTGGGACGGCACGGCGTCGCCCTCTCCGACCTCGGTGTGCCAGATCGCCGCCGTCTCACTCGCATCGTTGTGCTCCTCGCGGTGACCGGCTTGGGCATCGTCCTCACGCGGTCGGTTCTCGGACCAGTGACCATCTTCGGCGGCACGCCGTTCTTCGGGGCCGGCTCACCCGTCGACACCCCCCAGCGGCTCCTCTGGGTGGCGGTGGCGATCACGGCAGGCCTGTGCGAGGAGTTCGTATATCGCGGCGTCGCCCTGAGCCTGCTGCGCCGGCGCGGGTTCAGCCCGGTGGCGTCAGTCGCCGTGGCGACCATCCCGTTCGCTCTCATGCATGGTCCGGGCGGGATCATCGGCTTCCCGTTCGTGGGCACCTTGGCCGTGATCATGTCGATTCTCTACCTGCGGACCAGGAGCCTCGCCCCGGGCATGACGGCGCACGCCACACTCGTCCTCGCCGCGATGCTCACCTAACTCCGGGTCCTGCACGCTCGGAGCGGACCGACGTTCCGTGATGGCTACACACCTCGGGTTCAGCCGCCGGCCGCGGATGCCATCGGCCCGGGGTGTTCGGCGATCGGTGCGCGGCCGTGGAAGTGGTCGGGGCGGCAGATCAGGTCGTGGACGAGGCGTGTCTTGGGCGCGCTGGGCGTCTTAACTCGCCGCCACGGCACGAACCCAGCGCGAAGGAACGCGCGCCTGCTCCGGTCGTTGTAGTCGCCGATGTCGAGACCGAAGACGAACTCGAAGCCGCTCTCGAAGCCGTGCGCGGTGAGCAGCCGGATCGCTTTCGTCCCGATGCCGTGGCCCCACGCGTCCACCGCGAGTTGGAGGTCGACCCGAGCCGTGTTGTCACCAAAGGTCTCAACGATGCGGGGCAGGTTTGTGCGCTGGAGCCACCCGTCCCCGACGGCGACTCCGTCCCTTAGGATCAGGAAGATGTCGGCGGTCCGCGAGATCGACCGGTAGATGGCCTGCACCTCCGCGATGGACCGGCCTTGGACATCGTCGCCCTCGCTGAACCACAGCACTCGCGGGTCAGTGAGCCACGCCTCTGCGACCTGCCAGTCGGACTCGGTGAACGGGCGCAACTCCAAAGCTCCATCTCCCAGCTCGACGTCATGTTCGCGGAGCCGCTGGGTCACGGCTCGAGGTCGGCGAGGAGGCGGTCGACTCGTGGGTCTTCGGCTTGAAATGGGTCGTTGAGTAGCAGAGTGCGCTGCGGCTGGTCGCTGAGTTTGAGGTGGCGCCAGTCGACGGTGTAGTCGCTGCGTGCGGCGATCGCCGTGGTGATGAAGCTGCCGCGAAGCCGCGCTCTGGTGGTC
>CAZWDB010000076.1:0-21607 GCA_964632885.1 uncultured Acidimicrobiales bacterium | reverse complement strand
GCACCTCCTCATCCCACCCCCGAACTTGAGGCAATAACGAACGGAATTCGATCGTCATTGCCTCAAGTTCGGCTTCCGGGGCGGTCGAGGGCGGTGAGAGCGACGTCGGGGACGTTGGTGACGATGCCGTCGACACCCCAGGCGGCCAGACGGCGGATCTCATCGGGCTCGTCGACGGTCCAGACGTTGACCTTCAACCCCGCCTGGTGGGCCAGGCCGACACCCTCCTCGGTGGTCGCCCGCACGTGGGGGTGCACGGCCCCGTGACCGGCCGCGACCGCCTGATCGACGGCGGCCGCCAAGTCAAGGGATCCGCCGACGAGCCAGCCAGTGGCTAGGGAAGGATCGAGAGCGCGCAGTCGGTCGATGGTGGCGAGGTTGAACGAGGAGACGAGCACCCGCGAGCCCCAGCCCCGGCCGGCAACGACCTCGACCACGCCCGCCGCCACCGCGTGATCGGGATCGAAGTCGACGTCGGCCGGCCAGTTCTTTATCTCGACGTTGACGCCCATCCCCTCGCAGGCGTCGAGCGCGGCGGCGAGGTCCGGGATCCAGTCGGGCAGCTCGTCGGTGGCCACGTCTTTGAGGACGCGGCCGTCGGCGAGGACCGCGTCGTGGTGGATGGCAAGTCCGCCGTCGGCGTCGCGGCGCACGTCGAGCTCGACCATGTCAGCGCCGAGACGAGCGGCCTCGACGAAGGCTTCTACGGTGTTCTCCCGGCGCCGCCGGCAGGCACCTCGATGGGCGATGACAAGTGGGGACAAGACTGGCTCGGACAGGGGGGCCTCCGGCAGCAAGAGGGCTATTGCCTCGAGGAGATCGCGGCGATACGCTGCCGCGCAACTTATCGGCGATAGCCCATCGGCTGTGGCCATCCATGTGAACGGACGCACATGACGTTGAGCTGGACCCGGACCTTTGACTGGGACGACGGCGACTGGCGGGACGAAGCCGCATGTCGTGACACGCCGGCCGACCTGTTCTTCCCCATCGGGACCACCGGACCGGCCGTCAGCACGATCGAGGCCGCGCGGGCCGTCTGCCGCAGCTGCCCCGTGCAGGAACCGTGCCTCAGCTTCGCCCTCGCGACCAACCAGGACTCGGGTGTCTGGGGTGCCACGACCGAGGAGGAGCGACGCGCCATCCGCCGGGAAGCGGCGCGTTCACGCGTTTCCTGAGTCCTCCTCGAGCGGCACCTCGATCTCGACCTCGGTTCCGCCGTCGCTCGACATAGCGATCGTCCCGTTCAACTGCGTCATCACCAGGGTCCGGGTGATCGAGAGGCCGAGGCTCGCGCTGGTCTCGAGCGAGAAGTCACTCGGCAACCCGCGGCCGTCGTCATGTACAACCACACGCAGGTCGGTCCCGTCGTTCTCGAGGTCGATGGTGATGTGTCCGGGCTCGGTCGGTGTGGCGCCGTCGCCACCCCGTGGGAACCCGTGCTCGAGCGCGTTGGTGAGCAACTCCTGGATGACGAGGGCGAGCGGGGTGGCCAGCTGCGCAGGCAGCAGACGTGCATCGCCGTTGACTTTGAACTCCACCGGGCGGCTGAGCACGCGAGCCGAGTCGCCCGCCACGCGCACCAGGTCGTGAACGATCTCGTTGAAGGGCACCTGTTCGATGGCGTCCCGCGAGAGGATCTCGTGAACACGCGCGATGGAGTCGATGCGCCGCACCGCTTCTTCCAACGCGGACCGGCCTTCCTCGGAACGCAGCCGGCGCGACTGGAGCCGGAGCAACGACGAGGTCATCTGCAGGTTGTTCTTGACCCGATGGTGCACCTCGCGGATCGTGGCGTCCTTGGAGATCAGAAGACGGTCACGGCGACGCAGGTCCGTCACGTCGCGCATCAGGACGATCGCGCCGGTCACCTTCGCGTCCGCGATCAGCGGGATGCACCGGACGACCACGATGACATCGGGGCGACGTTCGATCTCCTCGGTCACGGGGAGCTTGGACGAGAATGCTGCCGGCACGGCCGACTCGTCGATGGCGAGCTCCTCTAACCGCATGCCCTCGACGTTCGAGGTGATGCCCATGCGATGCAGAGCGTTGACGGCGTTGGGCGAGGCGTACTCCACCCGCGCCCCGTCGTCGAGCAGCAGGACGCCATCACCTACGCGGGGGGCCTCGCTGTCGGCGGCCTCGTCCTCGGCGAACGGGAAGTCGCCGTGCAGCATCATCCGGGCGAGCCGGCCGAACGTCGCGACGTAGGAGCGTTCGAGCAGGCCGGGCGACCGTCCCACCGACGGCGCCGACTCGCGCGTCATCACCGCGATCACGTCGCCCTTGTACCGCACTGGGATCCCTTGGATACGGGCCCGCTCGCCTCGGATCGGCTCGGTGATCTCGCCCTCGACGATTTCGCCCAACCGCATCGCCCGGGCGACGAGGGGTCGGTCGCCCTCGGGGATGATCCGGCCGACGAGGTCGTCGGGGTGCAGGGTCTGACTCGTCGCCGGTCTGACCTGCCCCAGGATGATGAACCCGGCTTCCGGCGCGCCCGTCAACTGCGCCATAAGCAACAGGTCAGCGAAGCAAAGGTCAGAGAGCATTCCCCACGTGGCGACGAGGCGCTGCAGATGCCCTATCGACCCGCTCCGCAGGTCGGTGTGCATCCGAGCGAGTTCGACCAGAGTGGCCACTCGAACCTCTGCCTACAGGTCCATGTCGTAGCCGGCTCGCCCTCGGAACCTCCTGAGCGAGGTGTAGCCGGCCGTGGTGAGAAGGGGGCGCAGCGCCGCGGTGCGGAACGCGACGTAGTCGAGCTGATGCGCGTCCGACGCCGTCGTCACGGGCACTCCGCGGGCGCGAAAGCGATCAAGGAGCTCGGGCGCGGGATAAGCCTCTCCGACCGGCTTCCGCCAGCCAGCGGACGAGACTTCGGCCGCGATGCCCGATGCCGCGGCTGCCTCGGCCATACGGTCATAGAACTCGTCGGGCACGGTGGGCCGCCGGCCGGTGATCTTGCACAGGTCGGGATGGGCGAGGACGTCGCAGGCTCCGGATGCGGCCAGCTCCTCGAGGGCTTCTGTGTAGTCGCGCCACACCGATTCGACCGAGCGACGGTCCCACTCGGCCGCAGCCACCGGCAAGTCGATGGCGTCGAAGAGCCACGCGCCGAGCCAGTGCACCGAGCCGAGCAGCACATCGAACGGATAGCCCTCGAGCAAGGCGGCCACCTTGTCCATCCGCCCCCGGTAGTAGTCGACCTCGAGCCCGAGGATGACAGGGAGGCCGGCCGCCTTGGCCTCGAGCACGGCCTCGACGTAGGTGTCGAGGTCGGCGCGCGCATGGTCGCGCCAGTAGATCTCCATGTCGGCGCGCAAGGCACGGTCGGGGTCGTCGTCCCAGTGGCCGCCGAGAGCGCTGTCGGCCTGGGTGAAGCGGAAGAGGTGCTCGGTGAGCGCAACCTCGCTCACTCCGGCGGCTTCGGCTCGCTCGCAGTAGGCGGCCAGCACCTCGAGGCTCGGCTGTCGGTCCCGTTCTCCATGCGGCCACAAGTGAAGGTGATAGTCGAGCACCGGCCCCATCGTAGGGACGCCCGCCCCTTGTGACGGTGTTTAGGGTGCCGATTCCGGACCTTGACCACTCCAGAGTTGGTTGCCGAGGCGAAGCAGACCGGCGAGGTCATAGAT
Organism: uncultured Acidimicrobiales bacterium; assembly: GCA_964632885.1. GTDB lineage: Bacteria > Actinomycetota > Acidimicrobiia > Acidimicrobiales > CAZWDB01 > CAZWDB01. The sequence goes on along the minus strand of CAZWDB010000076.1, from coordinate 17,969 downwards.
GTCGGTGTCGAAGTAGGGGACCGGAGCCACGACTTCCGGGACCCTCCCGAGCTCCGAGCGCTGCTCGGCTTCGCGCTCGGCCACAACGTGAAATCGGAGGAAACTGTCCGCGACCTCGACGAGCACGCGTTGGAGCTGCGCGGCGTCGCCCATCCGCGCGGGCAACTCGGCCGCGATCGCGGCCGCGTCGTCCCTGAGCCGCTCGGCGAGCACCACCGCCCGGTCATCGAGGAGGTACTCGGGCAGGACCTTGTTGAGCACGAGGGCGCCGAGGTGGAGGCGCCGCTCCTCCAGGGCGTCGATGAAGAACTGGGCCTCGTGCACCGGAGCGGCCTCGAGCGTGCTGACCACGACGAACGTCGTGCGACGGTCGTGCAACAGGCGAGTGACGGCTTCGGCCCGTTCGACGAAGCCTTCATACATCGTCTGGAAGAGGATGAAGAAGGACGCGATGTCCTCGATGAACTGGGTGCCGAGAATGCGGTCGGCGACTTGGTAGAAGGGGCGGGTCGCGACGTTGACGAAGCGGCTTCGAGCCGGTGCGATCAAGAGTCGCAGGAAGCGGCTCGAGAAGAAGTCGGCCATCCGCGACGGCGCTTCGAGGAAGTCGAGGGCGTTCCGCGTCGGCGGCGTGTCGACGACGATGAGGTCGTAATTGCCGTCGGAGTGCAGCTCATACAGCCGCTCCATGGCGATGTACTCGTGGCTCTGCACGAACTTGCCGGAGACGTTGGCGTAGAGCGGATTCTCGAGGATGCGCCGCGCAGTGTCGGCGTCGGGAGCGTGGCGGTTCACGAGGTCGTCCCATGACTGCTTGGTGTCGAGCATCGCCGCCCACAGCTCGCCCCGGGGCTTGACGCCGGCCGCGTCGAAGGCCTCGACGGGCACACGGTGCTCGACGTTGCCGAAGGCGACGAGCCCGAGGGCGTTCGCGAGGCGGCGGGCCGGGTCGACGGTGACCACCAGCACCTTGCCGCCCAGCTTCACGGCCGCCATCGCTGCCGCGGCAGCCGCCACCGTCGTCTTGCCCACTCCACCCGAACCGCACGTGACCACGATCTCCTTGGCGGCCATCAGCTGTTCGAGCGACCCCGCCCGCTCGGCCCTCGCGGTGCGCGCCATCAGAACCCCAACTCCGCACCGAGCGACTCCGCCACTTGCCGAGTCGTACGCAAACCGTGGCCCCGGGCGAACAACTCCGGCACGTACAGCACCGGCACAGAACCAGCGGAGGTCCGCAAGCGTTCCAGGTGTTCCGCGCGCGTCCGCCTGAGCCTCACTGCGAGCCGGGCGGCTTCGAGGAGCGCGCCCGCGTCGCCGCCGAGGGCGGCATCGAGGTCGGCGGCATCTCCGTCGGCCAGCCGCTCGAACACCTCTTCTTCGCCCCGCCCGAACAACTCCGGTAGCACCCGGTTCACGATCAGCGCGGCGAGGGAGACGCTGGTCTCGTCGCCGATACGGCCGGCCAGCTCGATCGTCTCGTTGACGGGCATCTCCTCCGGGGTGGCGACGATGCACACCCCGGTGCGGTCATGGTCGGCGAGGAGCTCGAGCATCCAGTCGGTCTGGGTCTTGATCAGCCCGACGTGCACCAGCTCGTTGATCGCCGCCGGCGCCGACAGCTGGCCGACCACGTGCCCGGTCGGCGCGGCGTCGACCACTATCAGGTCATAGCGGCCCTGGTCGGCCTCCCAGAGGAACTTACCGATGGTGAGAACCTCACGTACGCCGGGCGCGGCGGTCGCCACGAACTCGAAGATCCGGTTGAGCGGACCGATCCGGGCCATCCGCGGGAGGCGCAACTGGAGTTGCAGGTACTCGCGCAGCGACTCCTCGGGGTCCATCGACATCGCCCACAGGTTGGGCTGTATCTCCCGGGGCTCGAACGACGTCTTCTCGACCGCGAGAAAGTCGGCGAGGTTCCCCTTGGCGTCGACCTCACCGACGAGGGTCCGCTTGCCGTGCTGCGCGCCGAGGAGAGCGAGGGCGGCGGCTACCGTCGACTTTCCGACGCCACCCTTGCCGGTGACGAAGAGAAGCTGGCGGTCGAGGAGGTCCAAGGCTCAGCTGACGCCGAAGCCAACCCGTCGCTGGTCCTCCGCACTCAGCTCGACATAGGCAACCCTCGCGGTGGGCACACCGACGCTACGGCCTCGCTTGTCGGTGAACCACAACATGCGTGGCGACTCATCGAGTGCCTTCTCGATGTCGCTCACCAGCGTGTCGCGGTCGGTGCCCTCCTCGAGGTCGATCATGAGTTCCTTGTTGGTGTCGGTGACCCCGATACGGAGTTCCACTCCGTCACTCCTCTCCGTCGTGCGGCGCCGCCATCGTAGGCGTGTCGGGCGCACCATCGGCGCGGCGCCGGTCCCACTGGCCCCACTTCGGCGTTCGCTTGAGGACGAACAGCATGAACACACAGACGCTCGCGGTGATGATGGCGGTGATCTGGCTGCCGGTGAGCCCGAAGCGGCGAAGGTCCTCCCGCAGGAAATCCTCGATCAGCCGGCTGATGCCGTACCAGAGCCCGAAAACGAAGATGAAGTAGCCGTCATAGGGCGGTGCGGCCCGGCTCCGCCTGCGCAGCACGAGGAGCAAAGCGAGGAGTCCTGCGGTGAGAATCATGTCGTAGAGCGCGGTTTGGTGAACGACCTCGCCCACCACACACGGAGACGCCGTCTCTGCCGCGGGACACTCATAGCCGAGGAAGAAGTCGGTCGGCTTGCCGAGGTGGTCGGCCACGACGAGGTCTCCGACGCGGCCGACGACGATGCCGAGCGCGAGGCCAGGAGCCGCGGCGTCGAGCAACTTCCAGACGCTGTGGCCCATCGATCGGGCCTTCGGCATCGCGAGGAGAATCGCCCCGAAGATCCCTCCGAGCAGGGATATGCCGCCCTCCCAGACCTTGAAGACCTCGATCACCGAGTCGTACTGACTGAAGTGGTTGGCCACGTACGCGACCCGCGCTCCGATGATGGCGCCGATCGCCGCCCTCGTGAGCAGCGCATACACGTCCTCGTCGGACACTCCTTTGCGGCGCGACTCCGGCAACATGAGCGACGCCCCGATCAGGAACCCCACTGCGATGCCCACGCCGTGCGGCGAGATCCGCAACGGGCCGATCGGCACGTGGACGATGGGGTCGTAGGAGATCGCGGCAACGAGGGCGAGCATGCGTCCCGACCTTATGTCCTGTGTCGTAACTGGTCGGTACCGTGGGCGCTGTGAGTGAGCTCTCCGCCCGGGCCCGAGTGTGGGCATCGACGATGGCCGGGCACGCCGCGGCCGGCCGGGTGCGGCATGCCCACGCCGACACGACGGGACACACCGGCGAGGTCGCGCCGTTCGACCGGCTGGCCCGCGAGGCGCTCGACGACGAGGTGCTGGCCCCCGGCGCGACCCGAGCAGTGGGAGCCGGCAACCGGGCATCGGCGGAGTCCCCCGACCCGGTGCGAACGTGCTTCGAACGAGACCGGGACCGCATCCTCCACGGCACGACCGCCTTCCGCCGGCTGGCCGGCAAGACGCAGGTCTTCATCTTTCCGCGCGACCATCAGCGCACCCGCCTCACCCATGCCCTCGAGGTCACCCAGGTCGCCACCTCGATCGCCAGAGCCTGCCGCCTCAACGTCGCCCTCACCGAGGCGATCGCCCTCGGCCACGACTGTGGGCACGGCCCGTTCGGGCACGCGAGCGAGGATGCCTTCGCCCCTTACCTCCCCGACGGCTTCCACCATGCGGTCTGGGGCGCCGACGTCGTGCTCGCCGACCTCAACCTCTGCGCGGAGACCTTGGATGGGATCCGCAACCACTCCTGGTCGCGACCGGCGCCGTCGACGCCGGAGGGCGAAGTGGTGTCGTGGGCCGACCGGATCGCCTATGTGTGCCACGACTTCGAGGACGCGGTGCGGGCCGAGATCGTCTCACCCGACACGTTGCCCCCGCTGGTGCTCGAACGTTGCGGCGACCGGCGCAGCCGTCAGCTCGGCGCCTTCATCCGGGGCGTGGTCGACGCGGTGGAGTCGTCCGGCACGGTCGGCATGGTCGAGGAGATGGCCGATGCGCTCGCCGCGTTCCGGGAGTTCAACTACGCCCGGATCTACATGCGACGGGCGTCGGTGGAACAGGGCGAGCTCGTCCGCCGCCTCCTGGCTGCCCTCGTCGACCACTACACGGCCCAACACCACGGCGATGTACACGCCGCGGTGTCGTATGTCGCCGGAATGACCGACCGCTTCGCGTTCACCACTGCGGTCCGCGAGCTCGGTTGGGACCCAGCCGCCCTGCCGCCGGGCGTCGACACGCCGAACTTGAGGCAATAACGAACGGATTCCGTTCGTTATTGCCTCAAGTTCGGAGGGGCAGGGGGTCAGACGAGGCGGAGTTCGCGCTTGTGGACCTTCCGGGGCGGGCGCTTGTCGATCCACGCCGCGATCTCGGCGAACGCGGTGGCCGCCTCGCTGTGGGGCGCGGTTACCGACACCGGCTCTCCGTCGTCGCCGCCTTCCCGCAACTCGACCACGAGCGGAATCTGTCCGACGAGGGGCACGCCGACCTCGTCGGCGAGGATTTGGCCCCCGCCGCTTCCGAAGATCTCGTACCGCTTGCCGTCATCACCGGTGAACCACGACATGTTCTCGATCACCCCGACCACCTCGAGCTTGACGTTCGGGTCACGCGACATCAGCGCCGTCCGTCGAGCCACGCGCTGGGCCGCGGCCTGCGGCGTCGTCACCACGAACATCTCCGAACGCGGCAGGTGCTGGGCCATCGACAACGCGACGTCGCCCGTGCCCGGCGGCATGTCGAAGAGGAGATAGTCGGGCTCCCCCCAATACACCTTGGTGATGAACTCCTCCAGCGCCTTGTGCAGCATCGGACCGCGCCACAGGATCGCCCGATCCTCGGGCGCGAGGAAGTCCATCGACATGCATCGCACTCCGTGCTTGGTCGGCGGAACCAGCACGGTCGGCAGCACTGCGATGGGAGCTTCGGTCACCCCCAACATCCGAGGGATGGAGAAGCCGTAGATGTCGGCGTCGAGGATGCCGACGCTGCGTCCCATCCGGGCGAGCGCGACCGCAACGTTGACGGTGACCGACGACTTGCCGACGCCGCCCTTGCCCGACGAGATCCCCAGCACGCGGGTCTCGGAGCCTTGTTCGGTGAAGTGGGGTACTGCCGCGATCACCTCCCCCATCGCCTCGACCTCGGCGTCGGTCATGACCTCGAGCGCGAGGTCGACGTCTCCGACCCCGTCCACCTCGGATACGGCAGCGACGACGAGATCTCGGAGCCGGTCGAGCTGGAACCACTCCTCCACCGGCAGGGCGAGCGTCACCTTCACCCGGCCGCGACGGCCGCTGATGACGTCGCGCACCATCCCGAGCTCGACAAGGCCCCGGTCGAGATTTGGTTCCCGCACTTCCTCGAGCGCGGCGCGAACGGTGTCGGTGTCGACTGCCATGACCTGCGGTTGGACCTCTCTCCTGGTCACTCCTCGGCGCGGGCCGGGATTTCCACTACGGCGGTAGTAGAATACCGACGTGGACACCGTGCCCCAGACGGAGGCCCTTACCGGGGAGGACTTCTCCGCCGCGGTCGCCGCCGTCACCTCGGCGTTCGGAGACCCGACGCGCCGGGAGATCTACCTCCACTGCCGCACGATCGACGCGGGCGTAACCGCCTCGGAAGTGGCCGAGGCCTTCGGACTCCATGCCAACGTCGCGCGCCACCACCTCGACAAGCTGGCCGCGGGCGGGTACGTCGAGGTGCACGTTGAGCGCGCCGACGACGGCAGGGCGGGACGGCCCTCGAAGCACTACCGGGCCTCCGACAAGGAACTCCACTTCCCGGCCCGGCGCGACGACCTGCTCGTCAACCTCCTCGCCCGTGCGCTGGCGCAGTTGCCACCACAGGAAGCCGAGCGCATGGCCCAGACGGTGGGCGAGGACTACGGCCGCAGCCTCGCGGCCCAGATGGCCCCGGGCGAAGGGCTGCGGTCACGTCAGGCTGCGTTGCGCACCGTCGCCGACGCGCTCACCGCGCACGGCTTCGCTGCCCATGCCGAGGCACGCGGCAACGGCGTGCTGGCCATCATCAACGATCACTGTCCGTTCGGAGGCGCTTCGTTCCAGAACCCGGTGATATGCGCGGTCGACCGCGGGATGGTGCGCGGCATGCTCTCGTGCCTCTACGGCGACACCATGCCCGAAACCGAGTCGTCGCGCGCCCTGGGCGACGACGCCTGCGTCACCGTCGTCTGAACGCGGAGGTGGGTGTGGCCCGCCACTACCTCGACCACGCGTCGACGACCCCGCTGCGGCCCGAGGCGGCCGGCGCGATGCGCGAGTGGCTCGATCCCGGCCGCGCGGGCGACCCCGGCCGGGTGCACACCGAAGGGCGCATCACCCGGGTCGGCATCGAGAACGCTCGTGAACAGGTCGCCGCCCTCGTCGGGGCCCGGCCGCGCGAGGTCGTGTTCACGAGCGGCGCGACTGAGGCGATCAACACCGCGGTGTGGGGGGCGGCGGAACGATGTGGGGGCGATCCCACGATCGTGTGCGCGGCCGTCGAGCACTCCGCAGTGCGCGACGCCTCCGCCCGCCACCGGGTCGTCGAGCCGCCCGTAGACGGATCGGGCCGGGTCGATGTCGACCACATCGCCGCCGCGCTCGATGCCGAGCCGAACCCAGCGCTCGTTCACATCCAGTGGGGCAACCATGAAGTAGGGACGCTGCAACCGGCCGCCGACGTCGTCAACCTGTGCCGGGCGCGGGGCGTCCTCGTGCACGTCGACGCGGCGGCCGCGGTGGGACAGGTGCCGGTCGATTTCCGCGCCCTCGACGCCGACCTCATGTCGGTGAGCGCCCACAAGTTCGGGGGCCCGATGGGAGTGGGTGCGCTCGTCGTCCGGCGCGGCCTGCGCCTGGCCCCCTTCCTCGTCGGCGGCGCCCAGGAGCGCGCTCGGCGGGCGGGAATGGAGAATGTGCCCGCCCTCGCCGGCTTCGGAGCCGCGGCCAACGCCGTGGCCAAGGGCCTGGCGGACGCCGCCGAGACGGCTCGCGCCCAGACCCATGCGATGCTCGAGGGGGCCCGCGCCATCGACGGCGTCACCGTCTACGGCGACCCAGAACAGCGTCTTCCTCACATCGTGTGCTTCGGAGTCGAAGGTGTGGAATCCGAGGCGGTTGTGCTCGGCCTCGACCAGGCGGGGATCGCAGTGCACTCGGGAAGCGCGTGCTCATCGGAGGCCCTCGAACCGTCGCCGGTGCTAGAAGCCATGGGAGTGGCCGGCGATCGTTCCCTCCGTGTCTCGGTCGGCTGGTCCACCACCGACGCCGACGTCGACGCGTTCTGCGCCGCATTGCCGACCGTCGTGGCCAACCTCCGCAACTTGAGGCAATAACGAACGGATTCCGTTCGTTATTGCCTCAAGTTCACGGGGCGGGCTCGGTGTCGAGCTCCGCGAGGAGGCTTTCGGCGAGCTCGGCCAGCTGGGGCGGCGGGTCGAGGGCCAGGAGGGCGCGAAGTTCCTCCGCGGCCGCATCGCGATCGCCCTTCTCGCGCAGGATCATCGCCCGGAAGAACCGGGCCTCGGCATAGGCGGGCTCCGACGCGATCGCCCGGTCGACATAAGCCAGGCCTTCGTCGGTGAGCCCCGCCCGGCTGAGGAGCCAGCCGCGTTGTGCGAGGGCGACCGGGTGTTCCGGGTCGTCGGCGAGAACCTCGTCGTAGAGACGGATCGCCTCCAACACCTCGCCCTCGCTCACCAGCTGCTGGGCCCTCGCGATCTTCGAGTTGGTGCCTTCGGTAATGGAGCCACTGAGTTGTTCGCCCGGCAGCCGCTCGCCCGCCGATGAGCTGATGGCGGCACCCGCGAGCCCGGCGAGGAGGAGGACCACGAGGACACCTGCGATCAACCGACCGCGCCGCGGTGTTCTGTAGTCCCCGGCTCGGGAGGCCCCCGCTGCGGATGAGGAGTCGGGTTCGGACGCGGCCACCGGCTCGGCATCACCCTCGAGGGCACGCAACACCGCCGCGGCGCGTGACGTGTACTGATCGCGCAGCGAGCGGTAGTCGGCCTCGTCGAGGTCGCCCGCCTCCCGTTCGGCATCGAGGTCACGAATCGACTCCAACAGGAAGTCCCGTTCCTCCTCGAGCTCGGAACGGGGCGGCGCACCAGGCTCGTTCATCGGCGGCGAGACAGGGCATCGTCGACGAGGGCCCGGTCGGCCTCGGACACGAAGCCGGCGGTAGCCCGCGCCCGTCCGCGCCAGAGGACGTAGCCGACGCCGGCCCCCGCGATGACGAGGGCAGCGGCCGGCACCGCCCACACGAGCGCGGTCACGCCGCCGCCTGACGGCCGCAACAGAGCCTCCTCGCCGTAGCGGCTCACGAGATAGGCGCGGATCTCATCCGGCGACTGGCCGTCCCGCAGGCGATCCCGAATCTCGCGCCTGATCGCGCCCGCCGCCTTGGCGTCGGACTCGGCCGCCGACAGCCCCCGGCACGTCGGGCAGCGCACTTCCGACGCGACCGCCTCCACCCGCTCTGCTTCGGTGCGGGGGCCGTTGTCGCGCGCCGCGCCAATCGACAAAGCCACACCGAGGACGACCGCCAATGCGATCCACTGCAGGCCGCGCCTCACGGCTCCTGCCCTTGCGCTGCCGCGATGAGGCGGTCAAGTCCCGCGGCGGACACCTCGCCGAAGATCTTCGACAGCACGGTGCCGTCAGGAGCCACGAGATATGACTCCGGGGGTCCCAGCACGCCGTAGTCGAGCGCGATCCGTCCCTGCGGGTCGTCGACCACAGGCCACTCACCACCCTCGCGCTCGAAGAACGCCTTCACGCGGGCCGGGCGGTCGTCGAAGATGACCATCAGGACGACGGCGTCGCGAGCGGGTGCGTGCGAGCGGGTGAAGCGGATGAACTCGTCATGTTCCCGCTGGCACGGCACGCACCAGGTCGCGAAGAAGTTGACAACCACGTAGCGACCCCGCAGTCCGGAGAGGCGGATTCGGTCGCCGTCGAGGGTCGTGCCGGCGATCTCCGGCGCGGGCTTCCCGAGGAGGGGGCTGTCGGCGACCCGGTCGACGGCCGGATCGCGGGTGGCCAGGAGGGCGACGAAAGCGGTGAGAAGGAGCGCGAGCGTGATGGCTATCACGAGGGCGGTGCGAAACTTCCGACGGGGCCTCACAGGTTGACGCGGCGGCACACGCTCGGTGGTGATCACCGGCCGACCTCGACAACGGATCCTTCCGGGGCAAGGGTCTCCTCGACCTGCGGCAGATCGGGCTGACCCGCACCCGATCGCACTCTCCGCTCCGAGCCGGTCGGCAGGAGGGCGAGCGCGGTGCCCAACGCCATCACGCCGCCGCCGATCCAGAGCCAGACGACCAAGGGCTGCACGATGACGCCGATCGTTGCCCGGCCGTCAGTGGACTCCGGCGTGCGCACCAGTGTGAGGTATACGTCCCCCGCCACAGTGGTCGACACTGACGGGGTGCCGATCGCCTGGGTCGCGAACGGGAACGTGCTCAGCGCCGGCCGGTAGACGGCTCCACCGTCGACCCTCACGGCGGCGACGGTTGCGGTGCGGTTCGGGTGCTCCTCGGTGTCGACACCCAGGTAGGTGATGCGATGTCCGGCGATCGAGGCCGATTCACCCGGCTCCAGGCGGAACTCACCCCGCGACGCGTACGACGAACTCGCAGTGAGGGCGATCGCGATGATCACCACGCCGACATGCACGACCATGCCGCCGTTCGTACGGCCGACGAAGCCGCCCAGCCCGTTCCGGCGAACGGCCGCCACGAGCTGACGGACGGCGGCGCCACCCGCGAAGCCGCCGAGACCGAAGGCGACCAGCGGCGTGAGGCCGGTGCCGCCGAGCGCGACGGCGACGACCACTGCAGCGACCCCGACCCAGGCCGGCACGAGGAGACGGTCATGCAACAAAGGCGTCGATGCCTTGCGCCACGGCAGCAGCGGTGCAACTGCCATGAGGAACAGCAGCGCGAGTCCGATCGGCGTCGTCATCTGGTCGAAGTAGGGCCGCCCCACTGAGATGCGGTCGCCGTTCACCGCCTCGACGATCAATGGGAACACCGTGCCCAGGAGCACGACCAGCGCGAACAGGCCGAACAGGAGGTTGTTGCCGAGGAACGCGGCCTCACGCGAGACGGGCGAGTCGATCGAGCCCGGCGCATGCATTCTGTCTCCCCGCCACGCGATCAGTCCGAGACCGGCAAACACGACGAGCGCGAAGAAGCCCAGGATGGCCGGGCCGATCCCTGACTCGGTGAAGGCGTGTACCGAGTCGAGCACCCCGGAGCGGGTGATGAAGGTGCCGAGGATCGTCAGGGCGAACGTGGCCAGCAGCAGCGACAGGTTCCAGACGCGGAGCATGCCGCGGCGTTCCTGCACGATCACCGAGTGCAGGTAGGCGGTTCCGGTCAGCCACGGCAGGAACGACGCGTTCTCGACCGGGTCCCACGCCCAGTAACCACCCCAGCCCAACACCTCATACGACCACCACGCGCCGAGCAGGATGCCGCCGGTGAGGAAGCCCCAGGCCGCGAGCGTCCAGCGGCGCGTCTCCACCAGCCAGCCCTCACCAAGGCGGCCGGTGACCAAAGCTGCGATGGCGAAGGCGAACGGGACGGTGAAGCCGACGTAGCCGAGGTAGAGCAACGGGGGGTGGAACGCGACGAGCGGGTGGTTCTGGAGCAAGGGGTTGGGGCCCGGACCGTCGGCCGGTACCGCGCCGGCCACGAGTGTGAACGGGTTGGCGGGCCCGACCATGAGGCCGAAGAAGAACACCGCGACCACCAAGCCGGTCACTGTCGCCCACGTGACTATCGGGTCGGCACGACGGGCTCGGAACCTCCACGTCATGGCCGCGAGGTAACCGGCCAGCACGAGCCCCCAGAGCAGGATGGATCCCTCCAGTGCGGACCACATCGTCGAGACCTTGAACAGGGTGGGCGTCGACCGGCTGTGGTTCTCCGCCGTGTATACGAGGCTGAAGTCGTCGGTGAGCAGCGCGCGTTGCATCGCGACCACGGCGACCACGGCCCCGAGCAGCACCAGCCAGACGTAGACATGACCGGTGCGTAACAGGGCGGCGCGCTTCTGAACGAGCCCGATCACGAGGGTGACAATCCCGAAGGCCGCCGACAACAACGCCAGCAGGACACCGCCTTGACCGAGTGCCCCGTTCACTCCCCGCCCTCCGGCGCGGGAGAGTCTTCGACCCGGTCGGGGTGCTGCTCCCGGTACTCGGACGTGTGCCGAACCATGATGCGGTCGCTCTCGTAGGTCGCCCCCGCGAACCGCCCTTCGAGCACTACCGGTATGCCGTCCTGGAACAGCTCGGGCGGGTCGCCCTGATGCACGACGGGGACCTCGACACCGGCGGAAGCGACGCGGAACTCCACGCCACCCGCCGACTCCACCACGCTGCCCGCCACGACCTTGCCTTCGAGGCGGAACCTCCGGGCGCCCAACTCGTCCCGTTGGGCAACGGCTTCGTCGGCAGTTCTGAAATACATGGTGGCGTCGCCCAGCCCCCGGAACACCATGAAGCCGAGACTCGCCGAGATGATGGCTACGACGATCGCAACCCGGCGGCGCGTCGTGAACCTCACGCGCGGCCCCAGCTGGTCGACCGCGGTCACCGGCCTTCTCCTCGAGACGGGAAGTTGCGCTCCAACAGCCGGCGGCGGAGCGCAAGGCGCGCCGCGTAGAGCACGAGGCCGCCGAAGGTGGCCAGGTAACCCGCCGCGACGTAGGAGTTCATCCCGACCCCGCCTCGGTAACCGCGGCCGCCTCGCTGCGGCGCTCGTCGATGTCGCGGCGCAGTGCGACGGCGTCGAGCCGCTCCTCGAGCACCTCGACGCGGTACCGCTCGATCAACAGCCAGACGAAGGTGAGGGTGATGGCCACGAAGCCGACCAGCATCGCCGTGAGATGCTCCGGATCGAGCTGGGTCTGCGGATCAGGACGCGCAAGCGACCGGCCCTGGTGCAGGGTGCGCCACCAGTCGACCGCGAAGTGGTTGATAGGGATCGCGATGACCGCCAGCAGCGCTGCGATCGCGGCGCGGCGGGCACGAACGTCGGAAGCGGCCGGGACGCGGCGCAGGGCGAGGTAACCGAGGTACAAGACGAAGATCAGGGCGGTCAGCGTGAGCCGGGCATCCCACGTCCACCACACGCCCCACGTGGCGCGGCCCCATATCGCTCCGGTGATCAGCGTGAGCGCGGTGAACACCACGCCGATCTCGGCAGATGCTCCCGCGACCAGATCCCAGAAGATGCGGCGCGTCCGCGGCCACAGATAGAGAGCGCTCGCTATCGCGGTGACACCGAACGCGAGATAGGCCGCCCATGCGAGCGCGGGATGAATCGCTATCAGCGGCGCGGTCGCGCCCTGCTGCTGGGTGTCCGGGACCGTCAGACCCAGGATCAGCGTCGCAACCAAGGCGACCGCTGCGCCTATCCCGCTCAGCCGGGATGCCAGTGAAGCGACCCTTCCGGTCACGAGTCCTCCAGCAGGGGTCCGAAGGCGAGTACGCCCGCCCCCAGGTAGACGACGGCGAAGACCGCGAGCAGCTGCACCCACGGCCAGCCCTCACCGGCAACGCCGGCAAGGGCGGCCTCGCTGGCGCGAGTGGCCGCCAGCAGCACCGGTGCGGTGACGGGCAGCAGCAACAGGGGCAGGAGCGTCTCCCGAACACGCAGTCCGGCGGCGAGGAGGCCATAGATCGTGCCGGCCGCCGCCAGGCCGGCGGTGGCGGCGACCGCGGTCGCGGCCAATAGCCCGGGCGCGGTGAGCTCCGCGCCGTAGAGCACGACCACGCCGCCGGCGAGGAGAACCTCGAGCGCGATGAGTTGGGCAGCCAGAGCACAGGCCTTACCGATGAAGATGCCCGCGGGGTCGAGGCCGGCCAGACGGAGGGCGTCGCGGGCACCATCGGCGACCTCGATCGCGAAGCTGCGCTGGACGGCCAGCAACGCGGAGAGGAGGACCGCCAACCAGAAGAGCCCCGCGGTGATGCGGGCCAGCAGCACCCGGTCGGCGTCGAACGCGAAGGCGAAGAGGATCAACACGAGCACCGCGAATGGTGCCACCTGGTTGGTGCCCACCCGCGAGCGGAGCTCGATCCGCAGGTCCTTGCCCGCGACGAGGGCGGCGTCACGCCACATCGATGCCCGCACCTGCCCGTCGGATCGCGCCGCCAACGAGCTGCACCTCGCGGCCGGCCAACTCTTCCGCCCGCTCATGCTCGTGGGATGCGAACACCACAGTCGCCCCGGCTCGCGCCGCGCCAGAAACGGCGTCGTCGACGACGTGACGGGAGTCGGCGTCGAGGCCCGCGTGGGGCTCGTCGAGAAGCCAGAGATCGGGGGCCCGGGCGAGCAGGATCGCCAGAGCGACCCGGCGGCGCTGACCGGCCGAGAGCCGCCCGACGGCAACGGTCCGCAGTCGTCCGTCGAGGCCGAGCCGGGCCAGGGCGGGACCGACGCATTCGAGGTCGACGCCGCTCGCTCTGGCGGCGAACGTCGTGTTCTCGGCCACGGTGAGGTCGTCGTAGAGCGCCGACGTGTGGCCCAGCAGGCCGATGTGACGACGAGCCGCCCGACGGTCACGTCGCAGGTCGTAGCCCAGGACGGTCGCTTCCCCACCGCTGAAAGGAACCAGGCCCGCGAGGGCGCGGAGGAGCGTCGTCTTGCCCGCGCCGTTGGGCCCCGACAGATGGACGATCTCACCGCGCTCCACGTCGAGGTCGACGCCGGCGAGAGCGGGGAAGCGAGCCAGGAGGCACACGGCGCCACGGAGGCGAATGGCAACTGCCATGAAGATCACCTAACGCTACCGGTGGGCGGGTCCAAGTTGCCATGCGGCCGCCGGTACGGTGGGCGGGATGGACGCTCGCACGGTCGTCGCCGGAGTCGGCCGATCGATGATCGCCGCGGGCGTGCTGATCCTGCTCTTCGTCGCCTATCAACTTTGGGGAACCGGCCTGGCGGAAGCCCGGAGCCAGGATTCTCTGCTCGAGGAGTTCGAGAGCGCTCTCGGAGACACCACCACCAGCACCAGCCGCCGGACCACGTCGACGCGACAGAACACGACGTCGACGACGGGGCGGCCGACCACGACGACCGAGCCGATCGCGCTGCCGCCCGTCGCCGCGCCCGAATCCGGCGACCCGGTGGCCATCATCAACATCCCCAAGATCGACGTACGAAAAGTCGTGGTCGAAGACGTAACCGTCAATGCTCTCAAGAAGGGGCCCGGCCACTATCCGACGACCCCACTTCCGGGTCAGCCTGGCAACGCGGCTATCGCCGGTCACCGCACGACCTATGGCGCCCCGTTCGGCAACCTCGACGAACTCGAGCCGGGAGACGCCATCGAGGTAACCACCCGCGAGGGCGAATTCGTCTACCGAGTGCGAGAGACCATCATCGTGGCGCCGAGCGCAAGCGAAGTCCTCGACCCGACCGACGACAACCGGCTGACACTCACGACCTGCCACCCGCGCTACAGCGCCCGCCAGCGGATGATCGTCATCGCCGGCCTAACCGACGAACCGGTCGCGCCTCCGCCCGCGCCCACCACGACCACCACGACCGAGAAGAAACGCGACGACGACCGTCCACCCCTGCCCAACAAGGCCGACGACAACCCGGTGCTGCTGGATGACCCCAGCCTGTCCGGCGACAGGGCGGCCCGCGGCCCGGCCCTGGCTTGGGGTGCCGCCGCCGCGCTGGTGTGGCTCGCAAGCTGGCTGGCGTCGAAGCGGGTCGGCCGGATCGCGGCCTACGCGGTGGGCGGCCCGATCTTCGGTGTCGTGCTGTTCATATTCTTCGAGAACTTCGCCCGCCTTCTGCCCGCCAACATCTGATATCTACGCGCTCAGATCCGGGTGAGGAAGCCCAAGCCCATCCACTCCATCAGGTCGATGAGGCGACCGGCGAGCCAGCCGACCTGGTTGGTTACGAGCAGCACGCCGAAGGCAACGAGGAAGGTGCCGGCAATGACGTTGAGGAGTCGGCCGTGCCGGCGTGCGAATCCGAAGACGCCGGTGAGCCGGCTGAAGGCGACTCCACTGAGTACGAACGGGACACCGAGGCCGAGGGAGTAGGCCAGCAGCAGCACGACTCCACGCTCGAGCGTGCTCGACGTGGCCGCCGTCGAGAGCACAGTCGCCAGCACCGGACCGATGCAGGGCGTCCAGCCGAACGCGAACGCCATCCCCATCACGGGAGGTGCCCAGCTTCCGAGGCGCGACGGTGACACCTGGAACCGCCGCTCGCGCTCGAGAGCCGCCGGCGACACGAAGCCCGCGAGGAACAGCCCCATGACGATGACGACAACACCGGAGATCCGCGTCAGGAGGACCTGCTCGCCCCGTAGGGCCTGGCCCAACGCCGAAGCCCCGGCGCCAAACGCGGTGAACACCAGGGTGAAGCCGGCGACGAACAGGAGAGTCGACCGCAGGAGCTTTCCGGTGTCGGTCTTGGTGGCGACCGCCAGTTGGGTCGTGCCGACACCCGACATGAGGGAGAGGTAGCCGGGCACGAGTGGCAGGACGCACGGCGAGATGAACGAGAGCATCCCGCCTCCGAACGCAGCCAACATCTGGCCGGCCATCAATTCTGGTCTGCGACTTCGACCACGAGAAGCACGTCACCCTCTTCGACCCGGTCCTCGGGCGCCACGCGTACTTCGGCGATCCTCCCCGCGACGGGTGATTCGACCGGGATCTCCATCTTCATCGACTCGAGCACCACAAGGACGGCGCCGATGCCGACCTCGTCGCCGACCGATGCCGGGACCTGCCAGACATTTGCGGCGATTTCGGAACAAACGTCAACCAACGCGTCCTCGCTCGGTTCGATGGACAAACCCTGCGGGCACGATACCGACCGGCTCGGGATTTAGGACCGCAGCTTCTGCTGGAAGCGAACGAGGTCGATGTCGGCGTCGACCATCGTCCGCACGAGGTCGGCGAACGAGACCTCTGGCTTCCAGCCGAGCCGGTCGTGGGCTTTGGTGGCGTCGCCGACGAGGAGGTCGACCTCCGCCGGCCGCATGAACTTCTCGTCGACCAGCACGTGGTCGTTCATGTCGAGGCCGGCGTGGGAGAACGCAAGTTCGCAGAACTCGCGCACCGAGTGGGTCTCCCCGGTTGCGACGACGTAGTCGCCCGGCTCGTCCTGCTGCAGCATCAGCCACATCGCCCGCACGTAGTCCCCCGCGAAGCCCCAGTCGCGCTGGGAGTCGAGGTTGCCGAGATGCAGCGTCTTGTCGAGGCCCGCCTTGATGCGGGCGACGGAGTGGCTGATCTTGCGCGTGACGAACTCGAGGCCGCGGCGCGGGCTCTCGTGGTTGAACAGCATCCCGCTCGAGGCGTGCAGGCCGTAGCTTTCCCGGTAGTTGACGGTGATCCAGTGCCCGTAAACCTTGGCTACGCCGTAGGGGCTCCGGGGGTGGAACGGAGTGCTCTCCTTCTGGGGGACCTCGACGACCTTGCCGAACATCTCACTCGAGCTCGCCTGGTAGAAGCGGATGCCGGGGTCGACGACGCGGATGGCATCGAGCACGCGAGTGACCCCGAGGGCGGTGGTCTCGCCCGTGAGAACTGCCTGGCCGAATGACGCCTGCACGAAGGATTGGGCGGCGAGGTTGTAGACCTCGGTGGGCCGGTAGTCCCGCAGGATGTTGATGAGCGACACCTCGTCGAGCAGGTCGCCCGAGACGATCTCGAGATCCCCAGACTGCGGGACGCCCGCGGCGGCGTGCACCGGGTTGAGGTGCTCGATGCGATCGAGGCTGACGGTGCTGCTGCGCCGAGCCATGCCGATCACCTCGTAGCCCTTTTTCAGCAGGAACTCCGCGAGGTAGGAGCCGTCCTGGCCGGTGATGCCGGTGACGAGCGCACGTTTGGTCATAGGAAACGGTTCTACCTCATCACCTCGGACTTGTCTGCCAACCCAGTTGGCAGACAACTGGGTCAGACTGGCGGGGATGAAGAGCAACTCTTCGCTCGGGCGTCGCATCGCGGCCCTCCGGGGCGCACGCGGCTGGACACAGCAGGAGCTGGCCGAACGGCTCGCGATCTCCCGCGTGGCGGTCTCGCATCTCGAGGCCGGCAAGACCGATCCCGGCGAGCGCACGGTCACCCTCCTCGCCGGCCTCTTCAAGGTCGACCCCTATGAGTTGGTGGCCAACACGTCGTATCCGATCGCCAAGACCGAGCGCCTGCCGCTCGTCGCCCCCCGCTACACCGAAGTCGAGCTCCAGCTGCGACTGCTCGACCAGGACCTGGCCCGACTTCCACTCCTCTCCGCCGCCAAGCGGCGCATGATCGTCGAGGAATGGGACGCTCGCCTCAAGATCCTCGCCAAGGAGTCCCTAGACCCGTACGAGTCAGCCGCGCTCAAGGCCGCCCGCACGAACTTGAGGCAATAACGAACGGATTCCGTTCGTTATTGCCTCAAGTTTGGCGTTGGAGGGGGAGGAGTTCGGCTGCGACCTCGTCGAGTTCCTCGTCCCACCGTTCAGGCGTCTGACCGGGCACGAGGACGAACTTCGAGAACCCGCCCTCGACGAAGCGCTCCAGGGTCCTGCGGACACCTGCCATCCCGACCGGGAACACCTCCGCCGGGTCGAGGTCGGGACGGCGGGCGCGGGCTGCGGCCGCGAGTCGGTCCGGCAAGCCGTCGCGGAGGTAGACCACGAGGGCTCCGAAGTGCTCGGGGTCGATCTCCCGGCCGGCGGCATCGGCGGCCGCCTCGATCACCTTCCGCTTCTCGGGCGCGTCCGAGGGCGACGTGAAGCTCGGGAGCCAGCCGTCGGCCAGGCGGCCGGTGCGGCGGAGCTCACTCGGAGCCACGCCGCCAAGCCAGATGTCGAACTCCTCTTGCACAGGCCGCGGTCGAACTGACAGGCCCT
>CAZWDB010000075.1:0-21692 GCA_964632885.1 uncultured Acidimicrobiales bacterium | reverse complement strand
GCCGAACGGATCGCGATGGCCCAGTCGCCGTCGCCGTGTGCGTCCACCCAGCCAACCGCGCCCGCATAGAGGCCTCGGTCGAAGTTCTCGGCGTCGAGGAGGTGGGCGAGGGCTTCGGTGCGGGGTGTTCCCGCCACGGCAGGGGTGGGATGGAGCGCGGCGACGAGGTCGAGCGCGGTCGGGGGTCGATCGTCGCCGTCCGCAGCGAGCAGGCCGGTGATCTCGGTGCCGAGGTGCAGCACGTTCCGCAGCAACATGATGTCGGGCCGGTCGGGAACGACGAGCTCGCGGCAGTGGCGCGCGAGCCCGGCCGCCACGGCTTCGACGACGAGGCGGTGCTCCCACCGGTCCTTCTCACTGCCGGCGAGCTCGATCGCGAGGGCCTCGTCTGAGCGGGGGTCGCCGCTGCGCGGGAAGGTGCCGGCCAGAGGGTGCGACCGCACGTCGATCCCGCGGCGCGAAACCAGCAGCTCGGGGCTGGCACCCACGAAGCCATCGATGGAGAAGACCATGCACGACGGATAGAGCGCCCGGAGCCGCGCCACCACATCGGCCGTGAGGATCGGGCGGTTGGTCTCCACCACCACTTCGCGAGCGAGCACGACCTTCTGGAACGCACCCCGCGCGATCTCTTTGGTTGCGGTGGCGACCAACTCGCAGAAGTCGCTATGGGCCAGTCTCGCGGTGAGCGTGAACGCGTCGGGTGCCCGGCGCTCTTCGACCTCCGTGGGGCGGGCGTACAGTCGCTCGGCCGGCAGGTGGTCATCGGTCCCGGCACGCCTCGGACCGATGGTCGTGAGCCAGGCGCGGCCGTCGGCGAGGCGGCGGACGGCGAAACGGGGAACGACGAGCGTCGCGGGCCTCTCCCGGTCGAAGGGAAGGGCGCCGAGCGCGACCGGCCCGGCCCCGGCGACGCCACCGTGGTCCCCGACTCCGGTTGTCTCGACTCCGGACAGGAGAGCGGCGACTCGACGGTCGCGCTGCTCGCCCGAGACGCCGCCGCGAAGTTCGATCCGCACGGCTTCCCCGCGGGCGGCGATGCCGTCGCCTTCGTGGTCCCAGAGCATGCCGTCGTCCCCGGCGACTGCTCCGAGGTCGACGTCGCCGTCGACGGCGACGGTGTGCGCGATCAGTCTGGGTGTCTTGGTCACTGGTGTCCTCGGGTTGCGACGATCAGTTGGGCGATCCCGCCGGAGAGCTGCTGCCGGTCGGTGTCGACGAAGCCCGCCTCGCTGAGTTGGGTCGCCAGCTCGGCCGGCGACGGCAGGTAGGCGACCGACTCGGGCAGGTAGCGGTAGGCATCGCGATCGGAGAGCAAGCCGCCGATCGCGGGAACGACCCGCCCGAAGTAAACGCGATGCCCGGTCCGGAGAACCGGGTTGCGGGGTTCGTCGACCTCGAGCAGGGCGATTCGGCCGTTGGGCCGCACCGTGCGCGCCAACTCCGCGAAGAGCTCGGGCAGACTCACGACGTTGCGGAGGGCGAAGCCGCACGTCATCCCGTCGAGGGATGCGTCGGCCAGTGGGAGCGACAGGATGTCGGCCTCGACGAGCGACGCGTCGGTGCGTGCGTGGGCAAGCATCCCCCAGGAGATGTCGATGCCTATGGTGCGATAGCCCGCGGCCTCGATCTCGCGGCACAGGTCGCCGGTGCCGCAGGCCGCGTCGCCTACGAGCGCCCCAGCGGGTAGGTCGAGGGCACGCACCGCCCACCGGCGCCAGGCCACATCCATGCGGAAGGTGAGGAGCCGGTTGAGGAGGTCATACCGCGGAGCGATCGCGTCGAACATGCGCCGGACCTGGCGCGCCTTGGCTGCACCTTGGGGTAGTGCTCCGTCACGCGCGTTCGAGGCGGACATCACGGGAGGCGCGCCGCCTCGCGTTCGACCGCGGCCACCTCTGCGTCCGCGCCGACCGCCTCGATGTGTTCCCTGGCAACTTCGAGGAGGACGCGCCGGAAGTGGTGGGCGACGAGCTTGGTGGTGGCCGGCAGCAGGGTGTGAAAGGCCTCGACGAGGTTGGTGGCAGCTTCGTCATCAGCGCTGCCCGCGGCGCGGATCGGCTTGCGGATGTGGGCGTCGAAGAGCTCGACGGCTTGTTCGGCGACGGCTCGCATGGCGGCGTGGTGGTCTCGAGCGAGCGCCAGAATCTCGGGTAACGGGAGTCCGGCCTCGAGGAGCTGGAGCCCGGCGGCGGCGGTCTCGACGTCGGCGGAGGTGTAGCGGAGTTCGCCCCCTACCCGGCGTGGGATGAGCAGGCCTTCCCGTTCGACGGCGCGCAAGAGCGGCAGCGGGATTCCCGAGGCGGCGGCGAGCTGATCGAGAGTGAGGTCGTTCGCCTCCTCATCCACCTCAGTTGTCGCGTCGGACAGCGCGGCTACGAGAGCTTCGTCGGCGGCGTCGAGCTCGCCGGTCAGGAGGCGCTTGATCGTGGCGAGGGTGAGACCGCGGTCCTGTAGGTCCCGAATCCGTCCGAGCCGGCGGACGTGGTCGTCGCAGTAGAACGCCACTCGGCCCTGCCTCCGCGGCGGGGGCAGCAAGCTCTTGGCTTGGTAGAACCGCACGGTGTCGACGGAGATCCCCGCCTGGGCGGCCAGTTCCTCCACGCGGAGCTCGGTTCCCATGTGCTCTTACTCTAGGAGTGATTACTCTCACGATGCGACAGGTAGCCTGCGCCTACGTGTCTGAGGGGGGCTACTGCTCGGGATGTGGGCTGGAGGTCGCACGATGCCGTGACGCGTGTGGCCGGGCGGACGGGCCGGCGCACTTCTGCCGTGAGTGCGGCCGCCGCCTTGTCGAGTTTGTGGTGGTACCCGGCGTGACTGCCGTGCGATGTCGGGACCACTGGGAACCACGCAAGGATCTGGCACACGAGGATCTGGCACACGAGGATCTGGCACAGGAGGATCTGGCACAGGAGGACTTGGCGTGACAGGCGAAGACCTCGAGGTCTGGGGCGACCGCCGCAGCGAGCCTGGGGGCGCGGCTGTGGGCGACGAAGCCGGCGATGGCGCCGGAGCTGACGGGCTTCCGGAGCGTCGTCAACCCGTGGAGCGCCGGTGGCGCAAAATCCCGGTCCGCTGGTTGGTGATCGTCCCTCTAGCCGTGCTGCTGGGGGTATGGATCAACTCCTACTCCAGCCTCCGCGACGAGCGCGACCGGGCTCTCGACGCGCTCGCGGCTGCTCGTGGCGAGGCGGGCCGCACGTCGCAGCTGCTCGAGTTGCAGCGGCTCGAGAGCGAGTTCCGCAGCTTCGACATCATCCCGCTGCCCGAGGTCGACGGCCTCAGCGGTTCGCTCGGAGTCGTCAACGTCGTGAACGCCGAAGGCGCGCCCCGCACGTGGCTGCTGCTGCGCGCCCGCGGCGCAGAGCCCGAGGCGCGGTACCGCCTCGACGTGATGCCGTGTGACGAGGACGACGCCGACTTCCCCGCGTTCACCACTCGTCACACGTCGGCCCGAGACGGCAGCCTCGAGATGGCCGCCCAGAACCTCGATGTGCCGACCGACGTCGACGAGGTCGCCGTCGTGCTGCGTGCTCCCGACGGCGAACCACTGGTCGGGATCCTCGGCCCCCTCGTGTTGCCCCGGCGCACTGTCACCGGCGACCGCGCCGGCAACGTCTGCTAACCCGCCCGGGTGGTGGCGACTTCTCGGGCCCAGCGGTAGTCAGGCTTGCCGGCCGCGGAGCGCTGCACCTCCTCGACCACGACGATGGTGCGCGGCACCTTGTAGCCGGCGAGCCGGGCGCGACAGTGGCCGGTGACCGCGTCGGCGACGCCACCTGCGGTGGTTGCTTCCGGATCGGTGGTTGCTGCGGGGTCGGCTGTGTCCGACAACTGGACTACGGCTACGACCTTCTCGCCCCAACGTTCGCTCGGGATGCCGACAACGACCGCGTCGAACACGCTGGGGTGGGACTTGATCACCGCCTCCACCTCTTCCGGGTACACCTTCTCGCCGCCGGTATTGATCGACACCGACCCACGGCCGTGGAGGATGATCGTCCCGTCGGCGTCGACCTGGCCGAGATCGCCCGGGATGGCCCACCTCACACCATCCACGACCGGGAAGGTAACCGCGGTCTTGTCGGGGTCCTTGTAGTAGCCGAGGGGAATGTGGCCGCGGCGTGCGAGCCGGCCGACCTCTCCGCCGCCGGGCTGAACCGGCCGGTTGTGGTCGTCGAGCACGGCGGTCTCGGCGTTGACGC
This sequence comes from uncultured Acidimicrobiales bacterium, assembly GCA_964632885.1. Lineage (GTDB taxonomy): Bacteria > Actinomycetota > Acidimicrobiia > Acidimicrobiales > CAZWDB01 > CAZWDB01. The sequence continues at coordinate 17,484 of CAZWDB010000075.1, read as the reverse complement.
GGAAGCGGGGGCGGTCGGCGGGCGCACCCGCGGCGGTGACCATCGAGCCCTGTCCGCCGGTCTCCGATGTGCCGTACCCGTCGACGATGATGGTCGACGGCAGCAGCATCGTGAGGCGCTCCTTGAGCACGGGCGACAAGATCGCGCCGCCCGAGATGATCACCGAGAGGCACTCCAGCTGGGTCCGGTCGTGGCGGGCCTCGAGCGCGTCGGCAAACGGCCGGGCGAAAGCGTCTCCAACGATCACCAGGTACCGGACCTCCTCGGCCGCGAGGAGGCTGAGAAGGCTCACGGCGTCGTAGCGACGGTCGGCCGCGACGACAACCGTCCCGCCGCCGAAGAGCGTGCTGAGAGCCATCCAATGCGCCGTGCCGTGGATGAACGGACATGCCGGCAGTGTCCGCGCCCGTCCCTTGTGGGCCCGTTCGACGAGCCGGGAAGCCGCCGGTCGGCCGTCCCCGCCTACGACCTCGCGGCTGCCGCCCAGCGCGGCGAAGAAGATGTCCTCATGGCGCCACATCACGCCCTTCGGCGCGCCCGTGGTGCCTCCTGTGTAGAGGACGTAGAGGTCGTCGCCCGAGCGATCCGGGTTGCCGGCGGGGCCGCTCGGAGCCCGCGAGAGGGCGTCCTCATAAGCGTCGCCCCGGGCGAGGGAATGGTGTAACAGCGGCAGGTCGGCCTCAAGGCTTCCGACGGTCTGGGCGAGATCGGGCTCGTGTACTACGGCGCGCAGGTCGGCGTCCTCGAAGAGGTACTTCAGTTCGGAGGTGAGGTAGCGGTAGTTGACGTTGACCGGAACAGCCCGCAACTTGAACGCGGCGAGCATCGTCTCCAGGTACTCGGTGCCGTTGTAGAGGGCCACTCCCACGTGGTCACCCGGGCCGATCCCGGCGCCGCGGAGGTGGTGCGCGAGTCGATTCGACCGCTCGTCGAGCTGCCGGTAGGTGAGACGGCGTTCACCACAGACGACCGCCTCGCGATCGGGCACGGCCGTCGCGACCACCTCGAACAGGCGCGAGAGGTTCCAGTCCACCGGGGCGAACCTATCGAGCAGGACTCTCCAGTGGCCAGACCGAAGTGACGACAAGAAGACAAAGGAATCGCACTGCGCAGACATCGAGGTCACCCATCCATGCAGCCCAATCGGCCTATCGTTGGCCGGATGCCATCACGCCGCCAGGTCGTCCTCCTGGTGGCGATCGCGGTGATGCTGCTGGCTGCGGCCGTGGTAGTCGCGACCCGGGCCGAGAAGGAGATCATCGTGGCGGCCAGTCCGACCACGAGCACTCCCACCACCGGGCCGGTCGTGATTCTCGACGAGCTCCCCGAGCCGACGACGACCCCTCCCGCGGAAGAGCCCGCCTTCGCTCCCGCGATGGGTCTCAAGATCGCCAACGGGCAGCCGGCTCGCCCGGCGATTCCGTTCGTGAGCAACATCGCGGTGCCGCAGGAACTGCAGTTCATCCTCGTCATCGGCTCCGACGCCCGCCCCGGCCAGAGCATCACGCGCACTCGGGCTGACTCGATCCACCTTCTCGCGGTGAATCCGGTAAGCATGGAAGGCACCATCGTCGGGTTCCCACGAGACTCTTGGGTGGAGATTCCCGGTCGGGGTCGCGGCAAGATCAACTCCGCGCTCTCTATGGGAGGGCCCACGCTGCTGGCCGAGACCGTGCGCCACCTCACCGGCCTGCCCGTCCACTACTACGTGGTGACCGGATTCGAGGGATTCGAGCGTCTCGTCGACGACCTCGGTGGTGTCGACGTTCATCTCGACCGGAAGATGGACGACCGCTTCAGCGGCGCCCGGTTCGAAGCGGGCTGGCAGCACTTCGGCGGCACCGAGGCGCTCGCCATGGCGCGCAACCGCAAGGACGTGCCCAACGGCGACTTCAGCCGCTCCGAGAACCATGGGAAGTTGATCCTGGCGACGCTCTCCAAGATGCGCAGCGAGGTCGGCAACGACGATCACATTCTGCATTGGGTCGCGACGCTCGGTCGCCATGTGGCGCTCGACGTTCCCGCCGACCAGTTGCCCCGTCTCGCGGCGCTCGGCCGCCGGATCGATCCCGCCCGCCTCAAGAACGTGGTCTTGCCCGGGCGGGTCGGCTACGCCGGCCGCCAATCCGTCGTGTTCCTCACCGAGGACGCGCCGCGGCTCTTCGACGATCTTCGTCCCGACGCCGTCATCGGTACGGCCGAAGGTGCCCCGCCGCCTCAGCCCTCTCCGGAACCCGCGCCACCCCCTCCGCCCGAGGAAACCACGACGACGACCGCGCCTCCGGAATCCACCACGACCACTTCGACGACGACAACGACGTCGCTCCTCAACCTCTGACCCCGAACTTGAGGCAATAACGATCGGAAACCGATCGTTATTGCCTCAAGTTCGCAGGCCTCACTTGAACCAGATGCGTTGGTACTCGCGGCTCTGGGGATGCAGGAGCAGGGCCACCTTGGCGACGTCGAAGAGAAGACCGATGATCCCTCCGGTCGGCAGGAAGATGAACGGCACCACGGGGATGAAGTAGGCGCCGACGATCGCGCCGGTCAACCCCACACCGAGGTAATAGCCCCACTTGTGCTCGTTGCTGATACCCCAGCCCCCGGCGACGAGCCCGGCGATCACGGCCAAGGTGAAGATGGTCAGCCGCGCGCCGAGGAGGCCGTACAGGACGAGAAGTCCGGCCTCGAAGTACATCAGCATCACCGCGATGAAGAGGGTCTGCGGCTGGGTTTGGTTGATCCAGCGCCGGGTCTCCATGGCCGCTCAGTGTGTCAGAGACACGTCGGTTGTCCCTACCTTGCCGGCGAGCTGACCGCACGCGGCGTCGATCGACGTGCCGCGGTTCTGGCGGATCGTGGCGTTGATGCCCAGGTCACGGAGGTGGTCGCGGAAGCGCCGCACTCCGGTGGCCGGTGTGCCGGGAGTCGCGTATGCGGGCGTGGGGTTCAGCGGGATTAGGTTCACGTGGGCGCGGACGTCGCGCGCGATCGGAGCGAGCTCCTCGGCGTCGGAAGGGCGGTCGTTGACCCCGTCGATGAGGGCCCACTCGAAGGAAATGCGGCGCCCTTTGGCTTCGAGGTAGTCGTGGCATGCCGAGACCAGGTCGGCCAGCGGATACCGCCGGTTCAACGGCACAAGCATGTCGCGCAGTCCGTCGTTGGCAGCGTGCAATGACACCGCGAGGTTAACGGGTAGTTCGGCCCGGGAGAGGCGGAGGATGCCGGGGACGACTCCGACGGTCGACACCGTGATGTGTCGGGCCGACAAGCCGAGCTCGCGGTGGAGCACGACGATGCTCTGCCAGAGCCGGTCGTAGTTGGCCAGAGGCTCACCCATCCCCATGAACACCACGTTCGACAGACGCCTTCCGGACTCCGCCGCCGCCCGGCGCGCCCGCACGACCTGCTCCACGATCTCGCCCGAGGTGAGGTTGCGGGTGAACCCGGCCTGTCCGGTCGCGCAGAACGAACACGCCATCGCGCAGCCCGCTTGACTCGAAACGCACACGGTCGAACGACCGGGGTAGTGCATGAGGACCGTCTCGATCGGCGCGCCGTCGTCAAGTCGCCACAGCCACTTTCGGGTCGAGGCTCCGTCGCTGTCGACCACCCGTTCGGTCGCGAGAGCGGCTGCCAGAGCCGGCTCGCCGGCCAGCCGGCCTCGGAGGCGGGCTGGTAGCTCGGTGATCTCGTCGATATCGAGCCCGCGCTGCCACAAGCCGTCCCAGGTCTGAGCGACGCGGTACGGCGGCTCGCCATCGAGGAGCGCGGCGAGGTCGGCACGAGTGAGGTCGTAGCGGGACACGTACCACCAGCCTACGGGCGAGGAGTAGCTTGACCGCCATGGCGTCGGACGAGGCGACTCTCCACGACCCTCCGCACCACGAGCACCACCACCGCAACATCCAGGGTGGTGCCGCGAGGGCGGCGGTCTTCGGGTTCAGCGACGGACTCGTGTCGAACGTCGCCCTGATCCTCGGTGTGGCCGGTGCCGACCCCGCGCCGAGCGTGGTCCGTCTCGCTGGGATGGCGGGTTTGCTGGCGGGCGCCTTCTCCATGGCGGCGGGGGAGTACGTCTCGATGCGCGCCCAGACGGAGCTCCTTCAGCGCGAGCTCGAGCTCGAGCGCATCGAGATCGCCAGACGGCCAGACCACGAGCGCCGCGAGCTCGCCGCCATCTACCGGAGTCGCGGCGTCGAGGCTGACGTGGCCGACGAGCTCGCGGCGGGCATGATGCGCACGCCGGCGATGGCGCTCCAGACCCACGCCCGGGAGGAGCTGGGCATCGACCCCGACGAGCTCGGATCGCCACCGAAGGCGGCTGTCTCCTCGTTCTTCACCTTCAGCCTCGGAGCGTCTACCCCGCTGGTGCCCTGGTTCTTCGCCGAGGGTGGTGTGGCCACGGTGACGTCCCTCGTGGTGGGCGCCTTGATGGCCCTGGCTGCGGGGTTCGCGCTGGCGAAGGCCACCGGTCGGTCATGGCCGTGGCCGGCGGCGCGGCAACTCCTGATCGCCGTCTCGGCTGCCAGCGTCACCTTCATGGTGGGCAAGCTGGTCGGTGTGGGGGCGGGCGCGGTCGGCGGTTGACCGCGTCGCGGGTTCAGGCAGGGGGTCAGGTGGGCGCTCAGGTCGCGGGGATGTCGGTCACGAACGCACGGTCGACGTGGTCGACCTCGAACCCCAGCCTTTCATAGAGCGCCACCGCCGCTCTGTTGTCGGCATCGACGTAGAGCATCGCGACGCGGAGGCCGCGTCGATCCAGGCTGTCGAGTCCAGCCAGCACAAGGGCGCGTCCGAGCCCCTGGCCGTGGAAGTCGGGGTCGACTGCGATCACATGGATCTCCCCAAGGCGCGGATCTTCGTCCTCATGCACCTTGGTCCAGCAGAAGCCCGCCAGCCGCCCGTCGCGTTCGTGGAGGAGGAATCCGTCCGGGTCGAACCAACTTTCCCGCTGACGGCGTTGCAGCGTCTCGAAATCCCAGTCGCCCTGTTCCGGATGCCAGTGAAACGCCCGGTTGTTGACCTCCAGCCATGCCTCCTCGTCCTGGCCAGGGACGAAGGGGCGAGTCTCCAGTTGCCAGTCCTCGCCTTCGACGGGCAAGGGCCGGAGCATCTGCAGCAAGTCGCGCCCGCGTCGGAGCCCGGCGATCTTCGCGATCTCGGTGTGCATCGTCCCGGGTTTCGGAACCCACACGTGCACGTGTCCGCCGCCTTGTTCCCGGACGATATCGAGGGAGGCGACCACGAGGTCGAGACCGACGGTCTTGCCCTCGTCTCGGTGGTGCGGTGATACCACGAACTCCAACGCCCAGCTGGTCGGGCCCCGCGTCAGCTGGGCATACCCGACTGGGTGGGGATGGCCGGCCTCCCACGCGACCAGCCCGGCGAAGCCTTCCCGGCCGCCCTGCACGAGGTCGAGCCACTGGTGTTCGCCCAGGGGCCGGTGGCCGTCGGCCGCAGCAGCCGCCTCGAGAAGCTCGGTGACCGCGGCGATGTCGTCCTCCGCCATCTCGCGCTTCACCTCTACCTCGTGCACGGGCTGAGCGTAATCGGACACTGCCGATACCCTGCCCGACCGATGGGACGTCCTCGGAGCCCGCGCGGCCGCGCTCGCGAGGCCGTGGCGCGCTTGGCAGATATATATCCGGGTTCGGCCCGCGAGTTGTGCGCGCTGAATCACGCCAACGCGTTCGAGCTGCTGGCCGCGACGATCCTCTCCGCCCAGTCGACCGATGCCACCGTGAATCGGGTGACGCCTGAGCTGTTCCAGGCGTACCCGACGCCCGAGGCACTTGCCGGTGCCGATCAGGGCGTCGTCGAGTCGCTCATCCACCCGAGCGGCTTCTACCGCAACAAGGCGAAGAGTCTGATCGGCATGGCACGGGCGCTGGTCGAGCGATTCGACGGCGAGGTGCCCTGCTCCCTCGACGACCTCACGACGGTCCCCGGTGTGGGCCGGAAGACCGGAAACGTGATCCGCAGCGTGTGGTTCGGGGAGCCCGGCCTGCCCGTCGACACCCATGTCCTACGTCTGTCCCGCCGGCTGGGACTCACGACGTCGACCGATCCGGTGAAGGTGGAACACGAGCTCAACGCGATGGTCCCCGCCGCGGAGCGGGGCGGTCTGAGCCTGCGGCTGATCCTCCATGGGAGGCAGGTGTGTGTTGCCCGAGCCCCCCGGTGCGGGGAGTGCGTGCTCGCTGACTTCTGCCCATCTGCTGGCCGCTTTCCGCCCTAAACCACGCATGGCGCGGCGTTCAGGCTAGGAAGCGAGCCGCGAGTGCCACTATGGACTCCCCCTTCCCCATTTGGCTTCCCCGTCCGGTATGGTGGCGGAAGCGAGGAACAGGTTCCCGCCACCTGGTTCCCGTGAGGAACGGCCGCTGGGATCCGCCGCCCGGCCCGTTCCCGTCGACGGCGCCTCTGGCGCCGTCGACGCGCGTCGATCAGGCGTGTAGTGCCACCCACGGAGCGGTCGCTTGTGCCTGGCCGATCAACATCGCCTCGATGCGGTCGGGTAGCACAGGCCGCGAGTAGTGGTAGCCCTGGGCCAACTCGCAGCCGAGTTCGGAGAGCAGGGTCGCCTGCGCCTCGGTCTCGACACCCTCGGCTACGGCTATGAGTTCGAGGCTGTGGGCGAGCGAGACGATCGCCTGCGCGAGCGAGCGGTCGACCGATCCGGCACCGATGTCGGCGACAAAGGAGCGGTCGATCTTGAGCACGTCGATCGGGAACCGCTGGAGGTAGCTCAGCGACGAATACCCCGTGCCGAAGTCGTCGACCGCCAGCCGCACCCCCAGGGCCTTCAAGCCGTCGAGCACTTCGCCCGAGCGCTGGGTGTCCTCCATCAACGCGCTCTCCGTCAACTCAAGCGTGAGACGCTCCGGTGCTAGTCCGGTGAGGCGAAGGGCCTCCTCGACGTCGGCCACGAAGCTGCAGTCGGCGAGCTGGCGGGCCGAGACGTTCACGCTGGCCGAGACGTCGATGCCCCGAGCCGCCCAGCGCTTCAGCTGGGCACAAGTCTCATGGAGCACGAGCCGGCCGAGCGGTTCGATGATGCCGGTCTCCTCGGCGACTCCGATGAAGGCGCCTGGAGCGAGGAGGCCTCGCACTGGATGGTTCCAGCGGACGAGCGCCTCCACACCGATGATGGTTGCGGACGGCAGCTCCACGACGGGTTGGTAATGCACGACGATCTCGCCTCGCTCCAGGGCGCGACGCAGGTCGCCGGCCAGCTCGAGCTTCTCGACTGCGGCGGTGTGCATCCCCGACTCGAACGTCTCATGGCGGTTGCGGCCGTGGGCCTTCGCCGTGTACATGGCGAGGTCCGCGTTGCGGAGGACCTGGTCGACTGAAGTGCCTGCCGGACTGAACGCGATCCCGATGCTCGCGGTGGCGACGACCTCGCGGCCGCCGGCGGCCACGGGTGCTCCGATCGCCACCAGAATCCGATCGGCGATCTCGGCGGCCTCAGCGCGGCTGCTGTCCTCCACTAGCACCGCGAACTCGTCGCCGCCCAGGCGTGCCGCCGTGTCGCTGGCGCGCAGACAGGTCCGGATGCGATCGGCGACGACGGTCAGGACGCCGTCGCCCACGGTGTGACCCAGGCTGTCGTTGATCGTCTTGAAGTGGTCGAGGTCGATGAACATGACGGCGACCTCGGTGGCGCGGCGCGTCGCCCTCGCCAATGCATGGTCGACCCGATCACGGAACAGCGCCTTGTTGGCCAGGTTGGTGAGGGAGTCATGAAACGCCTGGTGCGCGAGCTGATTCTCGAGGGCCCTTCTCTCGGTGACGTCGCTGAAGCTCCAAACCCGGCCGACGACGCGACCGTTCACGTACTGCGGCTTTGAGTGCCGTTCGAAGACCCTCCCGTCGCGGAACTCGATGGAGTCATGGCTCTCGGCTTCGGGCTGGGCGTAGAGCTCGCGGACCTTGCCGACGAAGCCCTCCGGGTCGCTGACCTGTTCCAACACGGCGGCGAGAGCAGCGTCGTCGTCGCCCGCTTCGAGCACCTCCCGGGGGAGCCGCCACATCTCGGCGAACTGCGTGTTGAAGCTGGTGATCCGGCCGTCCAGGCCGACGACGAGGATGCCGTCCGCGGTCGAGTCGAGCGTGGCGGTGAGCAGCGAGAGCGTCTCGTGGAGCTGTTTCTGCGCTCGGGACTGGGCGGCCTCGAACGCCCTGCGTTCGCTGACGTCCTGGGTAGTGCCCGCGACGAGGGCAGGCCGACCGTCGCGCCAGACCGTTACGGTCCAGCGGCCGTGCATCCACTTCGTGTCGCCGTCGGGCATCGTGATCCGGAAGTCGAGCGCACCGGGAGTCCCCTCTTCGAGCGTTTCGCGCAGGGCTGCCTCCACTGACGGCCTGTCTTCGGGGTCGACCCGCTCCAGTACGGTTCCGGCAGACGGTTCGAAGGAGGCCGGGTCCGTGCCCCCGAGGCGGTACATCTCGTCTGACCACGTGAGGATGCCAGTCGCGACGTCGAGCTCCCAGCTCCCCAGCTTGGCTACCTGTTGCGCTTCGGCCAGCCGTTGCCCACGCTCGGTTGCGCTCTCCAGTAGAGCTTCGTTCAGTCGCCAGGAGATGATTCCTGCCGCGCTCTTGGCCAGGATGAAGGCTCCGTGGACGGCGGCCCACCGCCAGGGGTGCTCGATAGCGGCGGGGTGGTTGTAGACCTCGGTGGGGGACAGGGCACCTGCGACCCCGTGGTGCAGCACGACATAGCCGATGGCGGTGCCGAACGGAACCCAGTCCTGGTACAGGGTGATCACGCCGACCATCACGAAGAAGTGGAAGTGCATCTCGATGAGCCCACCCGAGAGGTGCACCAGCACCGCCGACGCCGTCAGAAGTCCGACCGCCGCGGCTGCCGTGGCGAGCCGGCGGTTGAGGGAGGGCGATGACGCGAGCGCCGCGATCGCCAGGACGATCGCCGCCTCGGCCGCCGAGTGGAGGGCCGTTTCCTGGTTGGCCAGGGCGAAGAGGAAGACACCGGGTACGTGGAGCCAGAGGAGGATGAGGATGCCTCGGTGGCGGCGGGCCCACACGTCGGGCGGCAATGACGACCCGCGAGGGAATTTGGCGAGGATGGCGGGCACCACTCCCGTCGAGTCGGCCTGAATCGGACGCGAGGTGAGTGTGGTTCACGAATATGGCCCGTTCGGGCGGTGACACCCTGCCCAACCGGCCGCCCTCGCCACGACCGAACTTGAGGCAATAACGAACGGTTTCCGTTCGTTATTGCCTCAAGTTCGGTGGTGGACGAGCTTGGCGAGGCGTCGGTGGGCTCCGCTGAGGGCTCGTTCGATCTCGAACAGCTCGTGGGTGATCCCGTCGTCGTGATCGGACTCCGCAGCTGCGATGTCGCCGACCCGGCGGGTGAGTTCTTCGAGCGCCGTAGATACCGACGACAGCTCCGCGACGGGGTTGCTCATGCTCAGATACTGCCAAGTCCAGTGCGCCTTTCGGTCACGAATCCGCGCGGAGACCGATTCGCTCCCGAAGGAGGGGAGCGAGACAGGGTGATTAAGCGGGACGGAGCGCGGCACGGGGGAGCGGTAGCATCACCGCTCCTATGCTCTCCCGACTCGACCTGCGGGGCTTCGGGGGCGACCTGCGGGCCCGGCTCCCCCGACCGAAGGTCGCCAGCGAGCCACCGATCGCCGAAGTGCAGGCGATCATCGCCGAGGTACGTGAGCGGGGCGACGCCGCGTTGCGCGAGTACACCGAGCGTTTCGATGGGGTGAGCGTCGACGACCTGCGGGTGCCGGACGCCGAGATCGAGGCCGCCCTGGCGGGTGTTTCGCCGCTGCTTCGGGAGGCACTCGAAGTGGCGCGCGGCAACGTGCTGGCGTACCACCGAGCCCAGCTCCATCCAGAAGTCCGTCACGAGCGCAACGGCATCGTGGTGCGGGAACTGCGGCGTCCCGTCGATCGGGCGGGGATCTACATCCCGGCTGCGAAGGCCCCGCTGATCTCCACCGTCCTGATGACGGTGATTCCGGCGCGGGTCGCAGGTGTGCCGCAGGTGGCGGTGTGTTCCGCGCCTGGGCCCGGGGGTTCGATAGCACCGGGGATCCTGGCGGCTGCCGCGCTCGCGGGGGTCGACGAGGTGTACCGCGTGGGTGGCGCCCACGCGATCGCGGCCATGGCCTACGGCACCGAGTCGGTGCCGGCGGTCGATGTCATCGTCGGCCCCGGCAACGTGTATGTCTCCCAGGCCAAGCGTGAGGTGGCCGCGTCAGGGGTCGTGGGTGTTCCGTCGTCGTTTCCAGGTCCGTCGGAGGTCGTCGTGATCGCCGATGACACCACACCCTCCGAGTATGCCGCGATCGACATCGTGGTGCAGGCCGAACACGGCCCCGACGGACTCGCCTGGTTGATCACATGGTCCGAAGCGGTCGCGGATCGGGTGACGGAGAAGGTCGCAGAGCTCACGGCTGCTTCGCCCCGACGCGCTGAGATCGAGTCGACGTTGCGCGAGGGCGGCTACGCCGTCGTCGTCGACGGTCCCGAGCATGCCCTCGAGGTCGCCAACGCGATCGCGCCGGAGCATCTGCAACTCATGACGGCCGACCCGGAAGCGCTCCTGCCGCTAGTGCGTCATGCGGGTGCTGTGTTCGCGGGCCTTTACGCGCCGGCGAGTGTCGGTGACTACGTGGCGGGGCCCAGCCACGTATTGCCCACGTTCGGCTCGGCCCGGTTCTCGAGCGCGCTGACGGTAGGTGATTTCCTCAAACAGGTCCACGTCGTGAGCCTCGACGGTCCCGCTCTTACTCGGGTCGTGCCGCACGTGGCAGCCATCGCCGAGGCCGAGGGCCTCGTCGCGCACGCCGAGTCGGTCCGCGTGCGCGGTCCACGGTGACCAGGCGGATCGAGCCGGCCGACAACCTCGGGCCGACCGACGGCTACCACTCGCCGCAGGTCGAGGTCGACGTTCGGCTCAATACCAACGAGTCGCCTTTGCCGCCGCCGCCGGCATTCGTGGACTCGCTCCGCGAGGCTCTGGGCGACATCGACTTCCACCGCTATCCCGACCGGCATGCCCACGCGCTCCGCACCGGGCTGGCCGACCTGCATGGCACGACGCCCGACCGCGTCTTTTGCGCGAACGGGTCGAACGAGGTGCTCCAGACGATCTGTCTGACCTTCGGCGGCCCGGGACGGACGGCTGCTGTCTTCGAGCCCACCTATGCCATGCATGCCCAGATCGCCCGGCTGGTGGGAACGACGGTTGTGGCAGGGGAGCGGGGAGCGGACTTCCTTCTCGATCTCGATGAGGTCGAGAAGGTGCTCAACGCCAACCGGCCCGAGATCACCTTCGTGTGCTCGCCCAACAACCCGACGGGGCGAGCCGAGTCGCGGGAGGTGATCGAGCGCGTGCTCGACGTTGCACCGGGCGTGGCCGTCGTCGACGAAGCCTACGGTCAGTTCTCGCCTTGGTCGGCAGTCGATCTTGTGTCCGGCGACGGAGCCAACGACCGGTCCGACCGGCCGATTGCGGTGGTCCGTACCTATTCGAAGACGTGGTCGATGGCGGCCGCGAGGCTCGGCTATGTCATCGGGCCCGACTGGTTCGTGGCCGAGCTCGAGAAGCGCGTTCTGCCCTACCACCTCGACACGGTGAAGCAAGTCGCGGGCACCCTCGCGCTGAAGTTCCGGTCTGAGATGGAAGGCCGCATTGCCGCCATCGTCGAGGAGCGAGGTCGCATCTCGGCCGCGCTCGGGGAGCTCGATGTCGATGCTTGGCCGTCGGACGCCAACTTCATCCTGTTCCGCCCGCGGCGTCTCGATGGCCATGAGGTCTGGAAGGCGTTGGTCGACAGATCGGTCCTGGTGCGCGACTGGAGTCGGTGGCCGCGCCTGCAGGGGTGTCTGCGCGTGACGGTCGGCACCCCGGCCGAAAACGACGCCTTCCTCTCCGCGCTCACGGAGATACTGGAAGGATGACGGCCGCCCGCAACGCCAAAGGCACGCGATCCACCGCCGAGACAGAGATCGAGATCGACCTGGCGATCGACGGCGGCGGCACCACCGCCGTCGACACGGGCATCCCGTTCTTCGACCACATGCTCAGCCAGCTCGGCCGGCATGCCGGCTTCGACCTGACCGTCGCGGCCAAGGGCGACCTCGCGGTCGACACCCACCACACCGTCGAAGACACTGGGATCCTGCTCGGTGAGACGCTCCGAGACGCTCTCGGCGACAAGGCGGGGGTGCGGCGGTTCGCATCGATGGCCGTCCCGCTCGACGAAGCCCTCATCGAGGTCGCACTCGACCTCTCGGGACGACCGTACTTCGTGTGGGAAGTCGACCTCGGACGCGACCCTCTCCCCTTGGGGGAGCCGGTGTTCGACCCGCAACTCGCCGAGCACTTCTGGCAGTCGCTCGTGACCACGGCCGGCATCACGCTCCACGTGCGCATGCGTGCCGGTCGCAACACCCATCACATCCTCGAAGCCGTCTTCAAGGGCATCGCGCGGTGTATGCGCGACGCCGTCCGGCTCGAGGGTGGGGGTGTGCCGTCGACCAAAGGCGTTCTGTGATCGCGGTCCTCGACTACGGAATCGGAAACCTGCGCTCCGCCCAGAAGGCGCTCGAACGTCTCGGAGCGGACGCCGTGCTCGTTACCGAGCCCGGTGAGGCGAGCGACGCCACTGGCTTCGTTCTACCGGGGGTCGGTGCCTTTGGCCGCTGCATGGAAGCGCTGCGGGAGAGCGGCCTCGACAAGGTGGCCCTCGACGCAATAGACGCGGGCGCCCCGTTCCTCGGTATCTGCGTCGGCATGCAGATGCTCTACGAGGGTTCCGACGAGGATCCGGCCGCGGCGGGGCTCGCCGTTCTGCCCGGGCAGGTGCGGCGCCTCAGCCCCGGCGTGAAGCACCCTCAGATGCAGTGGAACTGCCTCGATCTCGTGGGTGAGCATCCGATGTTCGCGGGACTGCCGCGAAACCCATGGGTCTACTTCGTGCACTCGTATGCACCCGAGCGCGTCGCCTCTCCCGCCGGGGACGGCGACAGCGTCATCGCCACCTGCGACTACGGCGGCGAGGTCGTCGCGGCCGTCGGTCGTGACTCGCTGTGGGCGACACAGTTCCACCCGGAGAAGTCGAGCGCGACCGGCCTCGCGCTGCTTGCGAACTTCGTGCGCGTGTGCCGATCCGCCTCGGATGCGCGCCGGTGAACCTCTACCCGTCGATCGACCTCCGCGGCGGGCGTTGCGTGCGGTTGCTCCAGGGCGACTTCGATCGTGAGATCGCCTACGACGACGACCCGGTCGCGGTGGCGAAGTCGTTCGAAGCGGCGGGCGCGCCGTGGATCCATGTCGTCGACCTTGACGCTTCGCGCCGCCAGGGATCCAACCGTGAAGTCGTGGTCGACATCGCCAGCGCGGTGGACGTTCCGGTGCAGTGCGGGGGCGGCGTCGTCGACGACGGGTTGCTGCGACGGGGTGTCGAGAGGGTGGTGCTCGGCAGTACGGCGATCGAGAACCCCGACGCCACCCGCGAACTCGCGCAGGACTGGCCGGGACGCATCGCGGTGGGCCTCGATCATCGCGACGGCGAGGTGAGGATCCGGGGATGGGAACAGCCCACCGGCGTCGACGTCGACCACGCGGTTGCCCGCCTCGCCTTCCCCGGGGTCGCGGCGTTCATCGTCACCGCCATCCTGCGGGACGGGCTCCTGGGCGGCCCCGACCTGGACGGGCTCGGCGGGCTGCTGTCGTCGACCGACGTTCCGGTGGTCGCCTCGGGTGGCGTCGGCTCGCTCGCTGACCTGCGTGCGCTCGCGGCGCTGGAGGTCGACGGCCGGCGCCTGGAGGGCGCCATCATCGGACGCGCGCTGTACGAGGCCCGGTTCACGGTGGAGGAGGCGGTTGCGGCATGCAGACCGTGAGAGTGATCCCGTGCCTCGACGTCGATGCCGGCCGGGTGGTCAAAGGGGTGCGCTTCGGTGACCTGCGCGAGGCCGGCGACCCGGCGCTGCTTGCCGCTCGGTACGACGCGGAGGGAGCCGACGAGGTCGTCTTCCTCGACATCTCCGCCTCCGCTGCAGGTCGCGACACCATGGTCGACGTCGTCGCCCGCACCGCCGAGCACGTCTTCATCCCGCTCACCGTTGGGGGCGGTGTCCGCACCGTCGACGACGCCCGCCGGCTTCTCCGCGCTGGCGCCGACAAAGTCAGTGTCAACACCGCGGCGGTGGAACGCCCGGAGATCATTTCCGAGATCGCCGCCGAGTTCGGCTCGCAGTGCGCCGTGGTCGCGATCGACGCACGGTGGGACCGGGATCACTTTCGGGTCCTCACCCATGGCGGCCGGCGTTCCACGGATCTCGATGCGATCGAGTGGGCCGCCCGCTGCGCCGACCTCGGTGCGGGTGAGCTGCTGCTGACATCGATGGACCGCGACGGCACCCGGGACGGCTACGACGTCGACCTCACCCGCGCCGTCGTCGACGCCTGTTCGATCCCAGTTATCGCCAGCGGGGGGGTTGGTTCCCTCGATCATCTCGTCGAAGGCGCACGCGACGGCGGAGCCGACGCAGTGCTGGCCGCGTCGATCTTCCATTTCGCGGAGTTCACCGTCGCCGAGGCGAAGGAGCACCTACTCGCTGCCGGTCTCGTGGTGCGTCCACCCGACCACGGAGCGTAATGGACGAAGGGGACTGAAGGCCCTACACTTGCCGGCAATGCGCCTTTGCCTTCTCACGGTCCCCGGTCGCAGCGACAATCCCCGTCTGGGGCTCGCCGGTCCGGATTCAGTAGTTCTCGACGCCAACGAGCTTCACGCGACTGCCCTCGCCGGTCACATGGAGGGCAAGCGGGCTTACGAGCTCGCGGATGCCCTCGTCCCGTCCGACCTGTACGGGTTCATCCGTAACGGCCGGCATTCCTGGCGCGCCCTCGACCTGGCACTCGAGTTCCTCGGCTCGGCCGCGTTCGACACCGCCCTCGAGTCTCCCCGCGGACAGCGCGTCGTCTTCCACTCCTCAGAGGTTGAGCTCCGACCCCTCCTCCATCGCGACACCGGCTCGGCTGCCCTCGATGCCGCGGACCAGCGCATCGTCCGCGCCCCGCTGGCCTATGGAGTCCGCGACGACCGCGTCAGCCGCATGAGCCACTCCCTGGGCGGAGTCACCGACGTCGAGTACGTCGCGATCATCGGCAAGGCCACCGACACCGTCGACGACATCTCCGCTTGGGAGTATGTCGCCGGCTACGCCAAGCTCACCGCTGGGAACGACTGGCAGGCGCTCTACCTCTACAGCGTCGACGAACTCGACGCCGCGGGCGACACCGACGTGTACTGCGAGCTGGCCGACGCCATCAGCCTGGTGAGCCGCGATCACAACCTCGAAGTCGGCGACATCGTCCGCACCGGTACCCGCGGCGCGGCGTCGCTCCTTGACCTCACGGGTGGCCCCGAGGTCGATCTCGCGACCGGCGAGCCCAGCGAGCCCGGCGCCCCCGACGTTCTCGAGCGACTGCTCACTCGCGTCGATCGCTGACGTCTCCCGCGGCACTCGGCACCAGCCGGCCGCGTTCGTTGTACGGTCGGGCCGTGTCCTCATCCCCCAAGCAGCCGATCAAAATGCTGGCCGATCGGCTCCTCGTGCAGATACCGCTCAACGACGGTGAGCGAAAGTCGCGTGCCGGTATCCTGATTCCCGCGACCGCCGAGATGTCGAAGCGCCTTACGTGGGCCGAGGTCGTCGCAGTGGGTTCGCACGTGCGGGGAGTACAGCCGGGCGACAAGGTTCTCTTCAGCCCCGAGGACCGGTACGAGGTGGAGGTGCAGGGCGAGGACTACCTCATCCTCCGCGAGCGCGACATCCACGCCGTCGCCTCGGAACGCAACGAAGGCAACACGGGTCTCTACCTGTGATCACGCCGGCACTCGCGCGACTCCCGGGTGGTCGTCCTTCCGATGCTCGCGCCGTCTAGAGAGGACTTCCGCAAGCTCGCCGCCGGCCACTCCGTGGTGCCGGTGTGGCGTGAGCTGCTGGCCGACCAGGTCACGCCCGTTGCCGCGTTCCGTCGCCTCGTCGGGGACGAGACCGGGTTCCTCTTCGAATCGGTCGAGCGGGAGCGCTGGAGCCGGTTCTCCTTCATTGGCCGCGACCCGGCCGCGACGATCGTTTCGCGCGACGGCCGTCTCGAGATCGACGGCGCCCTGCCGCCCTCGGTGCCCCGTGACCAGGGCGTGCTCGCCTGTCTCGAAGGGCTGATCGACACCTACCGGTCCCCAGCCATAGCTGACCTGCCCCCGTTGCACGGAGGCGTCGTCGGGTATCTCGGCTACGACGTGGTGCGGGAGGTCGAGCACCTTCCCCATGTGCCCCGCAACGATCTCGGCCACCCCGACGCGGTCCTTTCCGTGATCGGGCACCTCGCCGCCTTCGACCACTGGCGACAGCGCGTGACGCTGGTCGCCAACGTGTTCATCGATCCCACGTGGTCAGAACACGACCTCGACGATGCCTACGACGGCGCGATCCGGCGCCTCGACGCCCTCGCGGCGGCGGGCGCCCGCCCTCTCGACGAGCCGGTCTTCGAGCCCCCCAGCGCTGACGACGCGCCTCCCGAGGTGCAGCGCACCGTGTCTGCGAAGGAGTGGGCGGGCGCGGTGGCGGCCGCGCGTGAGCACATTCTCGAGGGCGACATATTCCAGGTCGTGCTGTCGCAACGCTTCGACTTCGAACTGGGTGCCGACGCATTCGACTACTACCGGGTACTGCGCCAGGTCAACCCGAGCCCCTACACGTACTTCCTGCGCCATCCCGAGGTCGAGGTCGTCGGGGCCTCGCCCGAACCGATGGTTCAGGTCCTCGAAGGCCGGGTGATCTCGAGGCCGATCGCCGGCACTCGACGGCGGGGACGCACCGACGACGACGACCGTCGGATGGCGGGTGAGCTCAGCGAGGATGCCAAGGAACGCGCCGAGCACGTCATGCTCGTCGACTTGGCGCGCAACGACGTCGGTCGCGTGGTGACGTTCGGAACCGAGCAGGTCGACGAGCTCATGACCCTCGAGCGCTACAGCCACGTGATGCACCTCACCTCGCAGGTGTCAGGCGAGCTCGCGCCCGGCAAGGGGCCGATCGATGTGCTGCGAGCGACGCTGCCCGCCGGCACGGTCTCCGGTGCCCCCAAGGTGCGCGCCATGGAGATCATCGACGAGCTTGAGCCCACCAAGCGAGGGGGGTACGCGGGCGTCGTCGGCTATGTCGACTTCTCTGGGAATGTCGACACCGCCATCGCGATCCGCACGTTGTTCGCCACACCGGATGGGCGGGCCTCGGTGCAGGCCGGCGCGGGCATCGTCGCCGACAGCGACCCCGAGCTCGAAGACCTCGAGTGCCGCAACAAGGCCGCTGCCCTCCTCGCAGCCGTTCCCGCGGCGCGCCGGATGGCCGCGGTCCGAGCGCACCGCGCCACCACCCCACCGCCGAATCACCGAACTTGAGGCAATA
>CAZWDB010000074.1:0-21724 GCA_964632885.1 uncultured Acidimicrobiales bacterium | reverse complement strand
CCTGACGGCTGATGCCAAAGGCATCCGCGACGTTCTGCCACGTCGCGTCGTCCAGCTCCCGCGCCGCCATCACCTCGGATCGCGACAGTCGCTCGGCCACACGTGCGACCTCGTCCGCGAGCGTCGCCCGGCTCAGGTGATCACTCGCCGCGGGCTGCAGCTCGTGCAGCAGCTGCTTCAGCGCATGCTCTACTTTCGACACTCTCGTCACCGCCAAAGCATACGCCGCACGTCTCGTAGGTGTCAGGGACTGCCTGACCGGCCATGCGTCACGTCGCGGCGCGTGAGTCCTGCTCGCGACGGCGAGCGACACGCCGCCACCGATGGGGCAGCTGGGTGAAGCCCACTTCCGTCGCGCCTCCGACGAAGGCACGCGTAACCTGCGCGCGTTGCCTCGCCGTCGAGGGTATGAACCCGAGCCGAGGTGATGTCTGTCGCGTCAGCCCGTCTGGGGGCCTAGCAGGACCCTCGACGGTCGTCACCTGTGGATCAGACGGCAATGATGAGGAGCGGACCCCGACGGAAGTCGCGAGCGGAATGCCTCGGGTGATCGAGTGCCGTGTGGGACGACACGGGAGTGCTGCGACGGACATGACGGACAGATGCCGACGCCCAACCAGGTCTCGGCACCGAGCTGTCGCCGCCGGTCTGTCGCTGCTGGCGTTGGCGGCATGCCCCGACGACCGACGCGATCCAATCGCAACGGTCGACTTCGCGAACCGCGCTTACGCTCTCGACTGCTTCGGACGGAGCGCTCCTGTCCGTCTGGTCGACGGCCAGTTCTCCGATGGGGAGCCGCTTGGTATGCAGGTCCGGCTCACGGATGTGCGCCGTGCCGATTTTGACGCCGATGGCCAGCTTGAAGCAACCGTGCGAGATGCTCTCTTGCGCGGCTGGCGCGTCCACAACCAGCGACGAGCTAATAGCTCTCGACGCTCGACTCGGCGGGGCATCCCACTCACCGCGCAGTTTCGCTACCGGGACGCCCCGAGCAGGTGGTTGGCTTTCAATCCCAAGCTCAGCCCCGACGACCCGCGGTCCTGTCCTTCGATGTACACCCAGCAGGTCTATGAGGTGAACTTCGAGGATGTCGAAGTGCTCCGGCCGGCCGGGGTCCGCTCGAAGTGGCACCTAGCGCCCCACCGAAACGCCCGGCGGCCCCAAAGGAACCGGCTTTTAGCGGTCAAGGTTGGCGCTCGAGAACATCGGTGCACGTTCTGTTCCATCGTCGGCTGATATCGACAAGTACGCCATCCGTCTTCGATCGGTCTCCCCGCGTTGGAGTCGAGCGACACTCTGCGGCGAGCGCGCCGAGTCGATGGCTCGTGACTGGCAGCCTCGGGACGAAGTCGGGGTTTGCCACGGATGACGCGGCGAGCGACGCCGTCCCCCGGATGTTCGCGCACATGGCCTCCGTACTGGACGAGGGTCTGACTGCTCGTCAGACTTGTAGCCGGACGGAGGAGGTGAGGATGGATACCGCATGGTTGCGGGTCGGGCTCTTCGTGCTCGTGGTCGCGGGCTCCGGTGCGGCTTGCGACGGCCAGGCAAGCATCGCCGACGTGAATCGCGCGGCGGACGAGGTCGACTCAGCCCTCGGCGCCGTTCTTGCCCAAGGCGCCCCTGAGGACTCCCGTGAGCCGCGCGACTGGGAGCGGTTCTTCGATGAAGGCGAGGCGCGCGTCACGCGTCTTGAGATCGCGTTCGATCGCTGGTCGGCGCTGCTCGACGATGCACAGCCGCCACCTCCAGACTCGCTCTTCGACTACCGGGACGCGCTAGGCGACTACGTCGCGGCACTCCGTGAGCAAGCAACACTCGGGCGAGACTGCATGAGCGGCCATATAGCCCCCAGTCGTACGGCCGCTCGGTGTTTCGAGAGTCTTGTGGCCCGCCACGGACCGGAGTGGCAGCGCATCGCTGATCGTGCAACGCAGGCGCGGTCGCGTGCGGGATGAACGCTTCCGAGGCAATCCGGTCCTCAGCGTGCTGCTCACGTTGTTGCTCGGTCCACTCGCTGTCGTCGGCTACGGCCTTGCGGCGGTCTCCATCATCGGCGTGGTGACCGGTTGGAGCCCGAGCTTCCTGTCCGGGGAAACGCCACTCGACTCTCTCTACGGAGGAGGCACGGCGACGTTCGTTCGCTTTCTGGGGTTCGTTGCTGGTGCACTCGTCGGAACCCTCGCCTCGGGTGTGGTCGTGTGGGGATTCACGGGCGAGTTCAAAGCTCCCGGCCTGGACTGAGCCGGGACCTCTGGTCCAGCTTTGTGACAAGCAGTAGCCGCTCATCGAACATACGGTTCACATCCCATTGACGCCATCCGTCCGCGGTGCCGGCCCTGCACCTCACAACCACTACGCTAGCTAGGAGGTCCGTGCGACGCGATCGGGGGCGCTGTAGGTGCGGTACATGGTGGGCTGGGTCGTGGACATCGTCGTCGGCTGGGTTGTCGGCAGCATTGTCCTAGGGTTCGCGCTCGGGACCGCGGGCGCATTCGTCGGTGCCGAGTCAGCGCTCACATCCCTCGGAGTAGTTGTCGGAACGGTCGCAGGGATCGTTCTCATGCGGCGCAGGCGCGCACGAGATGGCGGCCGGGAGAGCCAGCCGACGCACCAAGAGGACCACTCAACCACAGAAGAGGAGCAGCCAGTCAACGCTGCCTCCTCCCCTGGTTGGTATAGGGATCCCGCCGGTGGCCCGAGGCTCCGGTGGTGGAGCGGGACGGCTTGGACAGAGAACTATTCGTCGTCGCCTAGCGAGGGCCCGCTCCTGCGATCGCAGCCTCGCGGAGCTGATGGTCGAGCTGCTCGGTGGCCAAGGCGAGATGATGCGTCGGCTAAGGGCCAGCAACCCGTGGATCACCGAGCTCGACGTGCGTGAGAAGGACGTAGAGGGCGAGGGCAATGCCGAGCTAGTCGGCCACTGCAGGCTGCTGCACGTCTCTGACGAACAGCACGGAGACGCACGCGAGCGAGCGGTCAGCTTCGGTAGGCACCTTCTTCGTTGCCTACCGCAGATTGAGAGCGTGGACGTTCGGTCGCTCCTGCCAGGCGGCCATGAGATGCGAATCGGCGACTACACACACGGCGTGAGCGGCCTCCGCCGGCAGTACGACCACGCGACGCTCACGGTCTCGTGGAATCAGGCCCGACTCCGATCGGCCGTGACCTTGCTTGGTGAAGTCGACACAGAGCGGCTGAGTGTCGCATCGCCTCTCCTTGACGTGGCCGTCGGAATAGTTCGTGATGTGGGGTTGGCGCTCGTCCTCGGACGTGCTGCACGCGTGGACTTCGAAGAGATGGAGCGCAACGTGACAGCACTGCACGACAGTGCCCGCGAGTTGAGGCCGCCGCTGGGGGCGATCGAGATCGCGGACACGGCCATCGGCGAGGAAGCTCCGGTGCCCATGGCAGACGACCTCTCAGGCCTCCTCACTGACCTGACCGGGAACATCCTTCCCCGCCTAGCGAAGCGGGAGAACTATCGGGCGCTGGAGACGTACATAGCGGAGACGACGATCGGGCGACACCTGGAAGGCGCGATGGCCGAGCCCTGGTATCTCCTCGGACTAGATGGTCACCCCGAGAGCCTGGACCGCCTACGAGATGCACTTGTAGATCTCCACGCCGTGGTTCACGAGATGGCCACCGAAGGAGCGGATCTGGCCAAAGTAGGCCGCAGTGCGCGCTCCGGAGGCCGGGGTACAGCACTCCGCAGGGCCGCCGAGACGTGTCGCAAAGCGGAGCAACGGAGAAGGCAGGAGCGACGCGACGGACTGCAACGGCTCTGTCGAACAAGCGGACTACGAACCGACGTGCTGCGGGCACCGATGCCGTCACTGCCGACCCGCCTCTCGACGTCGTGGGCTGTGACGATCGAGCTTGAGTCACTGACAGCCTGGCCAGCGGCCGTCGACGCTCTCGTCGACGTGCTGCGCGTCCAGCAGCCCCTTGGGGAGATGTACGTCCTGATCCCTCTGCGAGCCGGACGACCGGTCCCGAGCCTCGCGGTGAGTCTCATCTCCACACCGTTGCCGGCCAGCGACATTGATGAGTGGATGTCGCAACTTGGCGACCCTCATCCGAGTGTGCTCGCCGACACGTTCAGCGAGGGACTCGCCGCGCTGCAGAGGCTCTCTGGAGTCGGCGACCTACCTGAGGACCAGCGGACGCACGAGCAGGTCCGAGCCGCCGCTGACGAGGCAGTTGCGGAGTTCGAGCGGTCGTACGCCGACCTTCGCGCCGCCGCGGCCGACCCAGTCACGAGTGAACTTCTCGATCTCACGAAGGCCCTCGCAGAGCAAGTGCAAGCGGAGGTCGATGGAACGCACCATGGCGACACCGTTGCATCGCAAGTCGCGGCAGGAATGATTCAAGCTCCGACAGGTGCTGTGTTCGACCACATCATCGGTGCTCGGTACCTCGCACTCGAGTGGGACATCGACCGTACGCATGCTGTCGAGCTTCTCCAGTCGAAGTAGGAGTCACGCCAACGCGTAATACCTGCGCCGAGTTCCTTGTGAGTGGGATCGATTGCGACCACGGGCATTGCCAAATGCAGCGCTGAGCGCGACAGGCTGTTCGACGTGAGACTCCGATGGTGGCCGCGTCCCGACGCCGTCGACTCTGGCTACGAGTCACCATCGCCCGGTACGGCGAATCCGTTCGCCGCGAACCTTGAGGATCATCTCCTGGCGGCACGGCGGCACCTGGCGTCCTACGAGCGTCGGCCCCCGGGTTGGCGTGCCTGGCCGGCTCGAACTAGTCACTGGATCCGACTCCATCGCTGGGACATCGCGTTGCTCGTGATTCCTACGATCGCCTTCGTCAGTGGTGGCGTCGGTCTTCTGGTGACCTTCCCCTGGTCGACCGGCGGTGACGACTTCGCAGCAGTGACGCTCGGCGCCGCCACGATCGTAGGCCTCGGGACCGTGCTCATGAGCTCGGCAACGCTGGCCCTTGCGCGGATGCTCGAGCTTGGTCCTGGCAACATCCGAGCGCTCCTGAACCAACCCACGGTGTGGGTGCTGAGCATCGGCCTAGTGCCGCTCGAGGCTCTGCTCTTCTACTTGTCGACGGTTGCGCCCGACCGAGCAACCGCCATCAGCTCCGGGCTGATTGCGTCGGGGGTCTTCGGGCTCTTCATCACGATATCTCGGGAGCTATTCCGGTCGGCCGATGGCGAGCGCCTCGTCCTCCGCCTTGCGGATGAACTCGTGCGCGAGCAGAAGTCGACCATGCGTGTCTCGGAGCGCATCATTCGGTCCTCCCTTCGTTCGTCACCTCATCGTGCCGAGCTGGTCGAGGCCGAGCTGCGAACTGCTCGTGAGATGGTTGTGAACCGAACCCTGCTTCGGTTGGCGGCTGCGATTCGCGCCTCCGTTGCCGCAGGGCGCACCCATGAGGCGACGCTTCTCTGGTTGCGTCTCGTCAAGGTGTTCTCGGCGTTCGGTGACGAGTCCGGAGGACGAGTAGGCGGGATCTCCGGTCCGCTGATGACTGTCTTAGAGGTGGGCGAGCCGCTCGTCGGCCAGGTCCGGTTAACCGGCGACGACCACTCGGCGACGCTGATCACACAGTCGCTCGCTGCACTTGCCGCCATTGCGTGGCCAACGAACGACGGTCAGCTGCTGCGTGGCGCGGCGCGCTCGTCTCTCGAGCGCGTGGCCATCGAGGCTTGGAACGCGGACTCAAGCCGGGTACCAGCGAGTGCCGTTGACGGGATCGGGCGATCGATCCGCCAGGTTGCTGCCCTAAGGGAGGGTGGCGAAGCACTCGTCACCTTCGAGATCCTTGTGCGGATCGCTCAGCTCGCGGACGCGACGGGCAAAGCACACATTGGAGTCACCGCCACTGAGCAGTTGGCCGAGGCGCCCCTGATGTTCCTGCCCTCATCGGTCGACGAGTTCAGAGTGCTCGTTGACTACTGGGGCTCCAAACTCGACCACATCGCTCCGCTTCTGGCGAGGGCCGATCTCGGGCTTGATCCACCGCGCGATCGTCTCTTTCCCGGTCGCTCCATCCGACCCGGTGCGACGCTGCAGATGACGATGTCCTCGCTCGATGAGTCGATTGATCACGCTCGGGTCCTCGGTCTAGAGATCCTGGACGTACTCGGGCGCAATATGCACACGGTCGCCGCTAACGCTGATGGCAACCAGCACCTCGACCCCATCGCGGCGAGAGCGTTGGCGCTCGAACTGTGCGTGTTGCTCGCCATCGAGCACGCGAGCCCGGATCACACAGACCAATCAGTCGCACATGCGGGCCTCAAGCTGCTCCGCCGCATCGTCGACTGGACACCTCCGAACGACCGGCCGCAGGTGCTGCTACTCGATGATGTCGCGGAGCTGGCCTGGTCAGTACTGATAACGTGCGGCGCACTCGGAGCCACGAAGACGGCGGTGGCTTCCGAAGCGCGTCATATCCGAGACTTGGTCGGTCCCCTCGAGTCCCTGGACGTGCATTTCACCTCGATCAGCGCCTCGTACCTCGTAGGGCTTGCGATCGTGTCAGGAGAAACCGATGAGCAACTCGCCATCACGCAGAACGCGATCGACGCCGTCCATGTCTCCTACTTCCAGGGATATCGCTTTGGGGGGCTGGGGCTGGCGCCGAGCATCAACCGCAACCAAACAGTCCACTTCTCAATCAGTGTGGAGCGAGTCGAGTCCTGGGCTCGAGAGCAGTTTCAAGCTCTCGGCGCTGATGAAGAAGCGGACGCGGAATGACCCGCGGGGGCACATGCCGTCGACGGCATTCCGCGAGCAACGAACGGCAACGGAGGGGAGATCGCAACGGCCGCGGGACGGCGCACTATGCGGTAGGTAGTCGACGGCCAGCCGCGACTTCCGATCGCCCGAGGCGTTCATATCTCTGCCGCAGGGGCGGTGGCGGTGTCGATACCGAACGACGGCGATCTGCGGCGCTGCGACGCGACCGAATGCCACGCGATTGCAGGGTGTTCCGGTTGCGTGCTTCGTCCTCGTGTGGGTATGGTGCGCGCCAGCGCTTGAGGGGAGAGCGCCGATGACTCGCCGGAAGGCTTGAAGCCACCCCTCTGTTGATTGGGGTCGAGCGAACCATGAAGCTCGTTGCCCGCCTGTGCGAGCCCGGGCGAGAACGAGGTTCATGATGAAGATGCTCCCCGACAATCCCAGCCTTGGCCATCTGCATCAGCAGGCCAAGGATCTGCTGGCCGAGCTGCGCGTCTCCAATCCCTCCGCGAAGCTGTCGCACGCGCAGTTGGCGCTGGCCGAGCAGTACGGGTTCCACCGCTGGCACGACCTGAAGGCCGAGGTCGACCGCCGGCGAGCCACGTTGCAACCAGCCGAACTGGCGGTCGCCCATGCCCTCGCCTCCGCCTTCGGCCTCGGGGATGTCACGCACGCGATGCTCCCCGTGGGGCGGGGCGCGCTGGCCCGCACGTGGTCGATCGCCACCACCCGCGGTGACTGGTTCGCGGTCGAGCTGTACGACTGGGTGTCTGCCACCGCGGTCGACGCTGGCGCGGTGCTCCTCGAAGCCGCTGCCGCAGCTGGCGTGGGCGTCCCCATGGTGGCGCGCAGCGCGACAGGCGCGGTCGTCGAGTCCGCGGGTGGGCGGCGCTGGCGAGTCTATGCAGCGATGAGCCTTGGGCCGTCGCCAGTCAAACCGGTGGGCACTGCCGTGTCAGGCCGGGTCGGCGGGGCGCTGGCCAAGCTGCACCGTCTCGCTCTGCCGGCTGCCGGGCCGGTCGGCCCGTGGCTGACTGGGAGGCCGCCGGCGGCGCGGTGGCGCCAGCTGCTGGTCAGCGCGCAACAGCAGCGAGTGCCGTGGCTGCCGATGCTCGAGGACGCGCTACCGACGCTACTCGATGTCGGTTCCGTTGGGATCCCTGTCGAGGGCGAGCAGCAGGACACGATTCTGTGCCACTCCAACCTCACGCCGTCCAGTGTCCGCACCAACCGACGCGGCGATCTCGTCATCGTCGGCTGGGAGGCCGCTGGCGCGCTGCCGCCGCGATGGGAGCTCGGCTACGTGGTGTTGCAGTGGGGGACCGACGCCCGCGGTGACATCAACGAGCGGGCCCTCCGCGCGCTGGGCGAGGCATATGTCGCCGAGGGCGGCACGCTCGGCCGCATCGATGAGCGCATGTTCGCCACCGCGATCGCGGCCGCGCTCAACTGGACAGCGGGACGTGTCGAGCGGGCGCTGCAGGCGGATGGATCCGAAGACCACGCGCTGGCGGTCAACGAGCTGCCTGAGCTGCTGGTCCATCCGATCTCGCGGGGACGTATCGAGGATCTCGTGGAGGTCATGTCGAACGCGCGGTCTCGTATGGCGGTGTCGTGATGGGCCCGCCGCGGAGCGACGCGACCTCCACCGACGCCGTGGCGCCCGATACAGGTTGGCGGCAACATGGCACGACTCCTGACATCCACATAGCCGCCACCGACGACCCTCGCGACGTGTTGCGCCGCGCCGAGGATCAACTCGCGAGGGATCCCATCGCGGACAGCTTCCTCATCGGGTTGCTGCACCAGCGAGCCACGAAGGGTGTCCCAGGGCGCTACTGGGTCGCGTCCGAGCGTGACGGGGTTCCCGCGGGCGTGGTCGTCCAGATCCCGCCCGGCGGTCTCGCCCGGCTCACCACCATGCCCAGAGCTGTCGTCCAACGTGCCGCCGACTCGATCCCGGCCGAAGGGGTCCCCGTCGGGGGCGTCGCTGGCCCGCCGGATGCCGCCACGGCGTTCGCCGCGCAGTGTGCGGATACCACGAAGTCACCCGTCGTGCCGACGATGGGCGAACGCCTCTACGAGGTTGTTGACGTCCACGCCCCTCGCCGGGTGCCAGGGTCGATGCGGCCCGCAACCACCGGCGACATGCCGCTCCTCCTGGAGTGGACCAGAGCGTTCGGCATCGGCACCGCTCAAGGCTTCGGCGCGGCGAGCACAGCGGATCGCACCTCCGCTGCGCCCGTTGACATCGCGAGCCCGTGCGAGTCCGGGCCTATGCGAGTTAGGTGTTCGAGATGAACGTGCTCAACGCAAGTCCCCCACTCGAGGTGGAGTCCGCGCTAGCCGAGGCGTTTGGCCTTGGCATGCCCATCGCACCAATGGTGCCGATTGCGCGCGGCGCCATGGGCGCCGTCTCGAAGCTAGAGACCGACGCCGGCGAATGGGCCGTCAAGCAGTTGTTCGACTGGGCGCGCGCCGACAATTGCGAGACGGACGTGCGGCTCGCAACGGCCGCCGCCGGTGCGGGTGTGCGCGTCCCGTCTGCTGCACGCAGCGCATCCGGGAACATCGTCGAAGTGATCTCCTCGAGACGGTGGCGCGTCTATGAGTGGGTCGACCTCGTGCCGGAGGTGGACCGGCCTGTTAGCTCGGACCTTGCCGGCCAAGCCGGGGACATGCTTGCCATGCTGCATGGCCTAGAGCTCCCCGCCTCTGGGCCTGTCGCGCCGTGGATGTCACAATGCCCGCCAGCGGAACGTTGGGCACGGCTCGCGAGACTGGCAGCCGACGTCGGTGCGACGTTCGCGGAAGCGCTTGTCGCTCACGTCCCGATCTTCGAGGAACTCAGTGAGCTTGTCGCTCGAAAGCCAGCGGACGGTCCAACGATCCTGTGTCACAACGACTTCGGACCTTGGAATGTACGTCGCTCGGCTGACGTCGGATTCGTTGTTCTCGACTGGGAGCACGCAGGCCCCCAAGTAGCTGCGTGGGAGCTCGGGTCTGCCCTCCACGCGTGGGCTGTCGGGTCAGGCGGGCAATGGAGCAGCGCGGCAGCGCGAGCCCTCGTCGAGGGGTACACCCGTGGGGGTGGCCAGGTCGATCTGACACTTGACATGTTCCGGACCACGATCTGCGGACAGCTCAACTGGACGGCCAGCCGCGCCGCCCGTGCCCTCGATGCGTCACGTCCCGTGGAGCAGGCGCGCGCGCTCGCCGAGGTCGGGGACCTTGTCGAGCATCCAGTCTCTGTGGCGCTGTTTGAGCAGCTAGTTGAGGCAGCGCGGGCGTGAACATCGAGCCCGTCACCGCTGACCGTCTGGACGACCTCGCCGATCTGTTCAACAGCAATGCCGCGACGCGTGGCTGCTGGTGCATGTCATTCGTGTTGCCGCGGGCAAGCGGACCCGAGCACTATGAGCGTCGACGCGGCGGGAACCGCCGCGCTTTCGAGGCAATGGCCCAGGACGTTGATCCGCCCATGGGCCTCCTGGCATACCGCAACGACACTCCGGTCGGCTGGTGCGCGACTGGGCCCCGCTCGCGCTATCAACGAGCGATCGCACCGCGAGGGACGATCCTGAAGCAGCGCGACCCCGCCGAAGACGACGACGTGTGGCTAGTGCCCTGCTTCTTCGTGTGCGTTGGCTTCCGTCGCGACGGCATCACTGAGGCTTTGTTGATCGCAGCCGTGGCGTTGGCGCGCTCGTCAGGCGCGTCAGCGATCGAGGGATGGCCGATCGCCAACGAGTATGGCGGAGCGGAGTCCTTCGAGAGCCGCGAGCACGTATTCGCCAAGTGCGGATTCGAATGTGTCGGCCGTCCATCACCCCGACGAGCCGTGATGCGCCGCGAGCTCGGAAACCAGGAAGTCGCTGTCGAATCAGACGATCGGATAGGCGATGGATAGAGACGCCGACTATGACGTAGTCGCCACCCACGATCCCGCGGTTGCGCTTGAACTGGTCTCGGCCGTGCTCGAACGTGACCCTACAGGCAACTGCTTCTTGGTTGGTTTGCTTCGTGGCCGCTCCGCCAGTGGGGTCCCAGGGCGCTATTGGGTAGCACGAGCGGCCGGCGAGGCCGCCGGTATCGCGGTTCAGACGCCACCGGGAGGCATAGCCCGCATCAGCGCCATGCCGCGAGCCCTAGCCCAGTTGTGCGCCGAAGCGATGCTTGCCGAGGGTGTCATGGTGGCTGGAATCGATGGCGCGCCGGAGGTCGCGTTGGCGTTCGCTGGCCACTGGGCGGAGAGCACGAAGCAGGCGGTAGTGCCTGTCATCGGTGAGCGTGTCTACGAGATCACCCGCGTAGAAGAGCAGCCGGTTGGGGTTCCCGGAGCAATGCGGACTGCCACCGATGCGGACACCGACGTCCTTATGCGATGGGTCGCCGGTTTTGGTGCAGACACCGCCACTTCTTTTGGTGCCCTGCGTTCGGATGGCGTCGGAGGCGGGAGCGCACGCGACTCCGCAGAAGCCCGCGAACGTCGTGCTTGGTCAGTCCGAGAGCGAGTCAAGCGCGGCGAGTATCAGCTGTGGGTCGTCGACGACCAACCTGTTTCGATGGCGGCGAGGACCCAACCCGCCGCGGGCACGAGCATCGTCCAGTTGGTCTATACGCCCCCCGAGCGCCGACTGAGCGGCTACGCGACGGCGTGCGTCGCTGCGATCTCCGCACGCATCCTCGCCGACGGCGTCCGCTGCATCCTCTATACGGATCTCGGCAACCCGACGTCGAACTCGGTCTATCGCAGAATTGGCTACGACGCGATCGGCGAGACCATTCGGCTGCGCTTCCGGTAGCGGCGGCAGCGCCCGCCCGTACGGAACGCGCGGGACGCCATGGCCGACGCCCGGCTACCAGTCGTCGTACGCGCTAGGCGGATAGGACTTCGTGCTAGCCGCTGAGGCGTTCCGGCGACGTGACGCGAGATAGCGACGGCTCTCGGCACGGTCAGCAAACGCGGTGTCACAGAATGTCTCGTCGAGGGTCAGTGGCCTCGACCAACGAACGTCGCCGCTGTTCGTCGCGGTCGATCGCGACGTTCGAACCTGGTCAATCGAGCGGGCGAAAAGAAACGGACGAGGGGGGCCATCAGGATCGACCACCGAGTACTCGCGGATACCCCACGGCTTCGTCTCGAGGCTGTCGGGACAAAAGCCCGCGCGGCGACGTCGTCGACGTGCGCCTTGAGGCGAGCGCGTCAGCGAGCGGGGTGGGAATCGGTCACGGCAACCGACGAATCTAGTTGCCTCCGCGGTCGGCGAAAGCGGCGAAGGCAGCGGTCGAGTCGTCGATGCGCTCTCCGTGACCCAGGTGTTGGAGATAGCCGTCGCCGATCCACGCCATCCGGGTGGTCGCTGGTCAACCGCACTGTGTCCGCCATCGCACCAACCCCCGTGGTGACTAGCGGCGAGGAGGTGAGGCTCAGTCGTTCGCGGTTGGCAGACTACGGACGCGGTTCGAGAAGACTCGTTGCGTGCAACCCTCGGAGCGCGTGCACAAGCTCGGTTCCGCGATCGTCCTCGCACGGTGACGAGAGGGCGGAATCCGGCGATCGCGAGGCGACCAGAGCGACGGAGGTGGTCGCCCGCGGAGTGCGACAGATTGTTCGCTGTAATGGGCCGCTCGTCGGGTGGTGCGCGGGAGTGGCGCTGCCGGAGACGGTGTAGCGGACAACATGGAGCGATGTCCGCTCCCGAGACGGTCTTGCGCGCCTGGCGGGTCGGCGCCCGGAAGGTGGCGAAGCCGGATCTGGGGACGATGAACGAGATGTTCCTCGTCGACACCGACAACGGGCGGCTTGTTCTTCGTGGCCATCGCCACCCGGATCGGGCTGCGGTCGAGTTCGAGCACGATGTGATGCAGATCGTGCGCAGCGCCGATGTTCCCGCACCGGAGGCGTTGGCGACCCCGACCGGCGATCGCATCGTTGGTCATGACGGCAGGTGGTGGTCGTTGCTGAGGTGGATCGACGGGGACCAACCGGCGCGTGGGTCTCACACGCGGAGCCAAGCCGAGGCGATGGGCGAGATGCTGGCGCGCATTCATCTCACCCTGCGTTCGGTTCAGCCGATGTCGACTCAGCCAGCTGCGGTCGAGTCGACGGCCGCGACGATTCGCCGAGGCGGCGAGATCATCTCGTTCATAGAAGCGCTGCCGAACCCCGGGCTAGACGAAGACGCCGCCCTGAGGTGGCTGCAGGGTCAGCGCGATTGGCTCGGGACGCGAGGAGACGAAGCGGCGCCACCAGTCGCGGATGGCCAGACTGTCCATGGCGACTACCACGACGCCAACGTCGTCTTTCGGGCCGATGCGGTGGCGGGGGTGTTGGACTGGGACAGCGCGGGTCTTGGAGATCCCTTGAAGGAGGTGATTCGAGCGATGCATCTCTCGTTTCGCCTCGAACCGAGCAGGTGTCGGGCTTTTGTCACCGGCTATCGCTCCTGCGGCTCGGCGAGCCCTCAGGCGCTTGACGCTGCGGCAGCTCGTTACGCTTTCCACCGCGACCGATCGGTTTGGTTTTTCGATGAGCTCTACCGCCGCGGTAACGAACGCCTCCGGCCCCTCATCAACCGCAGCCCGTTCACTCCGTTCCAGGCCAGCTGGGACAGCATGCGCGGTCACCTCAGACCGCGACCGATCGACCGGTAGAGGCTCGAACGACACCGCGACCGAGTGTCACGGGTGGTCGCGCCGCCGGGGGCGCAATGAGCCCGGTCTGCCAGTCGCCTCAAGTCGGGCCGCGACCTCGCGGTAGCGCGACACTGGGATGAGGTGAACGCCTTCGAACGCGCCAGACTGCCGGATGTCCTCGACCATCTGACACGCGAAGTCCACCCCCGCGTTGGCGTCTGCATCCAACTGGCTGATCAATGACGCCGGAAAGGTGAGCTGTGGGATGTCGGCGGTCAGCTTGCGGGCCATAGCTGACGATGCGGCAACGATCACGCCAGCGAACACCGGGCCGTCGAAGTGGACCGAGTCACGCCAACGCAGGAGCTCGGGTACAGAGAAGCTGGCCTGGACGAAGAGGAAGTCAGCGTCGCGCTTCCATGAGGGCACGGTTGTAAGCGCGATGTCACGCCGAGCCGCAGCCGACCGCGGGCCAATCTCCGATCGGCGCCGAACCGCCGTGCCTCTTCGAGCATCGAACGCACCGTCAGGTCGTCGGAGCGCCGCCCTGTCTCGGGCCGGTCGCCGAAGACGAAGAGGAACTCATCCACGGCGTACGCGGCGGCAGTCAGCAGATCCCTGCGGAACCCGAGCAGGTTGCGGTCGCGGGCGTTCAGGCAGGCGATGGATCTGCCGCCCATCGCTGCGACCTCGTGTGCCACAGCGATGCTCGACACCGTCGCCCGGCCAATGTGATTGTCGGGGATCAGGAACGCGGAGGCGATCCGGCTCATCACGCCGATCTGGTGACGGACGCGCATGAGATCGGGCCGGGTTGCCGGCTCTACCTCGCAGACCACGCTGAACTCGGCGCGGCTCATTTCGACAGGCTACGCACTCGGCGTCGAACTCGAGTGGGCGTCAGCCGGTCCGACCGTGACACACCGGCGTCTGCGCACGTCGACTGAGGCGGAGCATCGATTCGGTTCACGCTCACGGAGACCCTAAGCGTGGCGCACCCGAACGTTGCTTGCAGGCAACCGCGCAAACGGCGAGTGCTTCGGCCCTCGGGGCGCGATGATCTTTACCGTGACGCCACAAGGTCCGCAGGCGTTTGGCGCGGCGTACGCGTGGATGCTGGACCATGACGTTCACGCTCCGGGCTCGGTCGACCGGCTGTTGTGGACGACGATGACCCTCATCACGGATGACTCATTGAGCGGGCTCTACCGGCCGCCGCAGCCAGTCCGTTATAGACCTGGCTCCCGGCCCCGGTTGGAGGCCTATGTCGCCGACGTGGCGGACACGTCTCAGGTCGAAACGTTCCTGGACAGCATGGTGCAGCGATTGGCTGCGGTGGCGGCGACCGATGTCCCTGCCGAGGAACTGTGCCTCGGCGGGACCGAGGAGGAGATCCTGGAGCGAGTGACCGACTGGTGTGTTGACCTCGCTCGAGCGGCCTGCGCCCTGTGCCAGGTCGCCGGGCTGCCATCGAGGCTGGTGTTCCTCGCCAACACGAAGGCGGCCTACAGCGGCCACCAGGTCATCGAGGTGTTCCGGGCAGGCGCCTGGGGGGCGGCGGATCCGACGACGGGTGTCGTGTATCGGCGCGGCGACGGCCGTCCGGCCAGCGTCGCCGAGCTCCAGCGAGAGCCGGATCTTGTGAGGGCGCACGCGTCGCCAGAACGTGTCTACACGCGGTCGGAGCAGTTTCGGTCGGCGGCCGTCTTCGACTACGACATCGCGGATGCGGCGGGCTACGACTACACGACGTCGGTCGTCAACGCGTACTACCGGGACATCTTGGAACACGCGGACGGCGGCTGGGAGGGCGGGCTGCGATGGCTCCACGGGGAGGACGACGGTGGCTGAGAGCGTCATTGCAAAGTCTGCGGTCGTCCTCAAGAGCGGCCGTGGCCAACCGCGGACGTTGTTCGCGCCAGGCGGGGATGGCGAGAACCTCTCGCATCGGATGCGGTATGCGGATCGCGTAAAGGGCACCAAGATCGGTTTCGCCTACGAACAATCCGGCCACTTCGAAGGCTTCGCACGCATCCGGCGCCAGGCAGACCGCGATGCCGCCGAAGTCCGCGCCGTCGCGAACGAACACCGTGCCACGCGAGCCATCGGTTTCTCCAGAGGTGCCCGAGCGATCGTCGGTGCC
The DNA here is from genome assembly GCA_964632885.1 of uncultured Acidimicrobiales bacterium. GTDB lineage: Bacteria > Actinomycetota > Acidimicrobiia > Acidimicrobiales > CAZWDB01 > CAZWDB01. Next base: position 6,226 of record CAZWDB010000074.1, on the reverse strand, counting down.
CTTGCGGAGGACGCGAGGTTGTTTGAGCGGATCGCACTTGTCATCCCAGCCGGCGGACACGCCGCCGGAAAGTACGCGACGTGGCTGGAATCGCTCTCGCCGGGTGGCAGGAGCGATCTCGCCGTCGAGATCCTCGTCGTCGGACAGCGCGGCGATCAAGGCCATCCTGCCCGCGTGGCACAGACGTGGGCGGAGCAACTGGGCGCCAACCTGCAACTGTTACCCTCGCGAGCGGTGTACCCCGACGCGCGGCGCGTGACGGACCTACTCGCAGAGTTCCTCAACTGATTCACTCGAGCCTCGATCAAGCCGATCAGCAAGGCTCTCCGCGGGCGTGCGTACGTAACGAGATGCGTGCCGTTCGGTCGCGACCGATTGTTCAGTGGCGGGTGACCCGTGGCGCCGATTCGGTGGCGCACTGAACAACGCCGAGCCTCTGCGGGTGTTCTAGACGAGCGTGGCGGGCCGTCTCACGTCGTATGGCCCCAACGCAAGTCGGTCTGCGTGAGTCCTCGTCGCACGAATGGGAGCATCGGCGACGGAAGGGTGGTAGCCGGGAACCACTGCATGTCGTCGGCGCGGTCGGGTTCGCGGTTCTCAGCGGTCCCCGACCAGCGGGTCGCGATAAGGAACACGTGACGGACGAGCCCGCCAGCTGTGGAGGCAGCCTCTTCGTGGATGATCTCGACGTCGCGGGCGGTCGTCACCAAGCCGACCTCTTCGGCGAGTTCCCTCGCGGCGGCGGATCTGAGATCTTCGCCAGGTTCGACACGGCCGGCGGGGCAGTCCCACGAACCGTCACCTCGTCCGGTGTTCGCGCGTCGGATCATCAGCAATTCCAGAGTTCCGGCGTCGCGGGTGACGATGACGTGGACGACCTGCGCAACGAATGCGGCTCGATCTTCCGCGGGCATGCAGCCAGACTGGCACCTGGAGGATGAGCAAGTAATGGGAGATCGCCTCACCAGTGACGATGACCTGGACGCGCTTCGTGCTTGGCACTGCCGCCTTACTTGCGATCGCTGGCTCGTCGACCTCGACGATGCCCAGCGCTTCCTCGAAGATCGTCACCTCTTGACGCTCACGCCTGACGGCGCGTTGCCGAGCTTGTTTGGCGCCTGCCAGCCGGTAGCCGACTCGAGTGCCCGCGGCTTTGCCGCATGGCCCGACGACAAGTGGTGGTGGGACAACGCGCTGGGCGAGCGGCCGGGCTGCATCAAAACGAAGCTGCATCGCGGCAAGGTGCTCTTTCTCGACCAGCCCGCGGCTCATGCTGTCGATCCCCTCTGCCGAGAAGAAGAAGCCCGCGCCCTCGCCGGCGACTACGGACCTGACGCACACCGACTCACAATGTTCCTCGACGCGGCCGGGCCGACGCTCCTCGACAACGTCAAGTCCGACACGGGACTTGATGCCAAAGAACTCCGAGCCGTGAGATCTCGCCTCGAGCCGCGGGGCGCAGTCGTAAGCCGCGAGATGACCGTCGACGCCGCGTCCGGAGGACACCGCCACGTGAGTGAGCTTGCCCTATGGTCCCACCGCCATGGACCGGCCGCACCGGCTGGAGGACTCGACGAGTTGCTCCACCTGGCGGTGCGAGCAGCGGTTCTCAGCCCCCGCTCCGACACGAAGCGATGGTTCGCATGGACGGTCAAGGACCCGTTGATAGACGCCCTTGTCGAGCAACGCGTGCTGTACGAGCCCAAGGCAGGGTGGCTAACGGCACCGCAGTAGCCGCCATACCGACCACGCAGAACGACGGTGACGGATGTCGCCACCGGAGTACATATCACGTCGATGTCCACATTGGCCTGAACCGTCTAGCGGTCGCTGGGAACCGAGCCGGAGATAGGCGTGCTCGCACCCCGCTGGCGGCCTGGTGATCTCGCCCGTGAGGTTCAGCGTCGCACGCCGTCACTGGTCGTGTGAGGGTGATCGCGCTGCCGCCGACGGCGGAGGGCGATTGCCGCGGCGACGGCTAGGGCGGCTGCGGCGCCCAGATAGGCGAATGCCCAGCCGATCCCGGTGTCGCCCGTCCCTTGTTCGGTACGGGCCACGGACTCGCCGGAAGTCGAGGTGCCGGGCAACTGAGAGTCGCGATGGCTTAGCCCTTCGGGTAGCGCCGGGGGTTCTTCCGTCGGTGCCAGCGAGGGAGCGACTAGGGCATGAAGGGACACATCTTCGAAGTCGTGGAACAGCGATCCGCGGCCGCTGTCTAGGTCGTGCACCAACACCGCGCCGGTCGCGGCCAGGTAGACCCGCGGTCCGATCACGGCGGTCGACGAGCCAGCCCAGCCGTCCCATGACTGTTTGACCTCGAGGTGGTCGTCGTAGACACGTGTAGATTCGGCATCGCCTCCGCTCGGCACGAACACGAAGCGGTCGGCATCCAACCATCCGACGGTGCCGGAGCGGTTCGTGGTTGCCAGGCGGTGGGTTCGTACCTCAGGCCGCTCTCCCGGCGACGCGCGTCGATCGACCAGGACCAGCCGCGACGGTTCGTCGTTGTCGGGCCCCGGCGACGAATACACGACCGCCGCCAGCAACGCCTCGTCGCCGCTGGGCACGAACGCGCCGGCATAAAGAGGTGGGGAGACCGGCACTTCGGCAACATCGGTGGTTTCGCCGGTCAACAAGTTCACCTCAACCAGCTTCGTCGCCGACACGTTCCGCCGGGTGAGGTACGCGACGTTACGCGACGAGGAGAGGACAACGTGGTCCGCGGAGCCCTGCCACAGCGTCTCGACGCGGCCATCGACAAGCCGCAGCACCGTGCCCCGGCGCGACTCATCGGTGCCTTCGGCTGTCGCGAGGAAGACGTCGCCGCCATCTCGCCTCCGGCACGAGAACGCCGACGTAAAACGCTGCTTCACGGTGGATAGCGCCGCATCGGGAACTGCCACTGAACTGGTGACCGCCAAGTCCGGAACAGTCCTTATCACCACCTCAGGCACCGACTCGGCCTCCCAACGGTGACGAAGCTGGGCGACCCGCGCACCGCCCGGGCACATTGACAGATGCGCCGCGCTCGCCGGGCCGGCGCCGTAGCTCAGAATCCGGCCCTCTCCGTCGAGGGCGACGACCTCCGCGTCGCCATAGCGCGTGCCGACAAGGAGCACCGGTGCACCGCCACCGACCGGCGCGGGTAAGTCCTGAGCGGCTGCGAGGAGCCGATCAGCATCGACGGTGCCGCAGAGGCCGCCCCCGAACCGGCCATCCGGTCGCCGACGCAACAGAAAACCCGCCCGCTCGCCGACCGCCACCTCGAAGCCGCAACCGGCGCCATCTGTAGCCGCCACAACCTCCACGCGGGGTCCGAGCCCGCCCTTGACGCTCTGCTCGACAGCGAAGGTGTAAACACCTTCGCCGCCGCGTTCAGACGGACGATCCCGGAGCGAGCCGATGAACACCGCATCCGCCCCCTCAAGAGCCCGACGCGTGTCGCCTCCGACACATGAACACGCCAGCGCGGCCTCCTGGCCCCCGACCCCGACCAGGACCGCCGCCACCGCCGTCGCAAGAAACAGCCGCAGGGGACCACCCCCCACCCGCCAACGCCTCATAGCCACCAGGATGCACCAGCCGCCACCCCGCCCGGCCTTCGGCCCGCGGACACCTGCACGATCCATCACCCAGACAACGACTGCCGCCGTCGTCAATGAGGCAGCAACGTATCGGGCAAACAGCGAGCGACCCGAACGACGGCCCCGGTCGCAATCGTCGGGCGAGATATCGCTTGTCGACACACCTCAGGTCGGTGGTGTTGTTGCCGTTCGCTGTAGCTGGCTGCGGATCGTGGTGAGGTCGAACGAAGGCGCCGTCGCGCCGGCATCCATCGCCCATGCGGCCATGTCGACGGGAAAGGGGCGCTGGAGTGGTTCGATAGCGGACTCCTCTAGCGGTGTGAGCGACCAGCCGAGGTTCGCAGTTCGGAGCTGTATGCAGCGACCATGGCGGGCGCTCGTCTCCAACGGTCGTTCGACCACGCGATTCGGTCGAATTCACCGACTGACGCCTGATCGGTTGACGGGGCATGGGGCGTGGCATCGACACCGAAGCGAGCGGTCGCACCCGATGGGAGCCCAGTCGCGCTCTACCTCAAGCTCGACGGGGCGGCCGAGGCGGCCTTCATCCATGGTGCGATCCCAGACGATTCAACAACCTCGCCCTGCAAGCCCTCGTCGCCGCCTACGCCACCAAGAAAGCCATCGTCGACGAAGCCAGCGACCGCGGCGGCGACTAAACGTCTGGGGCGAGTCGTGCGTGTGTAGGGTCGTGGGTGAGGTGCAGGTGGACCCGGTCCGGTGGGTGGTGCCCGTCGACGTGGACGAACGGAGCGACTCGCTGAGCGGCGGGTTCGAGGCGGTCTACGAGGCGAAACACCGAGCGCTGCTGCGCCTGGCCTTCTCGTTGACGGGGCAGCTGTCTGCGGCGGAGGACCTGACGCAGGAGGCGTTCTTGCGGCTACACCAATGCTGGGCCCGCGTGTCACAGTACGACCGCTCAGGAGCGTGGCTGCGGCGTGTGCTCGTCAATCTCGCCACCTCCCGGGCCCGGCGTCTGGCCACCGAGGCCAAGGCGCTGGCACTGATCGGCCGGGAACGGCCGGCGGCCCCGGCCCTCTCGGAGGAGGCGACCGACTTCTGGGCGGCGGTGCGGACCCTGCCCCGTCGCCAGGCCCACGTGGTGGCCCTGTTCTATATGGAAGACCGCAGCGCCGCCGACATCGGCGGGATCCTCGGCTGCTCCGAAGTTACCGTCCGGACCCACTTACACCAGGGCCGGCGAGCGCTTCGCAACCAACTCGGTCTCGATGGCGGCGAGGAGGAGAGACGATGAGCGACGACCTCGACGTGCTGGCCCGCGAAGCCCGGGACGAGCTGACCGACGCGGTCGATGCCGCGGCCCGGCCGGTGCCGCCGGTTGCCTCGCTGGCCCGCCGGGCCGCCCGGCAACGGTCTCGGCACGCCGCCCTCGTCGCGGCTGTCGCCGTCGCCGCAGTCATCGTGGTCGCTTCAGCGGCGCTGTGGGCGACCAGCGACGGGGACTCGTCGAAGGTCGTGGCCGACCAATCGGAACAGGAAGCCCACCCGCCGGCCACCACCCCGCCTCGGGCGGTGAAGCTCGACAGCGGAGCGCCGCCGCCGCTCACCATCCGTTCCGACAGCGGCCGCATCGACGTGACATCGCACGCCTTCTGCTGGTCGCCTGCCGTCGACGATGGCACTACCCGCCGAGGGGTCTGCGGCCACCCAACTCCACCGACCGAGCTGCCTGACATCGGCACGGCCGACGAGATCGCCGTGACCGCGCCGTGGGCGTCGGACGTCACCGCTTCCACCACGAGTCCTGGACAGCAGTGCAGCCGCAACTTCCCGGTCCCCGTCGACCGGCAGACCGACGGCACATTCCGCCTCCGGGCGGCCGGATACCCCCGCCCCTCCGACGTGCACCTCTCCGCCAAGGGCCCCAACGGGTCGGCCCAGTACATGTTCCGATGGACAACCACGGTCCGCGGCCCACTTCCCCGGCCCACTGCCCGGACGGCCGTCATCACCCGCTTCCCCGGACCCCCGACCTTCGGAGGAGTCGAACTGGCCATCGACCACCTCGCCCGCACCCCCACCGAGGCGACCGCCGCCATCACCGTCACCGACGCCGACGGCCACGCCACCACTCTGCACCCCGCGCGAGCCACCGACACCTGCCGCGCCGACGGCGCCCTCTACTGGAGCGGTGGCCTTCCCGACGAGAACCCCCGACCCGCCGGACCAGCCCCCTTCCGCTACGACGTCACTCTCATCCTCGACGGTGTCACGCACACTGCCACCGCCACTTGGCCCGACGACCAGGTCGTCGGCTTCGAACCCAACGTCGCCCTCCACTTTCAACCACCACTCCCAGGGCTCGAGTAGCGGCGGCGAGTCGGAGCTGGCCCGGCGTCGTCCAGGCCGCGCGGCTCTCTTTGATGCCACAGTCGCCGCGTCGCGGAACAACCGCTACCAGGGCAGCTTCAGCACGCCGCGCTCGGCCTCCAGGCGATCCCACCGCACCCGCTGACGTCGCGCGCGCCGCCGCCTCCTCGGGCCCACGACGCGGTGGCGTTCGCCTTCGACGGTGCCGGCGAGCAGGTCAGCAAGGTCTGCAGGACGTGTAATCCTGCGTACCTATCGACGGGACCGGTGACTCTCGTAGCGCGCCAGAATGCGCACCAGCCGGCGGTTCA
>CAZWDB010000073.1:0-22012 GCA_964632885.1 uncultured Acidimicrobiales bacterium | reverse complement strand
CACGCTCGCGGTAGGCCTCGATGAGCTTGTGCTTGAGCACCCAGTCGCACTCCCGGTCGAGGGTGAGCGGGTCGCTCTCCAAACCCTTCAGGCAGTGCTCCCACATCCCCAGCGCGCGCATCTCGAGCTCGGACACACCCTTGGCGTCCGCGTACCGCTGGGCCCGCTCGAAGTACTCCGTCTGGATGTCGAGCGCGCTCGCCTCTCGACCGTTGGCGAGTCGGACGCGCCGGCGGCAGGTCATGTCGTGGCTGATCTCCCGGATCGCCCTGATCGGGTTCTCCAGCGTCAGGTCGCGCAGAACGACACCCGGATCCTCCAGCATCCGCAGGAGGATCGACGTCGCGCCGACCTTCAAGAAGGTGGCGTACTCGCTCATGTTGGAGTCACCGACGATCACATGCAGGCGACGGAAGCGTTCGGCATCCGCATGGGGCTCGTCGCGGGTATTGATGATCGGCCGGCTCCGCGTCGTCGCGCTGCTCACGCCCTCCCAGATGTGCTCGGCCCGCTGACTGATGCAGTACATCGCACCCCGCGCCGTCTGGAGCACCTTGCCGGCACCGGCGTAGATCTGCCGCGACACGAGGAACGGGATCAGCACCTCGGCGTATCGGCTGAAGTCGTCGCGCCGGCTCGTGAGGTAGTTCTCGTGACACCCGTAGCTGTTGCCGGCCGAGTCGGTGTTGTTCTTGAAGAGGTAGATGACGCCGCGGATGCCCTCTTCCCGCAGCCGCTGCTCCGCGGAGTTGAGCAGCCCCTCCAGGATGCGCTCCCCCGCCTTGTCGTGCACCACCAGGTCATAGATCGAGTCGCATTCGGGGGTCGCGTACTCGGGATGGCTGCCGACGTCGAGATACAGGCGGGCCCCGTTCTGGAGGAATACGTTGCTCGACCTTCCCCAGCTGACGACCCGCCTGAAGAGGTAGCGCGCCACTTCGTCGGGGCTGAGCCGCCGCTGCCCCCGCAGGGTGCACGTAACGCCGTATTCGTTCTCGAGGCCGAAGATGCGCCGGTCCACGTGCCCACCGTACGCCGTTCCTCCAGCCCACCGGCTCAAGTTGAGGCAATAACGGTCGAATTCCGTGCGTTATTGCCTCAAGTTCTGGCCGGCGGAGGGTGCGGAGGGTTAGGTAGCGGTCAGGCCAGGAGCCCGGCGAGCTCATCGCCCTGAAGGCGGCGGAACGCGCGGCGGCCGTTGTTGCGGTCGAGCACACCCACTTCCAGCTGACCGGCCTCGAGAGTGCCGTCGGGCCCGGCGAGCGCCTTAACGCCGACCTGCAGGGCTTCCGCCAGCGTCATCCCGTCGCGGTAGCCCTCTTCGATTCGACTCTGTACGGCCTCCGCCTCGCCACCCACGGCGATGAAGCGGTCCTCGTCGACCACGATCCCGTTGTAGAGGACGTGATACAGCTGGTCCTCGCCCGCTTCGATGCCGACCTCGGCGATGAGGATCTCGACCTCGTAGGGCTTCATCTCGTGGGTGAAGATCTGCCCGAGGATCTGGGCGTAACTGTTGGCGAGAGCTCGGGCGTCGACATCCTCCCTGGAGTACTGGTACCCCTTCAGGTCGGCCTGACGGATACCGAACTGGCGCAGCTGGTCGAACTCGTTGTAGAGGCCGACGCCCGCAAAGGCGATGCGGTCGTAGATCTCGCTGATCTTGTGCAGCGTCTTCGAGGTGTTCTCGGCCGCGATGACGATGCCGTTTTCGTAGACAAGCGCGACAAAGGATCGTCCGAGCGCGACCCGCTTGCGCGCGTAGTCGGTCTTGTCCTTCATCAGCTGCTCGGGAGCGACGTAGAAGGGCATGGTCATCGGATGCCACCCCTCTCGGTGATGCGGTCGATGAGCGCTCTGAACCGTTCGGCCACGCCCTCTTCGGCCACCTCCTCGTATCCCGCCTCGGTGATCGTCGCCACAGTCGGATAGATGCCCCGGATCACATCGGGCCCTCCAGTGGCCGAGTCCTCGTCGGCGGCTTCGTACAGCGCGGCAACCGCGAGTTCGATCGCATCGTCGCGGGCGAGGTCATCACGCCATCCGAGCTTGATCGTGGTGCGGGCATCGCGCCCACCAGAGCCGTCGGCCGTGAAGTCGGTCTCTTCGTACCGGCCGCCGGTGGGGTCGTAGCTGAAGATGCGGCCGGTGCGGCGCAGGATGTCGTATCCGGCGAAGACCGGCACCACGATGAAGCCCTGGAACGCCAGCGGGAGGTGCTGGCGGATCATCTGGCCGAGGAAGTTGGCCTTCCCCTCCATGCTCAGCGTCCGGCCCCCCATCTTCTCGTAGTGCTCGAGCTCGGTCTGGAGCAGCTTGATGATCTCGAGCCCAAATCCAGCCGATCCGGCGACTGCGATGCCCGAGTAGCGGTCGGCCATGTGCACTTTCTGCACGGCCCGCTGGGCGATGGTGGGGCCCATCGTCGCCCTCCGGTCGCCCGCCATGACGACCCCGTCGGCGTACCGCAGGGCGCAGATCGTGGTGGCGTGGGTGTCGGTGAAGCTGCCCTCCCCCACCGTCAGCTGCGGCTGCGGACCGAGCGTCTTCCGCAGCAGGCTGCTGAAGCTGGGGCCGGGATCTTCTTCCGGAGAGAACATCGGCTGCTTCTGCACGTCAGCGCAGGGTAGTTGGTTCCCCACTTCACGCAATTCTGCCGGCTGGGTTGGGTGTTACGTCACGGTGACGAAACGAGGGCGTAGGCCCGTTCGCGGGCCAGGCGGACCATCCGCTGGGTCTCGGGATCGGCCGCTTCGACGTAGGTGGCCGCGCTGCGCAGAACAACCGGATCGTCCTCCGCGTCCCCGAGCAGGTTGTTGCAGGTGAAATGAAGGAGACCGCGAATCGCGCCTGTCACGTGGTCGTGATCGACGTGGAGCACGAAGCCGTTACTGGGCGGCTTTCCGCAAATGGCGCAGACACCATCCTGGGACGCAAACATGGCATCGTACTGCTCTAGCGTGAGGCCATAAGTCCGCTTCAGATACGACTTTCGGTCGGAAACAGCCTTCTTACCGGACTCCTGGTACGCCCGCATCCGTTCGTTGTACCGCTCGGCGTTCTCGCGGTTCCACTTCTTGGCTCGTTCGATCACGGGCCCAGGATTCTCCCGGTACCGCCTCGCCGACATCGCGCCGTTGCAGGCCTTGCACTCGCTGCGGTACCCGTCCCGCGTCCCGCTAGCACGGTAGTACTCATCGAGCGGCTTTGTCTCTCTACAGATACGACATGCCTTCATGGCCCGTAGTTTACACGAACACACGTTCCCATGTCAAGAGAAACATCCCAACTTGTCCTTTGGCCATTTACTCTTTGTACGAAACTCTATTCGCCGCCCTTCTGCACGTAGTTTCTCACAAACTCCTCTGCATTCTCCTCGAGCACTTCGTCGATTTCGTCGAGGAGATCGTCCAATTCTTCCTTGATCTTTTCACCTTGTGACGCGTCGACGGGGGCGTCTTCTTCGACGACCTCATCTTGACGCGCGGGTGCTTGCTTTTTCTTGAGTTCTCGTTCGGCCATTGGGGATCTGCTGCCTCCTAGGCGTCCAGCCGCGCTATTAGGTCGGCGGGACTCGAACACTCCTCCAGCAACTTATCGACAATTTCCGCGGTTCCCTTCAGGGGTTCCATCATCGGAACACGCTTAAGCGGCTCAGTACCCAAGTCGAAGACGAGTGAATCCCAGTTGGCCGCGGCAATCGACGCCGACCACTTCTGTAGGCACTTGCCCCGGAAGTAGGCCCGAGTGTCCCGCGGCGGCTCGCTGATGGCCTCGATCACGGCGTCCTCCTCGACGAGGCGTTCCATCGGCAGGCGAGAGAACAGCGACCGCTCCGGACGCAGGTCGTGGTACTGGAGATCCATCAGAGCGAGCTTCGGGTCGTCCCACGACATCCCGTTGCGCTCCCGGTAGCTGTCGAGGAGCCGGTACTTGGCGACCCAGTCGAGCTGGTTCGACAGGCTCAGTGGATCGGTCTCGAGCCCGGTAAGGACCGCTTCCCACCGCCGGAGGACTTCGGTGCCCACGTCGTGGCCGACGGACTCCAGCCCCCGGTCCTCGGCGTACTTGCGGGCAAGATCGAGAAGCTCCCACTGCAGTTCGAGCGCCGTGATGGTGCCGCCCCCCGCCAGCTCCAAGGTGTCGGACAGCGACAGGTCGTAGGAGACGTGCCGGATGGCCTGCACCGGGGCGGCGAGAGTGAAGTCCTTGTCGCCGAACCAGTCGTCCTCGATCATGGCGAGCACGATGGCGGTCGACCCCACCTTGAGGAAGGTCGAGACCTCCGACAAGTTGGCGTCGCCGACGATCACATGGAGGCGGCGGTACTGCTGGGCATCGGCGTGGGGCTCGTCGCGGGTGTTCACGATGGGCCGCTTCAGGGTCGTCTCGAGGCCGACCTCCTCCTCGAAGAAGTCGGCTCGCTGGCTCAGCTGATAGGTGACGTCGATGCCGTTCGTCGACCCCGCCTCGGTGCCGACCTTGCCCGCTCCGGCGAAGATCTGACGCGTGACGAAGTGGGGCATCACGTGCTGGACAATCCGTCCGAACGGGACGGCCCGGTCCATCAGGTAGTTCTCGTGGGTCCCGTAGGAGTTGCCCTTGCCGTCGGAGTTGTTCTTGTAGACGACGATTCCCTGCCCGTTGGGAAGGCTCCTGGCCGCCGCCTCCATCGACTGAAGCAGGATCCGCTCCCCCGCCTTGTCGAAGAGGACCGCCTGGAGGGCGTTCGAGCACTCCGGCGTCGAATATTCGGGATGGGCGTGGTCGACGTAGTACCGGGCGCCGTTGGTGAGCACGGCATTGACGAGGTGGGTCTCGACCTCGGGCGCCATTGCACCGTCCCGGGAGAAGCCCCGGGCGTCGTTGCCGGGAGACTCGTCCTCGAAGTCCCAACCCACTCGGCGGGAGAGTTCCGCGACGTAGGCGTTGATCAACACGGAAGAAGCCGCTATCGGGTTCGACTCCCCCGCGCCGCGCTGCTGGATGCCGTACTCGGTCTCTATGCCGCAGACCTTCGAAATGGCCACGAGGCGACGTTACCCGTCACCGTGCCGTTCCGGCACCCCGGGCCCTACAGGTATTGACCGGTGCCGACCCGTTCGATCGCCTTGCCGCCCACGACGTCGTCGCCTTCCTTGCCCTCGAGCAGGATCCGCATGTAGACGATGCGCTCGCCCTTCTTGCCCGAGATCTTCGCCCAGTCGTCGGGGTTGGTGGAGTTCGGGAGATCCTCGTGCTCCTTGTACTCCTGCCGGATCGAGGCCACCAGGTCTTCGGTGCGAATGCCGCGACCCTCACCTGCGATCTGGCGCTTGATCGCCAGCTTCTTGGCCCTCCTCACGATGTTCTCGATCATGGCGCCGGACGCGAAGTCCTTGAAGAACATGATCTCCTTGTCACCGTTCTGGTAGGTGACCTCGATAAAGCGGTTCTCGTCGGTGGTGGCATACATCACCTCGACGGTCTTCTCGATCATCGCCTGTACGGCCTTGGAGGTGTCGCCGCCGCCGAGGCTGGCGACCTCGCCCTCGTCGAAAGGAAGATCGTCCTTCAGGTGGCTGTGGAAGATCGACCCCGCCGAGTTCTCGTCGGGCCGGTCGATCTTGATCTTCACGTCGAGCCGGCCCGGACGCAGGATGGCCGGGTCGATGAGGTCTTCGCGGTTCGACGCGCCGATGACGATAACGTTCTTCAACGCCTCGACACCGTCGATCTCGGCGAGTAGCTGCGGGACGATCGTCGACTCCATGTCGGAACTGATCCCGGTGCCGCGGGTGCGGAAGAGGGAGTCCATCTCGTCGAAGAAGACGATGACGGGCATGCCTTCCTCGGACTTCTCCCGAGCTCGCTGGAAGACCAGCCGGATCTGGCGCTCGGTCTCGCCCACGTACTTGTTCAGCAGCTCCGGACCCTTGATGTTCAAGAAGTAACTGCGGGCCTCTGTGTTGCCCGTGACCTCGGCCACCTTCTTGGCAAGGGAGTTGGCGACCGCCTTGGCGATCATCGTCTTGCCGCATCCGGGTGGGCCGTAGAGCAGGATTCCCTTGGGCGGCGGCAGGCTGTACTCGCCGAAGAGGTCACGGTGAACGAAGGGCAGCTCGACTGCGTCGGTGATCGCCTCGATCTGTTCGTCGAGACCGCCCACGTCGTCGTAGCCGATGTCGGGTACCTCTTCGAGCACGAGCTCCTCCACCTCGGGACGAGGAAGGCGCTCGAGCAGGAGGCCGGTGCGCGAATCCATGAGCACAGTGTCGCCGGAACGCAGCCGCTGGCCGTCGGAGAGGAGGTTCTCGCTGATCTCGACCACCCGCTCCTCATCGGCGCGGCCCACGATGATGGCCCTCCGGCCGTCGTCGAGAAGCTCCTTGAGGGTGACCGCCTCGCCGTTGAGCTCGGGCCCCCGGGCGAGGATGACGTTGAAGGACTCGTTGAGTACGACTTCCTGACCCCGCTGCATCTCGCTGTCGTCGAGTTCGGGGTGGAGCGCGACGCGCATCTTGCGGCCCCCGGAGAAGACGTCGGCGGTGCCGTCGTCGTTGAGCCCCAGGAAGGTGCCGTACGCGGACGGTGGCTGGGTGAGCTTGTCGACCTCTTCCCGCAGGGCCGCGATGTGTTCGCGGGCCTCACGGAGGGTGTAGGTCAGCTTCTCGTTCTGCGAGACGGCCTGGGCCAGCTGGCCCTTGGTCTCAAGTAGCTTTTCTTCGAGTGTGCGAACCCGCTTGGGCGCGTCCTGCAACCGCCGCTGCAGGGTGACTACCTGCTCCTCCAGTCCTTTGCTCTGCTCCTGGAGTTCGGCGACCTCGCGCTCGTAGGCGGCCAGGCGACGCTGGTACTCGGAGTCGGCCGTCGGAACCACCTCCTTCGTCGCTTGCGACCATACACCGGCCGATCGACCCGTGGGTTTCACACCCGCGTCATTGTTACGGCCCAGACCGGGTAAATTGACATTCGAGCGACGCCGTCAGTACGGTCGCAAGCAGTTCTTTTCTTGTTTCCCCCCAGAAGAAGGTGACTTCCAAGCATGGGCATGAAGGTCTGGATCGATCAGGATCTCTGCACGGGTGACGGTCTCTGCGAGGAGATCGCGCCCTCGGTCTTCACGCTGCTCGACGACGGACTCGCCTACGTGAAGGAGGGCGACAAGGTCTTCGAGAGCCCGGGCGGGCCCGAGGGTCTCGCCGCGGTCACCGCGGACATGGAGGAGGCGACCATCGAGTCGGCCGAAGAGTGTCCCGGTGAGTGCATCTTCATCGAGGTCGAATAGCTGAACAGCTGAACTTGAGGCAATAACGAACGGATTCCGTTCGTTATTGCCTCAAGTTCGGCCGACCAGACGGGCGTGGGTGAGAAAGCCGGTGTGGGCGACCATGCGGTGGTCGGGTCGCACCGAGGGTCCCTCCACCCGCCACGTGCGCTGCAGGACCTCCATCGTCTCGGCGAGCGCGAAGCCACTGTGCGCGAGCGCCTCCCGGAGTTGGATCACCTGCACGATGGTCGGCAAATAGGCAACGAGGATGCCGCCCGGCCGAAGAGTGGCCTCGGCGTGGCTCACGACGCGCCACGGCTCGGGCAGGTCGAGGACGACCCGGTCGAGGTCACTGTGGACGATTCCCTCGTACACATCGTGCTCCGACGTGTCATAGCGCTCGAGGGCTTCGGAACCCAGAAAAGCCTCGACATTGCGCCGGGCCCGAGCGAGGAAGTCAGGCCTGATCTCGTGGCCCATAACGGTGGCTCCGGCTCGCAGGAGGGTCATCGAGAGCGCGCCTGAACCGATCCCTGCCTCCAACACCCGAGCGCCCGGGAAGATGTCGGCCAGCATGAGGATCGGCCCGAGATCCTTCGGATAGATGACCTGCGCTCCGCGCGGCATCTTCAGCACGAAGTCAGAGAGCGTGGGCCGCACCGCGAGGAACCGGCTTCCACCAGCGGAGCGAACTACCACACCCTCGTCGGCACCGATGATTTCGTCGTGGCGGATCGGGCCGGCGTGGGTGTGAAATTCCCCCGCGGCCTTCAGCGTCACCAGATACCGGCGGGACTTGTTGTCGATCAGGAGGACCTGGTCGCCAGCGTCGAACGTCTCTCCCACTTCAATCCGCGTCGGTCCAACGCTGGGTGAGGTGGCCGATCACGACCCCGCCGCCAGGCTTGAGCTCCTCCGAGTAAACGACCTCTGTCCGCGGCGCGAGGATCCTAAGGACGCGGCGGGCGACGATCACCGCACCCACGGCGATCCACAAGGGGTTGCCGGCCAGGACGCCCCGGCCGAGGCGGGCGCGCACCAAGCTCCTTACAATCCCCATGTCAGAAGCGCCGGACTTCGACGATCGTGTTCTTTCGCTTCCCCTGGCGCCGCCCGAGCAGGTACACGACCGCGAGAGTTCCCACCGCGGCGGCTGCGGCTGCCGCAAGGATCATGGGCTTGGCTGATGCCGCCGTCTCCTCTACGTCGCCACGCAGCTCTCGGAGCTTGCCCTCGATGTCAGACTTGGTGACGCGGCCTCCGGTTCCCTCTGTGATCGCTGTCATCGTCGGGCTCGCTCCCTTGCTCTCCGCTGTTTCCCTATCGCTCGTCCTGCGAGGAGGGCCACTGCAACGCATGCGAGCAACGTCAACGCGTACGGCGCCCACGACCAGTTGCCGCCGAAGACGGAACCGGTCTCGGTCTGGAGGGCGCGCAGCATCGCGAGCACGACGAGCACCAGTCCGATGCTGAGGACGACCGAACCGATGACGCCGAACGCGCCGAACCGCACCAGGCTCTTCAGCGGTGCCACCGTCTCCTGCTTCGCGTAGGCGACGACGAGCTCCTTGAGCTCGCTCGCTACGTCCGTAACGCTCTTGTCGCGCGCGCTCGCCATTTCCTCCCCGGGGTCTGAGAGCCAGACCTTCCTACCCGGCAGAAAGCCTTCGTGCAAACAGGTCGATCGCATCCGCGCCAAGTGACGCGACGAGGTCGAGCCTCTCGCGGTGGCTCGCGGCGGACAGCAGTCGCTGTCGGTCGAGGGGGCCCGCCGGCACGAGCGCGCACAGTTCCCACGCCGCGACGACGGCATCGGCCGACAGCTCGATGGTCGCCGGGGGCGATGGGATTCCGAGCTCTGTCTGGTGGGCAAGCGCAGTGCGGACCCGCGTCTCGCATAAGCGCAGGACGTCCGTGGGAACGTCGTCACCCTCAGGGATCACGGGCTCGACGGTCGCGATCGGATACGGGTCGTCGGCAAACCACTCGGGTATCCGCAAGGGACGGATGCCTTGCACGGTCGTGAAGAAACGACCGTCCGGCAGCTCTTCGTACTCCACGATTCGAGCGAGGCAGCCGACCTCGAACCGGGTGTCGCCCCCGCCCACATCCGAGCCCCTCTCGATCAGCACCACGCCGAAGGCTCGCTCCCACTCGCCGTCCGTGGCCGCGAGGCAGTGGCGCATCAGCGCGCGGTAACGCTCCTCGAAGAT
Organism: uncultured Acidimicrobiales bacterium; assembly: GCA_964632885.1. Taxonomy (GTDB): domain Bacteria; phylum Actinomycetota; class Acidimicrobiia; order Acidimicrobiales; family CAZWDB01; genus CAZWDB01. The sequence goes on along the minus strand of CAZWDB010000073.1, from coordinate 12,550 downwards.
GTGCAGCGGCAGGATCATGTGGGGCAACAACACCGTGCCGAGCGGGAACATAGGGAGCTGCACTCGGGACTCAGCCCCGTCGCGCTTGCCAGCGGCTGTACCGCCAGAGGTGCTCGAGGGCGCTGACCGCCCGGTGCGACGTCTGGTAGCAGAGGGCCCCCGCTTCGCGGACCGCGGCCGGCCCGGGGTTGTCGGGCTGGGCAATGGCAAGCTCGGTCGCAACCAGTACCGGCTTCCCGGTCGCCCGCGACGCCGCCAGCGCTGCCTCGGCGTAGCGCTGGTCCTGACGTTCGTGGAAGGCCACGATCCGTTCCAGACCGTGGTCGGGGTAGAACCGGCCGGTTTTCATGGCCAGCGCCTGGTTCGCCTGGATCCCGATGCCGAGGTAGATAACCGCATCGACCTCGTCATGCGACGCGACCAGCTCGAGAAGCTCCGGGATCGTCTCCCGCGTCTCACCGCCGGCGCAGTCGATCGGGTTGTTCCGGCTCCATCGGGACGGAAGGTGTTGATCGATGGCGTCGCGTAGGTCGTCGGGAAGGGCGAGGAGCTCGAGCTCGCTGCGGGCGATCGCGTCAGCGGTGACCACCCCCCAACCGCCTGCCGTCGTAAGCACGACCGTGCGGGGTCCCTTCGGCAGTGGCTGGGTCGCGAAGGTCGCGGCGGCTTCGAACGCCGCGTCGACCGTCGCCGCCCGGGTGATTCCTGCCTGGCGGCACAGCCCATCGAAGATCCGGTCGTCAGTGGCCAGGGCGCCGGTGTGTGACGCGGCCGCGCGTTGGCCCGCCCCGGTAGTGCCGCCCTTCAACACGACCAGCGGCTTCTGGGCCGCGGCCGCCCGGGTGCGCTCGAAGAACTCGCGACCGTCTGGCACGCCTTCTACGTAGGCGAGGCTCACGGCCGTCTCCGGATCCGACGCGAAGTAGTCGAGGTAGTCGGGCGTGCCGACCGACGCGGCGTTTCCCGCCGACACCGCCCGGCTGATGCCCACCCCCGTCTGAACCGCATAGTTCATGAAGCTGGATACGAAATTGCCCGACTGGCTGGCGATGGCGATCCGGCCGGCGGGCGGGTAGGGAGCGACGATCTGGGCACACAGCGCGGACGGCGTCGACACCACCCCCTGGCCGTTGGGACCGGCGAGCAGGATGCCGAGCTCGGCCGCCAGAGCCGCCAGTTCGGCCTGGGCCTCGCTGCCGGCCGGACCCGCTTCGCCGTAGCCCGCTGACGTAACGAACGCGGCTCGGACGCCCTTGGCCGCACAGCTCCGCAGCAATTCCATGTTGGCCGCAGCTGGGGTGCAGACGAACACCAGGTCGGCGGCCCCGTCAGGCAATTCTTCGACCGAGCGGGCGCACCGGACGCCCAGTACCTCCTCTCCGTCCAGATTCGTCGCCAGCACGCGACCGGCGAAGCCATGCCGCAGGATGTTGTGGAGGGCTACGAAGCCGAACTTGCCCGGATGGCTCGATGCTCCCGCCACGATCACTCCGGCTGGGTCGAACAACGCCTCGAAGGCGGCCTTGCGCCTCACCGTCACGCCCGTCATCGCTGAGCCGGCCGGTCCTCAACCAGCGCGTCGACAGCGATGGCACGACCCTCGACCACGATGAGGGGATTGATGTCGACCGACACCACACCCGGCTCCGACCCTGCTACCCGGGAGAGCCCCGTAAGGACCTCCGCCAGGGCGTCACGATCGACCTCGGGTTCGCCGCGGAAGGGCCCGAGGAGCGCGCTCGTCCTGAGATCGTCGATCATCTCGAGCGCATCGACCCGCTCAATCGGTGCGAGCCGGAAGGCGACGTCGCCCACCGCCTCCGCCAGGATCCCGCCCATGCCGACCATGACCGTGGGCCCGTAGTGCTCATCGCGGTGCATCCCGGCGATGAGCTCCCGCGCGCCCCGCACCATCCGGGCCACGAGAATCTCGACCGGGCCGTCGTCGGGTGACGCCGACTTCAACAGCTCCTCCGCAGCACGCCGCGCCGACGTCGCATCGGCGATGCCGAGCTTCACCAGGCCGCGCTCGGTCTTATGGGCAATGCCCGCTCCACACAGCTTCAGGACGACCGGATAGCCGAGTTCCTCCGCCGCCACCGCAGCGTCATCCGGCGCGTCGACGAGCCGTTCCTCCACCACCGGCACCCCGTAGGCCGCCAAGAGCCGCTTCGAGGAGGCCTCCGACCGCGTGGGCATCGCCGCCCAAACCTAATGCGGATCGACGACCTCGCCCCAGCCGAACTTGAGGCAATAACGTACGGAATTCGTGCGTTATTGCCTCAAGTTCGGTGTGCCGGGGGGTTTGGGGGCGAGAACGTCGACCGGCGGCGCCTCGGGATAGCTGACGAGGGCGGCGCCAACCTGCTCCTGGAGCGCTCGTCCTTGGGCGTCCCGTGGCAACGAGTTGGCAAGGAGGGCGAAGGCGAGCAGCCTGCCGCCCCCGGCCTCGGCATAGCCGGCGAGCCCGGCTACGCCCCGGAGCGAACCCGTCTTGGCCCGGATCCGTCCCGCCGCCGGGTTGCCGCGGAAGCGCTCCGCGAGCGTGCCGGTCTGGCCGGCTACCGGGAAAGCCTGCGCGATAGGCCCGTCCGGGCCGACGATCTCCATCGCCTGCATCAGCAAGCTGCAGCTGAGTCGGTCCGACCGCGACAGCCCCGACCCGTCGATCGCCTCCATGCCCTCCGCGCGCAGCCCCCGCTCGGCCAGTGACGCCCGCACCACCTCGAGGCCTGCTTCCCAGCTGCCACCCTCACCGAAGCGCACTCCGAGCTCTTTGACGAGCAGCTCGGCCGTCAGGTTGTCACTCTCCCTGATCATCCCGCCCACGACGTCGCCCATCGGCGGCGACGCCACCTGCCCGATCGCGACTGTGTCGGGCGCCAGCCGGCCGGCCGACGGTCCTCCCTCGACGACGACGCCGCGTGCAATCAGCAAGCGCGTGAGGACCGACGCGGCGTGCGCCGCGGGTGCATCGGTCACGGCTCGACGCGCGGGTGGATAGCTGACAAAGCCGTCGTTGACGATGAGCGCCGACGCCGGCCCGATGTCGTTGTCCTGGATGTACCTGCTTGGCCAGGTCGCGACGTAGCGGACCCGGTCATATCGGGACTCGTCGCCTACGATCCCGCCCCTCACGTGGCGCACGCCGGAGGCCACGATCTCCTCAGCCAGGTTCTCCAACGGTGTGTGCACTTGCGGCTGGTTGCGAAAGGTCGCCACGTAGTCGGCGGTCGAGAGGAGGGGGTCGCCCGCGCCGACCATCCACAGCGGACCGTCGACGACGCCGTCGACCGGCGGTTCGGCGGCGCGAGCTTCGGTGACATAGCGGGTGTCGAGACCGAGCCGGGTGAGTGCGGCCATGCCGCTCAGAACCTTCATCGTGGAAGCAGGGATGAAGGACTCGTCAGCCCGCCGCGCGTAAAGCACGTTCCCTTGCTCCGCCACGACCAGGCAGGTGTCCTCGCGAGCGGAACCGAGGCCGGGATCGGCGAGCGCGGTGTCGAGTCGGGCCGAGAGCCTGGTCTCACCGACGAGGTCGACGAGCGTGTCGGGAATCCGCCGGGCCGAGAGGACAGGTGTCGCCGGCGAGACGGACTGAACGACCGCGGGAGTCTCCGTACCGCTCCGGAGCGCCACGGTGGTGAACCCGATCGTCAGGAGGGCAAGGACGACGCGCGTCAGTCGCCGCCCTCCGGGTCGAGGGCAGCTCGGAAGAATGACAGGACGTGCTCAAGGCGCTCCTGCAGTGCTTCGTCGGACAGCGGGTCCCTGTCGAGCAGCGCAGCCAGAAAAGGGACGTCGCTGAAGTAGCTGAGCAGCGCTCCGTATCCGGTGAGGAGTAGCTGCTCCGGATCATGACGCCGGAACCGGCCGGCATCCATCTCGCGCTCGAGAAATCCCCGCGCCTGGGCGAGCAGCGGCTGCATCGCCTCTCCCAACTCGGCGCCCAGCCGGCTCCCCCCTTCCAGGGCTTCGCGCCGCACCAGCCGGACGAAGTCGGGGCTCTCCACGAAGAAGTCGAAGGCCGCCATCAGCACCCGGTCTACCTGGGCCCAACCGTCCTTGGGCTCCTGGGTCGCCTTCTCGACCCGGACGAACCAGTCGGCGACACACGTCTGGAATACCTCGCGGTAGAGCGACTCCTTCGACGCAAAGTGGTATAGCAACCCGGGGCGGCTGATGCCGACGGCCAGCGCGATCTCGTTCAACGACGTGCCCTCGTAGCCATGCCCCGAAAAGCACCTCAGCGCTTCCGTGAGGATGGCCTCACGGGTCGTCGGAGTCGTTCCGGCCACGGCCATAGCCCTCATAGGGTACTGGTGCACTTGGACGACCGCCCTGGACCCATGGAGGCCGTCCGGCGCCTCGCCGGTGGCTCCTAGGATGCAGCCATGGCCGCCTTATCGCTCGACGACTGCCGCGAACTCGCCCAACAACTCCGAGTCGACTCCGTCCGAGCCGTCGACGGTGCCCAGTCGGGCCACGCCACGTCGTCGTTGTCCGCGGCCGATCTCATGGCCGTCCTCCTGGCCCGCCACCTCCACTACGACTTCGCGGATCCGAGCAATCCCGCGAACGATCACCTCATCTTCTCGAAGGGGCATGCGTCCCCTCTCCTGTACGCCATGTACAAGGCAGCCGGCGCCGTCACCGACGACGAGCTGATGTCGTTCCGCCAGTTCGGCAGCAAGCTCGAGGGCCACCCGACGCCGGTACTGCCGTGGGTCGACGTTGCGACCGGATCGCTCGGTCAGGGACTACCGATCGCGGTGGGAGTCGCGCTCGCCGGCCGGCGACTCGATCGGCTCCCCTACCGCACATGGGTCCTATGCGGTGACAGCGAGATGTCGGAAGGATCGATCTGGGAGGCTCTGTCGCACGCGTCGTTCGAAGGACTTGACAACATCACCGCGGTCATCGACGTGAACCGGTTGGGCCAGCGGGGCGAGACCATGTTCGGATGGGACCTGGCCGCCTATCGCGAACGGGCGCGTGCCTTTGGGTGGCACACGATCGAGGTCGATGGCCACGACGTCGAGGCAGTCGACGCCGCGTACGACGAGGCGGCGGCAACCACGGGCCGGCCGTCCGTCGTGATCGCGCGCACCATGAAAGGAAAAGGTGTGAGCGCGGTCGAGAACGTCGACGGGATGCACGGCAAGCCGGTTCCCGACAGCGAGGCCGCGATAGCGGAACTCGGCGGCCCTCGTTCGATCGTGGTGCAGGTGGCCAAGCCGGAACCGACCGAGGCGGCGCACACCTTCGCACCGACCGCCGCCGAACGTCCCGCCTACGAGTTGGGTGAGAGCGTCGCCACCCGGAAGGCCTACGGCGAGGCGGTCGCCGCCCTCGGCTCGCGGCGCGGCGACGTGGTCGCCCTCGACGGCGAGGTGAGCAACTCCACCAACGCCGAGGTGTTCAGGGACGCGCACCCCGACCGCTACTTCGAGATGTACATCGCCGAACAGCAGATGGTCGCGGCCGCGATCGGCATGCAGGTCCGGGGGTGGGTGGCCTTCGCGTCAACGTTCGCCGCGTTCCTCAGCCGCGCCTACGACTTCATCCGCATGGCCGCGGTGAGCCGAGCTGACCTCCGCCTGGTCGGCTCCCACGCCGGCGTCTCTATCGGCGAGGACGGCCCCTCACAAATGGCCCTCGAAGACCTCGCCGCGCTGCGCGCCGTACACGGCAGCACGGTCCTCTATCCCTGCGACGCCAACCAGACAGTCAAACTCGTCGACCAGATGGCCGACGTCGCCGGAATCTCCTACCTCCGCACTACTCGGGGCGGCACGCCGGTCATCTACGGCCCGGACGAGACCTTCCCAGTCGGGGGAAGCCGCGTCATCCGCCAGTCCGACGCCGACGCGGTGACCGTCGTCGCCGCGGGCGTGACGGTCCACGAGGCCCTCGCCGCGGCCGACGCCCTCAGCACCGAGGGCATCGCGACCCGTGTGATCGACATGTACTCCGTGAAGCCGATCGACGCCGACAGCTTGCACCGCGCTGCGAGTGAGACCGCCGCGATCGTGACCGTCGAAGATCACTGGCCCGAGGGCGGGCTCGGCGACGCCGTTCTCGCCGCCCTGGCGGCGAACGGCGACCGCGTGCCCGTGACGAAGCTGGCCGTCAGCGGAATGCCGGGTTCCGGCAAGCCGGGAGAGCTTCTCCGCGCTGCTGGTATCGACGCCGAGGCGATCGTCGCCGCGGTGCGCGCCCTCGCGGGGTGACCACCCTCGCTGGAGCGGCGGTCATCACGCCGGAAGGAACGCTGTCACCGGGCGCGGTCGACGTCGAACGCGGCCGAATCGCGGCGGTCCGTCGGGTCGATCCTCCGGTGCCGGAGCGAACCCTCGTTCCGGGCTTCATCGATCTTCAGGTCAATGGACACTCCGACGTCGACGTGGCGAGCGCGGACGGCGCGGCATGGGACCGTCTCGACCGTCTCCTCCTCGACCAGGGTGTGACGACGTGGTGCCCCACCCTCGTCACCGCACCCCTCGCCGAGTACGCAGCGCGCTTCGAACGGGTGCAACGGGCTGCGACTCGTCCCGGTGACGGCCGGCCCGAGATCGCGGGAATCCACATCGAGGGGCCATTCCTCGGAGGCGCACCCGGCGCCCATCCCCGGGAACACATCCGTGGGATCGACCAGGCGTGGCTCGACGCCCTGCCCGAGCTGGTCAGAATCGTCACCCTCGCCCCCGAGATCGAAGGTGCCTGCGCCGCCATCAGCTCGCTGGCCGAACGCGGTGTCCTGGTCAGCCTCGGCCACTCCATTGCCACGTTCGAGGAAGCAACCGCGGCCGCGGCCGCCGGCGCCCGGCTCGTCACGCATCTGTTCAACGGGATGGGACCATTTCATCACCGCGCCCCCGGCCTGGCAGGGGCAGGACTGGTCGATCCAGGCCTCGTAACGGCGGTCATCGCCGACGGCGTGCACCTTCACCCCGCCGCGGTGACGACCGCGTTCAGAGCGAAGGGACGGGGTGGCGTAGTGCTCGTCACGGACGCGGTCGCATGGCGTGCCCGGAGACTCGGACGAGCCGATGTCGCCCTCCGCGACGGCGCCCCCCGCCTGGCCGACGGCACGATCGCGGGGAGTGCCCTGACGATGGATGCCGCCATCCGCTACGTCGTGAACCAGTGCGGCGTCAGGCTCGACGACGCCATCACCGCGGCCGCGACCACGCCCGCATCTCTCCTCGGTCTCGCGGACCGAGGTCGGCTCGCGCCGGATACTCGCGCCGATATCGTCGCGCTCGGTCCCGACCTGCACATCGAGTCCGTGTGGGTCGGCGGCGTCGAGGTGGACTGAAGCGGATCGATGGGCTTCGCCGCAGCACTCTCCGAGCACCCCATCACCGCCCACGCCGTGGCCGAAGTCGCCGGCGCCGCGCTCGAGCAGGTCGGCGCGGGTCCCGACCTCGTTCTGCTGTTCATGACGTCGCACCACGCCGGCGCGCTCGAGGACGCTGCCGGAGCGGTGCGCGCCATCCTCGAGCCGGCGGCCGTACTCGGCTGCGCGGCGGCGGGAGTTATCGGTATCGCACGCGAAGTGGAAGACGGACCCGGCGTGGGCCTGTGGGCGGGGAACACCGGTCCAGTCGTTCCGGTGGCGCTCGAGTCCCAGTCCGTCGGCGAGGATGAGGCGCTCGTGGGCGGGTGGCCGGAGTCGCTGCCGTTCGACCCGGCCGCGCTGCTTCTCCTCGCGGATCCGTTCTCGTTCCCCGGCGGCCCGTTTCTCGACTACTTGGGCGACCACTATCCCGATCTGCCGGTTGTCGGCGGCATGGCTTCCGCCGCGCGGGGACCGGGTGGCAACCGGCTTCTGCTCGACGGCGCGGTGCGCGCCGAGGGGGCCGTCGGCGTCTTCCTCGGACCGACCGTCTCCGTTGAAGCGGTCGTCTCCCAAGGATGCCGCGCCATCGGACCACCTCTCGCGGTCACGCGCAGCGACGACAACGTGATCTACGAGCTCGCCGGTGGACCCGCGCTCGAGCGCCTGCAAGACCTCCTCAACCGAGGAATCACTCCGGAAGACGCCCATCTCATCCGCGCAACCGCCCTCCACATCGGGCTGCTCCTCGACGGACCCGCGGGCGTAAGCGATCGCGAGGAGTTCCTCATCCGCAAGGTCCTCGGAGGCAACTCTGAACACGGCGCGGTGATCATCGACGAGGCGCTCGAGGTCGGCACCGTCGTCCAGTTCCACGTCCGGGACGACATCTCCGCTGATGAGGAGCTGCGCGACCTGCTCGGAGAGCAGATGGCCGAGTCGGCGTTGATCTTCACCTGCAACGGCCGCGGCATGCAGCTGTTCGGTGAACCGGATCACGACGCGACCGTGGTCGCCGACGCGTTCGGCCCCATCCCCACGGCGGGGTTTGCGGCCGCGGGCGAGTTCGGTCCGGTGGGACGCCGTAACTTCCTCCACAACTCGACCGCGTCGATCGCCCTGTTCCATACCTGAACTCCGGGGTCGTGGGTAGGGTCGCGGATGTGACCAATCTGCATGAGCTCTACGACGCACAAGGCCAGAGTCCCTGGATCGACAATCTCAGCCGGCCGGCGATCCGGTCGGGGTACCTCGCGCGCCTCGTCGCCGACGGCATCCGGGGTGTGACGTCGAACCCGACGATCTTCCAGAAGGCGATGACCGGCAGCGAGGACTACGACGAACAGTTCCGGAGCCTCCTAGCAAGCCACTCGGTCGAGGAGGCTTACTGGGAGATGGTCTTCTCCGACATCACTGATGCCCTCGACGTGTTGCGTCCCGTCCACGAAGCGAGCGACGGCGCCGACGGCTTTGTATCCCTAGAGCTCGCACCGTCCCTTGCCCACGACACCGCCGGCTCCGAGACCGACGCACGCCGGTTCCACGACCGCGTGGGCGCTTCGAACCTGTTCGTCAAGATCCCCGGCACCGCCGCCGGAGTTCCCGCCGTGCGCCAGATGATTGCCGAGGGGCGCAACATCAACATCACACTCCTGTTCAGCGTCGAGCGGTACGGGGAAGTTATCGAGGCCTACCTGTCGGGACTGGAGGCCCACGAAGGCGACCTCTCGGGAATCGCGAGCGTCGCGTCGTTCTTCCTCAGCCGGGTCGACACCGAGGTAGACCGCCGCTTGGAGGAGATCGGGACCAGCGCCGCTCTCGCGCTGCGCGGGAAGGCGGCGGTCGCCCAGGCCAAGCTCGCCTACCAGCTCTTCCAGCGGTCGTTCTCAGGTCCCCGCTGGGAGGCGCTTGCCGCCCGGGGCGCACGAGTGCAGCGACCGCTGTGGGCGTCGACATCGACGAAGAATCCCGACTATCCGGATCTCCTCTACGTCGACAACCTCATCGGGCCTGACACGGTCAACACCATGCCCGACGCAACCGTGGAGGCGTTCGTCGATCACGGCGTCGTACGGCGTACGGTCGACGAGGGCGCCGACGACGCCAAGGCATCGCTCGAAGCGCTGACCGAGGTCGGCGTCGACCTCGACGACGTGAGCCGGGTGTTGGAGGACGAAGGAGTCGCGGCGTTCGCCAAGTCCTACGACGAGCTTCTGCAGTCGCTCACCGACAAGGCGAACGACCTCTCCGCAAAGTGAGCACGCTCCTCGACCGGATCGAGGCGCGAGACGCCACCCTGTGGCCAGAGGGGAATGTCTCGGCCGACCGCCTGGGTTGGCTAACCGTGCCAGAACGGATGCGCGCGGAAGCAGCCGAGTTGCAGGCATGGGCAGGGTCGGTAACCGAGGAACGAGTCATCCTGCTCGGGATGGGCGGATCGTCTCTAGGGCCCGAGGTGCTTCGCCACGCGGCCAGGTCCGATCGCCTGACCGTGCTCGACACGACCGACCCGCGCACCGTCGGCGGAGTTGAGCTCGACGACGCCTTCGTCGTGGTCTCCTCGAAGTCCGGCACGACATTGGAAGTCAACGCGCTCCTCGCGCACTGTTGGGAGCGGCAAGCCGACGGCAGCCGGTACTGCGCCATCACCGATCCCGGCTCACCCCTGGCTCGCCTCGCCGCCGACCGTGGATTCCGACGCGTGTTCGAGAATCCCCCCGACATCGGAGGACGCTACTCAGTCCTCTCCTACTTCGGGCTCGTTCCCGCCGCGCTCGCCGGCTACGACATTGCCGCCCTGTGCGACGCCGCCCTCGCCGTCGACCGGGAGGCGGCGGTCGACTTCGGCGCGACGTTCGGGCAGGCCGCCTCCGCCGGAAGCGACAAGTTGACGATCGTCGTCCCACCCGCGTTCGCCGCGTTCGGCTTGTGGGTCGAACAACTCGTCGCCGAGTCGACCGGCAAACGCGGCACTGGCTGCATCCCGGTTCCCACGACCGAACCGGAGACCGGTCGTGACCGCCACGTGGTTACGGTCGATCTGAGCTCCCCCGACCAATTGGGCGCAGAGTTCTTCCGCTGGGAACTGGCGACCGCCGCGGCAGGTCACGTGCTGGGCATCGACCCGTTCGACGAGCCGAACGTGGCCGAGTCCAAGGCGAACACCGCCCACGTACTCGAACGGCTGCCGCTCCCCTCCGAGCCGGCGGCGAGCCCGTCCGGCACCCTCGCGTGGCTCGAGGACGAGGTAGTCGACGGCGACTACGTCTCGCTGCAGGTTTATCTCCCGTATGGCCAGGACGACGCCCTGGCGACTCTCCGCGAGCGGGTGCGCGACCACCTCGGAGGCGCTCCAGTGACCGTCGGCTACGGCCCTCGGTTCCTGCACTCCACCGGGCAGCTCCACAAAGGCGGGCCACCGAGCGTCGTCGCGGTGCAGGTGGTTCCCAACCACCCCACCGCCGCGATCGAGGTTCCCGGCTTCGGCTACGACTTCGCCACTCTGATCGCCGCGCAGGCCCTCGGCGACTTGGAGAGCCTGCGCAGCCACGGTCGCCGGGTCTTGCGAGTGGGTGCGGACCACATCCAGGAGGTGGCGTGATGCGTGTCGGCATGGTCGGCCTGGGGCGGATGGGCGCCAACATGACCAAACGGCTCCTCGAGCGCGACCACGAGGTGGTGTGCTTCGACCGCGACGCCGAGGCAGTCGCCGAAACGGTACGGGAGGGCGCCGTCGGCGCGCGAGACCTCGAGGACCTCGTCGCCAAGCTCGAGCCGCCGCGGGCCGTGTGGTTGATGGTGCCCTCCGGCGCAGCCACCACCTCCACGATCGAACACCTCAACGGGTTGCTCCGCGCGGGCGACACCATCGTCGACGGCAGCAACTCGCAGTACCGACAGGCCCAACGCGCCTCGGAGCACCTTCGCGAGCACGGAATCCACCTGCTCGACTGCGGGGTGTCAGGCGGGGTATGGGGACTCCGCAACGGTTACTGCCTCATGATCGGGGGCGACACTGACGCAGTCGCCACTCTCGACCCGGTGTTCGCGGCGCTTGCTCCGGAGGACGGCTACGCGCACGTAGGGCCGTCGGGCGCGGGCCATTTCGTGAAGATGATCCACAACGGCATCGAGTACGGCATGCTGCAGGCCTACGCGGAAGGCTTCGCGCTGCTGGAAGCCGCGGACGAGCTCGACCTCGACCTCCATCAGGTCGCAGCGCTGTGGAACCACGGATCGGTCGTGCGCTCGTGGCTTCTGGAGCTCACCGAACTCGCCCTCGAGCACGCTGACGAGTTCGAGCAGATCCAGGGGTACGTCGAGGACTCCGGCATGGGACGCTGGACCGTCCAGGAGGCCGTCGAGCGGTCCATCTCCGCGCCGGCGATCACCGCCTCCCTCTTCGCCCGCTTCTCCTCGAGGGACGACGAGAAGTTCGCGGCGCGGATAGTGGCCGCCCTCCGGAACCAATTCGGAGGCCACAAGTTCTTCACCGAGGCACGCGCGGCCGAAGCGGAGGCTGAGGAGGAGCGCTGACCGACAACCCCCTCCTCGAGGGGCTCGAGTCCGACCGACGAGCCCCGCCGTCGGTTCTGGTCGTCTTCGGTGCGTCCGGCGACCTCACCGCCCGAAAGTTGATGCCTGCGCTGGAGCGGCTCGCCCAGCGGCGCGCGCTTCCACCCGCGTTCGCTGTCGTGGGTGTCGCCCGCACAGAGATGACCGACGCCGAGTTTCGCCAGCGCGCCCTCGAGGCGGTCTCCGACCCCTCGGACGCGTGGCGCGACGTCACGCGCTCGTTCCGGTACGTCGTGGGCGACTACTCCGACACGGCCACGTTTGAGGCGCTCACGCGGGTTCTCGCCGACGTCGACCGCGAACACGGGACGGGCGGGAACCACTTGTACTACCTCGCCACGATTCCCCAGATGTTCGGTCCGGTGGCCAAAGCGCTGGGCGCGGCCGGCCTCGCGCGCCCGCCGCGGGCGGCGGCTTTTCGGCGACTCATCGTCGAGAAGCCCTTCGGTCGCGACCTGGCCAGCGCGCGCGCCCTCGACGCCACCCTTCACGAGGTCTTCTCCGAGGAACAGATCTACCGGATCGACCACTATCTCGGGAAGGAGACGGTGCAGAACATGCTCGTCTTCCGCTTCGCCAACGCCACTTTCGAGCCGATCTGGAACCGGGACCACGTGGACCACATGCAGATCA
>CAZWDB010000072.1:0-22411 GCA_964632885.1 uncultured Acidimicrobiales bacterium | reverse complement strand
CCCACCTCACCCACATCTACACCAAGCTGGGCATCACCTCACGGGTCCAGCTGGCCCAGACATCGTCACGGGCTATCGCCGAACGGCAAGGCACCTAACTCGATGGCACGCTCTGTCGTTGTCAGTGGCGCGTAGCGGTGGCGACGACTGCATCGATGGCCATCTCGCCTCCACCCCGGCGTCTGCAAGGAGGCGGCCCGCGATCCGCGCCGTCCCGTCCGACGCTCACGGAAGGGACCAGTCATCGGGGCTGATCGAGAGATCAGTTGCGAATTCGGCCCAGGTGCGGGTCCACTCGACGTCGGGGCCAGGGGGAAGCGCCCAGTACAAGATCTTGGTGTTGGTGCTGTGGCGATAGAGGCCAGTGGCGGGGCCGAGCTGGGCTGCCAGCACTCCGTCGCGGGCCAGCTGGCTCCAAGCCCGCGTCAGGAACGCGGTAACCGAGTATCGACGCGGCCCCTGGACCGTATGACCCCAGCGTTCGATCATTGCCGTGTACGCCGTGGGGCACAGCTCCTTGTAGCGATGCTCGATGATGCCGTGCTCCAACCAGGGCTCTCCCGGTGACAGGCACAGGAATACATCGTCATAGACACCGAGCTCGGCGCCGATTCCGCCGCGCTTAGCCCTCGCTGAGACTGGCTCGACTTCGTAGCTCGCGTTCAACTCGACGCGCATGGCGGGACCGACGCTATTCCAGGATTCCAGTCAGACGAAGCCGTACGGAACGAGGCTAGATGTCCCTCTTGTCGCGCAAGAACAACGCGTCGAGCAGACTGCATCCGATGCTCGTTCGATCCGCTCGCACCGAGGAGTGCGAGATGCTGAGTGACCTCGCTCTCCGCTCGAAAGGCCACTGGGGATACGACGACGAGTTCCTCGACGCCTGCCGTGCCGAGCTCACAGTCACTCCGGAGGATTTGAACCGACTCACCGTGCGCGTCGCCGAGAGCGACGGCGGTGAAGTGGCGGGCTTCTACGCCATTGGCGGCGGTAACGAGATCCACAGCGAGGTTTGCTTCTTCTTTGTCGATTTGGCGTTCATCGGCAGAGGCGTCGGACGACAACTCTTCGACGACCTTGTGCGTACAGCGCGGGAGCACGGGATCCCTGCACTTCGCATTGACTCGGACCCCGGTGCCGCTCCTTTCTACGCACGGATGGGCGCAGTCCGAGTCGGAGACGCTCCGTCGAACTCGATCCCGGGCCGGACACTGCCGAGGTATGAGTTGCGTCTGCAGTAGCCACGGCGTCGTAGCGGAGGCAAGGATGTCGCAGTGGCTGAGGTCGAGGTACGCACGAGCGTCTATCGCACCGCCGACGCGATCGACCTGCCGATTCACATCTTCGAGCCGGCAGCACCCAGCCCTGAGGCGGCTGTTGTGTTCTTTCACGGCGGCGGACTGACCAGCGGCTCGCCGGACTACTTCCACCCGGAGTGCGAGTACTTCGCGTCTCGAGGGATGGTGGCCGCGAGCGCTGCCTATCGCCTGCTCCCGAGCCAATCGCGCCATGTCTCTGACTGCGTTGCTGACGCGCAGGCGGCCATCGCGTGGATCCGCGCAAGCGCGGGACACGAAGTCAAGAGTGTTGCCGCGGTTGGCTTCTCGGCAGGCGGACTGCTCGCCGGGGCGACAGCATTCGACCCTCCGCTCGAACAGTTCGGCGCTTGGTGCCAGCCTGATGCGGTCGTACTGATCAACGCCGTCATCGACACGACGTGGCCAGCGAAAGCCGCGAACGCCGACGCTGCACCACCGCCGCTTCTTGTCCTGCACGCCCGTCGCGACACGATGGCGCCGATCAGTCGGACGCGCCGTCTGGCTGAGGCGCTGATCGCCGCAGGTCACTCGTGCGAACTCGTCGAGTTCGACGGAGCCCACACCTTCCACCGTCCGTATGCCAAGAACGGGAGCGCCGGTGTCATCGGTGTCCTCAAGAGCATGGATCGCTTTCTCACCGATCTCGGCTGCCTATCTCACGACGACTCCGCGGAGGCGCGGATCGAGGCCATCGGCGAAGCGATGCTCGCTGACGTGCTTGCCCGACGGAGGAGACGTGGTAGGGCCCCCAGACGTGACCGCGGGTGAACAAGGCGCGTACAAGCGACGGGTCCGCCGTCGTCGAGTAGAGCCAGTCATAGTCGGCGCCGCGGCGCGAACGCGATGGAGCGTCGGACTCGTCGTTCGCCGTGGCGCCTGGTTTTCAGGCTTGGCGGAGTAGGTCGACGACCTGGCGAGAGTTATCGAAGGGTGCCTTGCCGCTCGCATAGGCGACGGAGCGCACGTGCGCGGGGTCGTGCTGGAGGATCTCCTGGAGGTCGTCAGGATCGAGCGGCCCCGAGACGACGGTGTGCGCGAACTCCGCAACCGCAGTCGGACCAAGTTCGTGGATGCGAACCAGGAGCTCGGGAGTGATGGCGCCGGCGATGCCTATGGAGTGGACAGCGTCGACGTCGAGATCGGCGAGCCGCTCGCGCGCGTCCGGGTCGAGGTAACCGGCCACGCCCAGCTCATCGAGTCGAGTGTTCATGCGCAAAGCCTCGCGCACCGACGGCGACTCCGCCGGAGAGCGGACCGCGGGGGTCGCTCCCGACTCAGCAGTTCTGAGGATCAGTGGTCGGTCATCAACTGTGCTCGGATGCCTACGGCTCGAGGAGCTTGAGCCGATTGACGGCCTCTCGGACCTCATGCGACGCGACGACGGCGCCGCGTATCCGAATGGAGCGGAACGCGCCTTCGACCAGGTCCGCGGTGACGTCGGACCCGAACACCAAAATGCCTTTGACGGTTAGGTCCGTCAGGACGGCGAGTTCTACGCGCTTCGCGAGCTCATACCGGTCGTACCAGACGAGCCCAATGCTGTGGTCCGTCTTGACACCGTCGACGGTGCGGGAGTGGTGCCTGATCCGGGCGGTCCAGCCTCACCTCATCCGGTGCTTCAAATCGACCGAGGAACCAGATGGCGTCGACGACATCCTTCACATCCTCCACGGACGTGTCCTGTCCAATCGTCAGCGTGCCAATTGTCTTGATGTGAATTTGTTCATCGCGGCGCCGAAGTTCGCGGAAGTAGCCGCCGCTGAGCACCTGGTGGCCCACGCACCAATGGACATCGAGGATACCGGTTCCCATTGCTTTAACGCCTTCCGGCCGACTCACGCGTGACTTGTCAGCCTGTAGCGCCAGACGGGACTCCTTCGCCCCTCCGTACCGCCGGCTCTGCAGCCCCCGGCATTAGACGACCCTGCGATCACGCTCCCCGCTGTTTGCACTCGACCGCGAGTCGCGTGATGACACCACCGGACAGCCTTTCTGCATCGCTCGGTTTGGATCAGACGAGGCACAATGTGGTGATGCGATGTCGGACGGCGCCGAGGTAGCCAGAACTTCCTAGTCGGCACGCGCCTAGACCGCGCGGTCTACTTCGCTCGAGTCGGCCCAGTCGACCTCATCACTCCATCGCGCCACACTTCCCGGATGCACCCGCTGGCGGAACGCAACGCAGCACGATTTCTCGCCGTCGCGGATCGACTCTTCACGGATCGTCTGGTCGGCTTCTACGTCGTTGGCTCCGCGGCACTCGGCGACTTCCGCCCTGATCGCAGCGACCTCGACTTCATCGCGGTTCTCGACGCGGCACAGCACGGTGACTGCCGACGGGCTCGCATCGCACAGCTGGCTTCCGGCATCCGCACGGGGATCCCTGCCCTAATCAGAGGCCGAACCGCGGGTCCGGGCACCTGCAACGGTGTCTATGTCGCTGCTGACCAACTGCGGCGACCTGTGACTCAGATCGCACCTATCGCCTCTCATCACGGCCTCGGCTTCGACTGCGGTGCAGGCTTCGACGTGAACCCGGTCGTGTGGAAGACCTTTGCCGACCACGGCATCGCTCTGCGCGGCGCTGCGCCCGTCCAACTCGGCCTCGATCCGGAGCTGCACCTCCTTCGTCAGTGGAACCTCGACAATCTCAACAACTACTGGAAGTCCTGTGCGGTAGCCACGATGAGCGGCAAGCCACCGCACGCGCCGTGGATGCCGGCACGGTGGGCCACCTCGTGGACCGTCCTTGGCCCGCCACGCCTCCACCACACGATCGCCACCGGCCAAGTCATCTCCAAGGAAAAGGCCGGAGACTACGCCAAGCAGTCCTTCGGTGCTGAGTGGCATCCCATCATCGAAGAAGCACTCGCTTACTGGCGAGGACAACCGCCACATCCGGCCTTCGCTGACAACAAGCAACGGCACCGCCGCGCCGGAGAGTTCGCTCTACATGTGATCGATTCGGCTTGGGCGATATAGAACGAGACGCCCCGCGCGGCTACTGCTGCTGGTTCTGCCCGTGGCGCCGGCCGCGCTCGCGGCAGTTCCCATCCGGCCCGGAAGCGAGTGGTCAGGTCGCGGGAGATCTGCCGTTATACGGGTGATCGCGCTCGTCTACGGAGTCCCCAGCATCGGAATGCCCTTGCCACCCAGGGCAGCTTGCAGCTACTTGGTATAGCCAGGTACCGTGTAGTGCATGCCAGACGGGGAGAAGCTCGTCGCACAGTTGCGGCGTGGAGCCCTGGAGTACTGCGTTCTCGCCGTGCTGGCCGAACAGCACCGGTACGGCTTCGAGCTCGTGCGCACCCTGGGAGGGATGGACGGCATGGTGGTTAGCGAAGGAACGGTCTACCCCCTCTTGTCGAGGATGCGACGAGAGGGATTCGTCAACACCGAGTGGCGGGAGTCCAAGACCGGACCACCTCGCAAGTACTACTCCCTCAGCAAAGAAGGCCGTGCCGCCCTCGAATCCTTCAGGGCCGAGTGGACCCGCTTTCGTGACGCCGTGGACAACGTGTTGAACAAGGGGAAGCCGTGATGCCGAACACGACCGGGCTGCACCCACTCGCCGCCGAGTACCTGGCCCGCTTGGAGGCTGCTGCCCGGCACCTCCCACCAAGAGAGCGCCACGAACTTGTCGAAGCGATCGAGGAACACCTCGCGGTAGCTCACGGCAGCGACGCCGTGTCCGAAACCGAGATCCTCAACGTCCTCGAAGGCCTGGGAGATCCGGAAGAGATCGTCGCCGAAGCGGCGCCACCCCGCCGCGCCGAGCCGCGCCTCCACGAGATCGCCGCAGTGGGCTTCCTCATGGGAGGCGCATTCGTCATCCCCGGAGCCGGCTGGCTCATAGGGGTCGCTCTGCTCTGGTCTTCCTCGGCCTGGACACAACGCCAGAAGTGGCTCGGCACCCTCGTTGTCCCGGGCGGCCTCGCCGCCCCGCTCGTCTTGTTGTGGTTCGGACCCACCATCTCGGAGTGCACGTCCACCAGCACCGGCCCTCCGCTCGGCGCCCCTCCGCTCCGAGATGACACGTCAACCAGCGCCATCGGCGATGCCGGGGCGACCCTTCAAACGTGTTCTGTAGAGGCCCTGGCCAGCACATGGCCTGGCATTCTGCTGTCAGCCGCTCTCGTCGCCGCGGCGCTAGCCGTCGCCATCTACCTGATCCGCCATGCCAACCCCATGGCCGCTCGGTAGCCAAGAGCCGACATTCCAGCGGACCTCAGGCTCCGAAGTACGTGATGTCCTGATCGAAGGTGCTCGCGGCGATAAGCACGCGACCACCTTCGACCCGGGGACCCCGCTCCTATCTGCCGTTCTTCATTGCCCCCAAGCCACTAACCAAGTGAAGTTTGGGTGGGCGGCCTACGTCGCTCCGGCAGCCATCACCTTGGGGCGAACGACGAGGAAGTAGATGCCGCTGGCGAGAAGCCCCAAGCCAAACACCAAGATTCCCACCACCTGAAGGAGTATCCACAACAGCTTCCTCTGCCCCGCCGCCCGGAACGCGGCATCGGGCTTCAGCGCGGCGTCGACAGCGCCAAAGAGAGGCACTCCGACGACCAGAAGCACGATGAGGAGCTCGATACCACCGAGACCGAACACCTCCTGAGCTTCGACGTCCGCCAAGAGAACGCCTGCAGCACGCCGCGCCTCGAATACGGGTCTCTTTGGCTCTGCCTCTAGGCCAGGGCGGCGCTCAGCTATGCAAGCTCTCGACGGCCACCGATCGACGAGCCCACAGCTGAACTCCCATACCCCATCTCCCTGTTGGCTGGAAACGGGGCACAGTGTGCTGATGCGGCGACCTGTTCCGGGCTCGAGAAGGCGGCAGCGGCCGCCGTATGTCCCCGCGTTGGCTCTCGCGCTGCTGTTGGCTGGCGGCTTGTTGGTGGCCTGTGGGGGAGGTGATGAGGCGGGCAGCCCAGGATCCGATGTCGCCTTCCCCGAACCCGTCACGACGTCGGCGGAGTTGGCCCGCGTGGAGCGGCCGTCTGTGACCGTGGTATTGCGCGCCACCGCCACCGGCTCGGTGCAGATACACGGGTCAACCACGACGCTGAGGCAGTCCGAGTTGTGTCTCGATGCCGTCGGTTTGGACCCTGACACCGGCGAGGAACTCGGCAGCGTCGGTGGGTGCGACCGGTTGCCCTATGTGCTCGAAGACGGGAAACTGACGGCTGAGCCTGGAACCGCGATGCGCTTGGAGTCAGGGGGTTCTTTCCAAATCCACGGTGACGACCCCTCCAGGACGGAGCGCGTCACGCCAGTATGGGGCGTTGTCCCGTGCGCCTGCGAAGTAGAGCTTATCCTCGGACAGGACGAGAGCCGGTTCCTCGATGCGTCAAATGGCGGCTTCGTCGACATAGTCCAGCCGGGACGCGTTACCGCTGCCGTGGCGCGGAACGCGGACGGTACGGAGATCGCCAGAACTTCCTAGGTCGGGCATTCGCCTGGACCGCGCGGCCTGCTCGCGTCCGCGAAGCAACCTGCGGGTATCACGATGTGGTCCGCGCTATCTGGCGATCTGCATCAACGTCTCGGCGCCATGGAAGGAGACGGAGGCGGCGTGTTGTGTGGGATGGGCGCGTTGTCACCTCGGCTCGGTACCGTTCGGTGCATGATGACGCTTGGGGACGTCAGGGAGATCGCGTTCGGACTGCTGGAGGTGGAGGAGGCGCCCCATCACGGCATGTCGTCGTTCCGGGTGCGCGGGAAGGTCTTCGCCACCGTTCCAGATGACACCCACCTAAACGTGATGCTCGCCGAGACCGACGTCCCGCCCGCGGTGGCCATGAACAGTCGCGCCGTCGAGGAGCTCTGGTGGGGTAAACGGCTTTCCGGCATCACTGTCGACCTCCGCCGCGCCTCCCGTGCGCTCCTCACCGAGGTACTCGAACAGGCTTGGCGGCGACGCGCCCCCAAGATGGTCGTGTACGAGCTCGACGGGCGGCGCGGCAACGACGAACTCGAGCCGGTACTCGCAGTGTTGCGCACATGGCCAGAGCTCACGTCGAAGGGCCGCGCCAACTTCCACGCCAAAGGTCGCGCCTTCCTCCACTTCCACCAATCGAAGACGTCGCGGCACGCCGACGTGCGAGACGGCAAGGACTGGGGCACGCCGATCCCGTTACCCGTCGGAGCCCTACCGAAGGCTGCGCAAAAGGAGTTCCTCAAGGAGGTGCGGCGCCGGCTGGACGCCACCCTCGGGTCCTGATTTCTAACCTCGACACTCCGGTCCCGCTCGCGACGATGCAATCGTGTTGCAAATGGAGCGAGAGGAGATCAGTGCGGCCCTCGCGGCGCGGCTGGTCGCCGCTCAGTTCCCGCAGTGGGCTGAACTCCCCGTCACGCAGCTAGCGATGAACGGCTGGGACAACGTCACGTTCCGTCTCGGCGACACCATGTCGGTTCGTCTCCCAGCCGCCGAGGGCTACGCCGCCCAGGTCGACAAAGAGCACCAGTGGCTGCCGATCTTGTCGGCCCAGCTTCCCCTCCCGATCCCCGAGCCCTTGGCGCGAGGCGAGCCTGGGTTTGGCTACCCGTGGCCGTGGTCGATCTATCGGTGGCTACCCGGGACACCCGCGGCTGGCGAGAGCATCTCGGATCTTCGCGATTTCGCTGCGGACCTCGGTGGGTTTCTCGCGGCTCTCCACCGGATCGACCCAGCCGGCGGCCCACCGCCCAGCGACCGAAGCTTCTTTCGCGGCGGGGCGTTGGATTCTCGTGACGAGGAGACGCGTGCTGCGATCGACGCGCTGGACGGCGAGATCGACACCCACGCGGCGACCGACGTGTGGGATGCCGCCCTTGCAGCGCCCGGAGGTAGTTCGCCGGTCTGGATTCACGGTGATGTCAGCCCCGCCAACCTGCTGGTCCTTGATGGTCGCCTTCGTGCTGTCATCGACTTCGGCTGCTCGGGCGTCGGCGACGCCGCCTTCGATACCGAGATCGCCTGGGGGTTCCTGTCATCCGACAGCCGCGCCGCGTTCCGGGCCAGCCTTCAACTGGACGAATCCACCTGGGCACGAGCCCGTGGCTGGAGACTCTGGGGGGCACTTACCGCGCTGGCTGACGGTCTCCAGTCGAAGTCGGACTGGGCGCGATGGACACGCCGCATCGTCGAAGACGTGCTCGCCGACCACCACAGCGTTGCGTAGCAGACCGAACAAGGTCCGGCTGCAGCGCGCCGAACCCGACAGGCTCGAGTACCCGGTCGCTTCCACAGCAACGCGGCCTCGACATGCGATCCACAAAGCTCCACGACCGTTAGCACATCGCGCCGCGACTGCAGCGTGAGCCGCTCCTATCTGCCGATCGCGATCGTCACCGAGTGGACGTCTACGGCTCCCAGAGGTCGAGGGTTACTGCGTGGATCAGGCCTGCCTGGTCGACAAAGAGGTCGACGGTCCACCACTGAAGGCAGCTCGCATCCGCGGGTAGCTCAGGCTGGTAGCTGATGCGTCGGAGGTCGGTGACGCGATCGGGCGGCGGCACCGGTGGCGACGCGCAGTGCGGGTGGTCACCGATGGTGATGGCGATCTCTCCGGCGGTCGCGGCCTTCGACAGCACGTCGAAAGGTCCTGCGTAGCCGCGGAATCCAGGCTCGCGGTCAACGACCCAGCGCTCAGCAGAGGTCAGCTCCGCCTCGTCGATGGTCGTGAGGATCTCGCTGCCCAGTCCGACGTCGACGCTCGGAGCGAAGCCGGCGGCTGCCCCGGTGTGGGCACTCGGCTCTCTCGCGAAGGCGCGGAACCGCTCCACGAGCGCCATCTCCTCAGCGTCCGCGCGTGTGGTCGTCGAGGTCGAGCTTGGGAACGTCGTGGACCTGTCGATCGAGGCGGTCGTCGCGCCGCTCTGATAGTCGCTGTCGCTGCACCCTGCGAGGACAAGACATAGAGCGATGCCGGCAACAGCCACTTTCATGGGCGCATCTTGCCGGTTCAACTGTCCCAATCTCCATGGCTGACAACGCGCTCGCGGCGGTGTTGCGCTCGACCAACAAGTCGGGCGGTCAGCTCACAGGAGACCTGCCGTTATCTCCATCCGGCCAAGCTGTATAGGGGGATCGCAACACCACCCGGCGCCCGGTATTTGATCGGCACCGTTGCCGTCCTCGTCATCACTCCTGCGCAACACCGCGCTGCGCCCGTCCAACTCGGCCTCGATCCGGAGCTGCACCTCCTTCGTCAGTGGAACCTCGACAATCTCAACAACTACTGGAAGTCCTGTGCGGTAGGCCGTGCTCGCCGCTCTGGGCCGGTGAGGACTTTGGAGTGGTTAGCCCCCGGATTCCGGGGGCGAACCACTCCAAAGTCAGGTTGAGCCGCGACAATGTAGACCCGCTCCGATACGCCGGTCCTCGGGATCTCCAGTCCGGTCCAGCCGCACGCCAAGGCGGGCTTCCCCGTCCTGGGTCCGGCGGGCAGGGACGCGCCTCGAAACCCCGGCCGCCCGCGACCTCTCCCACTGGCGCCAGACTTGAGCCCATACCTCACGTCTTCGCTGCTCGCCTCGAAGCCGCGCTGATCGGGCCTCCGGCCCGAACCGCTTACGAGCGGGGCACGTTTCCATACTCGGGCTACTGCCTCAAGTTCGCGAGTTGGGCGTCGTAGGCGTCGAGGAGCTGTTGCAGGCTCTCCCGTGCTTCCGGCGCGAGGTCGCCCTCGCCGCCCTCGGCCACCCACCGGGCGGCGGAGACGAGGGCAGCGAGCTCGTAGCCGTGCAGGGTCAACTGGAACGACGCGACGCCGGCCCGCTCGACTCTCAAGCCTGGGCTTTCTCGCTGAGGTAGCCCCCAATCTGGGTGAGCTCGTCCGCGAACTGGTCGTAGTCCTCGCGGATCCCGTTGAGATAGACGCTCCAGCCCACGGTGAACTTGGCGAAGTGCACCGCCTCCTGGATCTCCTCGTCCGTGGCGCCGAACAACTTCGCCGCCTCCTGATGGAAGATCGTGCAGTAGCGGCACTTCGTCTCGGAGTGCACCGCGACGCCGATCAGCTCCTTGTACTTGTTGGGAATCAGCGTCTCGCCCAGTTCGAGCCGCTTCATCGTCTCCCACTCGAGATCGAGCAGGCTGTCGGGGATCCGTCCGAAGAAGCTCGGCACCAACCCGAGCGTCTCCTTGATCTCCGCCTCTACCTCTGCCCGAGGCCGTACTTCCGCCATAGGTGCCCCCTCTGTGTCTATTGATCCACGGTCGATTGTCCGCCTGTGGCGTCACGAGGACACGGCCCGTTCGGCAAATGCCCAGTGTTGACCATCGTGTCGCCCTCAACTTGAGGCAATCACTGCCGCGAAAACGTGTGGTACCGGCGCGGCGATCTTGAGGGCTTTCGGCCCCGAGGTCCCAGTCGACCGGTCGATCGCGGAAAGGGCAGGTCGAGCGCGTCGAGAGGTCGGCCTCCGCCTCCCCGATGCACTGATCGCCGCGACCGCACTCGAACACAAGCTTGAGCTCGCGTCCCGCAATACTCGAGACTTCAAGCGAGTCCGCGGACTCCGCCTTCGTTCGCTCTCCTGATACGACCGGCGTAGCTCCAGAGGTCGTCGCGTCCCCAGTAAGTGCGCGGGCAGCCTCCTCCGGTGTGGGCTGACGCGACTTCATCGAAGTCGGGAAGGCGGGATTCGAACCCGCGACCTCAGCGTCCCGACCCCGAGGACACAAGTTGCAGCAGCACCCGGTCTCGTCGCCGACGACGGCTCCGACAATCGACTCCGCAGCGCGCTCGCCAGCTTCAAGGACTGGGCTGCCGAGGTCCTGTCTACCACCGACGACTCTCGGACCTGAGGACTCATGAGTGGCGATCGCGCGCCGGTCGCAAGTGCTCCTCGGTAGCTCCGCACACCATCGCGTACGTGCCGATCGCGCGGGCTGTACAGCACTCGCGAGCGAGCGATATCCCACGCGCGATGTGTGGTCCTCGGAGCGGTTACGTGGGTCAGACTCGGCCGAGATACCGAGCCGAAGCGCGGAAGCTCTGAGGCAGACCGGTAAACCCGGAGCGCCTTCCGTGGCTAAGTCTTCGATCCAGTCGATGATCCAGTGAGCCGACCGCCCAGTGCACCTTGCCAGACTCCTGACAGAGTCCTGGCCGACCGGTGCCAGGATGCGGCCGGAGACCAAGGGGCTGATGCGTGACTGCGCTGCGAATTCCAGATCGGCTGGCGCACATCGTCGTCGCGGCGTTCGGCGATGTCGGACGCGAGTGGCTGGCGCGACTGCCGAGTCTGGTCGCTGACGCGGCGAGTGCCTGGCAGCTGCAGGTGGGTGCCCCGTTCGAGCCGGGTGGCAATGTCGGGTGGGTTGCTCCGGTACGTCGAGCGGACGGCAGCGACGCAGTGTTGAAGGTGGAGTGTCCTGGTCATCGCAATCCCTGGGCGGCCAAGGGCTTGCAACACTGGGCTGGTCGCGGAGCGGCGCGACTTTTCGACGCCGACGAGGCGAGTCAGGCCCTGCTGCTCGAGCGGTGCGTGCCCGGCACGAACGGTGATGACCTCGACGTCGCGGCGGCGACCAAGGCTGTTGCGTCGATGCTCGCTGAGCTCCACGCAGTCGAACCTCCTGTGGAGGACGAGTTCGAGTCACTCGCGATGTTGGTGGAGCGCTCCCGCGAGACGATGTGGGACTGGTTCGATCGGTTCGAGCCGCCGGTGGATCGAGGCGTGGTCGCGCAGGCGGACGAGCTGTTCACGTCCCTGAGCGCGTCTTCTCCGGACACAGTGTTGCTACACGGCGATCTTGGACCGGGGAACGTGGTGCTCTCGGAGCGTGGGTGGTTGGCGATCGATCCGTATCCGGTGCTGGGTGATCGCGCGTTCGACGCGGGGCACTCTCTGTCGAGGTGTGACCTGCGGGACGCGCGGGAGCATGTCGCCTTGTTCGCCGATCGCCTGGACCTTGATGCGCGACGCATCGCGGGCTGGGCGTTCGCGTGCTGTGTGCATGCCGCGCTGGAGTCCGGGTCGATCGGCGAGGCGATCGGGTTGCGCGTCTACCTCGACCGCGCTGAACAGCTCTCATCGCAAACCCTGGTGTAGCAAGGCTCAGGATCGAGAACGTGTGGCGTCGCTCGCGGGTAGATTTCGACCCGCCTAGCTACGCCGCTCGCGACGCGCCGTTCCTTGGCGTGGGCGTGTTCCAGCGATCGAGAGATCGGTGCGCGCGATAGGCGACGTGGGCTCAGCGCCCGTCTCGGAGCCGGCGGAGCTCCTGGAGCGCCTCGTGGTCCTGGTCCCGATCGGCAGCTTCCTTCGATGCGATGAGATCGTCGAGGTTGATCAACCGGAGCTCGTAGTCGTCGAGACGCAACGACACCGCCCGGTCGATCAGATCGTCGTAGGACTGTCTGCCCTCGCGATGGGCGACCTGCGTCAAGACGTCCAGGTCGCCGGCGTCGGTTCGCCAGGTGGTCTGCTGCGCTCGGCCAGCATCACGTCGTCGATGACGACGCCGAGCGCCTTGGACTCATCATCGGTCATCCCGCCAACGCGGAGGCGAGCACCGAGTTCGGTGAGCGCGCCGGCGAGCCGTCGAAGATTCGAGGTGTCTCGTGCCGGCATGCAGTCGAAGTCGGTCGTCTGCCTGGTCGCTCCATGGATCGTTGCGGCGATGCCGCCGACGATCAGGTACTCAACGCCATGGCGATCCAGGGTTTCGAGGATGCGTCCGATGTCCAACTCGGGTTGCTCATCCGTCGCCATGAAGTGCCGTCGTCAGGCGCCGCTGGCGTGACGCGACCGCTCGATGTCTTCGAGGAAGCGCTGGACCGCTTCGCGGTTGTCGAGGACCTCGCCGTCGGCCGAGCGTGACTGGTCATCGGTCGTCGGACCCGAAGCACCGGCGAGACGTTGCGCAAGCTCGGCGACCGACGACGGGAACTTCGTCTCGCTCATGGCTCAATCGTACCGGCAGCCGTCGGGCTTGGATCTCGTACCGCACCTGTCGCCGCCCACCTCGGTCGAATCCGGGCACTGCGACCCGCGGGAGAAGGGCCGATATACGGGTGATCGAGTTAAACGCCACCGCGCTTGGCCGCCCCACGCCAGACGCGGCGGATCTCCTCGTGCCCGCGTCAGGCAAGACGCCAAGGATGTCGCAGTAGAAGTGCAGGTCGCTCCAGACACCGCGAGCCACGCGTCCTCTTTTGCCGTTCCGAACGCTGGTAGCGCCGCGCCTCGCGGGGACGGCGGCGTCAGGCGAAGGTCCCCGCGGCCTCTCGTAGCCGACCTACGAGATCGGCCAACGGCAGATCGTTGTGGTCGGCGATGGCTCTGATCCAGGCGGCTGCTGCGAGACCGGCGTAGCTCCAGAAGTCGTCGCTGTCCCAGTACGCGACCTCTTCCAACAGGTCGACTTCCACGCCAGCATGCGTGGCGGCCGCGACGAGCACGGCATAACGGATCTTCTGGTGTTGACGCCCCCGGAAGCGGGCTTCGGGAAGGTAGGTGCCGATCAGACCTTCCTGCGGGATCGGTCGTTCAGGGCTGACGCCGCCTTCGGCCAGTGCCCGGGCCGCTAATCGCATGAACACCTCGCCGGGGAAGGTGTTGTTCTTGGGATGCAGAGGGCGGACCTGGTCGAGGGCGTCGAAGATGTCCGATTCGGCCTCGACGGCGGCCAACAAGATCTCGACCGCTCGGGCCGCCTCCTCCGGTGTGGGCTGATGCGACTTCATCGAAGTCGGGAAGGCGGGATTCGAACCCGCGACCTCAGCGTCCCGAACGCTGCGCGCTAACCAAGCTGCGCTACTTCCCGTAGCCGACGATGGTATCCGACGGCTGACGCGCCGGAACTTGAGGCAATAACGTACGGAATTCGATCGTTATTGCCTCAAGTTGCGGAGGCGGGGGCGGGGGCCGGGACCTCGATCGACACCGGTAGGTAGGACGGGTCCTCGTAGGTGCCGCCGTCGAGCAGCGCGGTGATGGCGCGGCGGAGGCGCATCGGGTCGACCGGCTTCACGATCCAGCCGTCGGCTTCGGCTCGGCGCGCCAGGAACACGTCAGGGCGTCGGTCGAGCAGCATCAGCACAGCGACATGGCCGAGCCGGCCGCCCGACTCCTCCAGCCGCAGCTCGAGGCACGTCGCCATCCCGCCCATGTTGCCGATCTGGGAGTCACAGACGACCAGGTCAGGCAGCTCCTCCCGGGCCGAGGCCACAGCATCGACACCCGACGAAACCTCGCGCACCGTGGTGTCGCGCGGACTGAGAACAGCCTTCACTTCGTCGCGGACATGCTGGGAGTCACTGGCGATGAGCACGTGGCGCACGGCGGGAAGGGTACTGCCGCCCGGCTGCTACGCTCCAACAGTCGCAGCCTCGGCGCCGAGGGGCGGGGACACCCGGCGCTCCATCCGTACAGGAGTTCATGTGCTCGACATCCAGTTGGAGGAGGCAGACGGGTATGTCGTCTGTCGCCCGGTAGGAGAACTCGACGCGTTCACGGTGAGCCAGTTCCGGCAGTCGCTCGCCGAGCTGGCCTCCCAGGCGCCGCGCCTCCTCATCGACATGTCGAGTGTGCCGTTCGTCGACTCGGCTGGCCTCGGCGCGCTCATCAACGGGATCCGTCGCTCCCGAGAGCTCGGCGGCGACGTCGCGGTCTGCTGCAATCGCCCGACGTTGACGCGTCTGCTGCACACGACCGGGTTCGACCGGATCGTCACCGTCGCGGAAACCCGCGAAGACGCCGCCGCCGCGCTGCTCGCTCAGTCCGAGAACACGTAGCCGGCGACAACCTCGAGTCCGTCGAGGTCGTGCACGTCATCGGCGAGGAACGGCACGCGCGCCACCG
Source organism: uncultured Acidimicrobiales bacterium (assembly GCA_964632885.1). Classification (GTDB taxonomy): domain Bacteria; phylum Actinomycetota; class Acidimicrobiia; order Acidimicrobiales; family CAZWDB01; genus CAZWDB01. The sequence continues at coordinate 7,289 of CAZWDB010000072.1, read as the reverse complement.
GCGCGGGCGCCACCTCACCTGCCAACGCCTCGAAGTGCTGCTCCTCGCGGGCGGCGATGGCCCGGAGCTCGAACAGGTTGCGCGACAGGTCGCCCAGCCCGTCGGGGACGTCCATCCCGGGCGACCCGAAGTGAGGATGAAGCCGGTTGACTACGAGCGCGTCGACCTCGATGCCGGACTCGTGCAGCTTGGTGGCGAAGAAGCCGGCTTCCTCGACCGCGTCGCGGCGCGGCGAGGTGACGAGCACGAACGCGGTGCGGTCGGACTCGAGGAGCTGCTGTACCTGCTCGGCGCGCCTCCTGAAGCCTTCCTCCATGCCCTCGAAGGCGCGGAAGAACGCGACAGCGTCGTCGACGACTTCGCTGCCGACCACACGCGAGATCGTGCGGAAGAACGCTTGGGTCGCGACGCCCACGGCACGCAGATAGGCGCGCGTCGGCATCATCAACAGCCGGAAGATCCGATTCTCGAGAAAGCGCGTCAGGCGCCGGGGCGCCTCGAGGAAGTCGAGGGCATTGCGAGTCGGCGGCGTGTCGACGACTATCACGTCGAAGCGCGGGTCGTCGGCGAGCTCGTGCAGCTTCTCCATCGCCATGTACTCCTGGGTGCCCGACAGGGCCGACGACAGGTTGCGGTACATGCGGTTCTCCAGGATCCGCTCAGCCTGCTCCGCGGTCGGCGCGTACTCGTTGACGAGGTGGTCGAACGTGCTCTTGGTGTCGAGCATCAGCGCCCACAGCTCGCCCGACCACGGACCTTCGACGCGATGTGCGGTGTTGCTCAGTGACTCCAGTCCGAGCGCGTCAGCGAGACGTTTCGCGGGATCGATCGTCACCACGCACGCCCTCCGGTCCAGACGCGCCGCCTCCATGGCGATCGCCGCCGCGGTCGTCGTCTTACCGACCCCGCCCGAGCCACAGCACACGACGACTGAACGGTCGGTGGCCAGGTCCCGCATCACAGCTTGCCGACTTCGTCGCCGAGGGCTTCGGACAGGGCCTCCAGCTCGGCCCGGCCGATCTCCGGTGTGAACATGAACGGCAGGTGCAACTGTTGGAGCGGGAGCGTGTTCGCCAGCCGGGCCAGCTGCTCGTGCTGCAGCCGCTGCCGCCCGCGCCGGAACGTGGCCGCCTCGCGGAGCGCCTCGACCTGGTCGTCGTCGACCGACACCCGCGCCGCCTCGGCAACCGCCCGGGGATCGTTGTCGAGGCCGTCGAGCACGCTGTACATGCCGTTGACGACCACCGGTCCGAGCTTGATGCCGACGGTGTCTTCGAGTTGGAAGGCGGTCTCGGCCACCTCGTTCACCGGCGTCTCCTCCGGCAGGGTTACGAGCACGACCTGACACCGGTCGGCATCTGAGAGCATGTCGACCACGTCCTGCGCTTGGGCGCGGATGGGGCCGACGCGGGCGGCATCGACGAGGCCGCGCGCGCTCGTGAGGAACGTAACTGCGTGACCGGCAGCAGGCGCGTCGAGCACGACGAGGTCGGCCACCCCCGCCCGCTCGAGCTGTTTCACTTTGCCGAGCACGAGGATGTCCTTGATGCCGGGCACCGCGGTCGCGACGACGTCGAGAGCGCCCGAGGCGGTGAGCCGCTTCGAGATGCGCCGCATGCCGTGGTCGTGGAGGTACTCGATCAGCGCGTCGTCGGGGGTGAGGGTGCGGGCGCGGATGTCGGCCGCGCCGTCCGGGCCTCCGCCCGCGGAAAGCACGACCTCCTCGTAGGTGAGCGGGTCGGGGCGACCAAAGATTCGACTGAGGCCGCTCTTGCCCTCGACCTCCACGATGAGGGTCGACAATCCCGCCTGAGAGGCCATCCGAGCGATGGCCGCCGAGACTGTCGTTTTGCCGACACCGCCCTTGCCAGCAACGATGAGGAGCCGGGCCCGGCTGCAGAAGCCGGCAGGGTCCAACAGTTCCCCCCTCTCGCGAGAGATAGAAGAAAGAAGAGACGGAGCCATTCGCAGGCTAATCACGGCTGCTCTGCTGGTAGGAACCGCCCTCTTGTCGTCGGGCTGGATCTCACCCGTCACCGCAGCCCAAGAAGAGGAAGCCAACGTGGCGGTCATGGTGATCGAGGTGGCGGGCTTCATCGACCCCGTCGTCGTCGACTTCGTCCGTGACGCCGTTACCGCCGCCGAGCAGGCAGGAGCGGCCGTGCTCGTGATCAGGCTCGACAGTGACCGGGGCGTAGTCGCTCCCGCGATGCTCGACCGGCTGGTCACCCGCGTGCGCCATGCCGAGGTCCCGGTCGCGGTCTGGGTGGGGGAGCACCAGGGGGCAACGGCGCTCGACGGCGCGTTTGAGCTGGTCGAGGCGGCCGCGATGTCAGGCGCGGTGCCAGGCACCACCGTGGGCGGCCGCGGTGGCACACCTCGCATGAGCGCGGAGGAAGCCGTCGAGGGCGGCGTAGTCGACCTGCTCGCGCCGACGCTCGGCGACTTCATCGTGTCGCTCGACGGTCGCCGGGTGCCTGGTGGGGGGAGGCTGTCGATCCCGACTGACGTGGTGCGTACCAACGACACGCCCCAGCGCCGCCTTACCTCCGAGGTGCAGGTCGGGTTCACCGAACCTCCACTGGTTGCCCAGTTCCTGCACGCCGTGGCCACGCCCGGTGCGACCTACGTCCTTTTCGTGCTTGCGCTGCTCCTCGTCGTATTCGAGTTCTTCACCGCCGGCATTGGCCTCTTGGGGGTGTGTGGCGCCGGCTGCGGCGTGCTCAGCGCCTACGGCTTCGGCGTGCTGCCCACCGACCCGGTCGGCGTCGGTCTCGTAGCGCTCGGGATCCTGGCTGTCGCGATCGACCTCCAGGCGGGCGCGCCACGCGCATGGACCGTGATCGGCTTCGTGCCCTTCGTCGCAGGAAGCCTTTTGCTCTATGACAGCGGTCTACGGCCCCCGCTGCTTGCCCTGGTGATCGCGGTCGGCGGGTTGGCGATCCTTGTCGTCCGAGCCCTCCCCGTCCTGATCCGGGTGAGGTTTTCCACCCGGAACGTCGACCGGACCTTGATGGTCGGTGAGCGAGGCATCGCGGTGACCTCGGTCGACGCCCGCGGCACTGTTCAGATCCGTGACGCCGAGTGGGGTGCCGAAGCGGCCGCGCCGGCCTCGGCCGCTATCGCCGCCGGCGACCCGGTTCGGGTCGTGCGAGCCCCCAGCCCGCGCCTCGTGGTCGAACCCGACCCGACCGCTGCACGAACTTGAGGCAATAACGAACGGAATCCGTTCGTTATTGCCTCAAGTTCGGCGGGTGGACTCCTCGCGGTTGACGAGTTCCCGTCGCTCGGCCTCGTTCAGCCCACCCCAAATGCCGTGCGGCTCGCGAATGCGGAGGGCGTACTCCCGGCAGGGCTCACGGACGGCGCACGTCGCGCAGATCGTCTTCGCCTTCGCCTCGCGCTCGGCCTTCTCGTCCTTGCGTTCGAAGTGCGAGGGCGGGAAGAAGATGTTCGCGTGCGGTCCCCGACATGCGGCTTTCGCCTGCCAGAGGACTTCGGCTTCCTGAACACTCACGTCACTGCCCCCCTGTGATCCTGCTGCGCGGACCATATACCTGTGCCTCCGGCCACACAAGGGGTCCGGGGGAGCGTTGACCCGTCTGACCTGCGGGTTTCCACCGCGAACAGTGCTTTCGAGCTATTCTGTTCCTTTCGGTGCCTTCCCGTTCAATGGGGCGTCGAGCCGTCGGGCAGACGGGGCCCGGCCACGCGGACGTCGCCCCGCCGGCGCGTGATCCCTCGACCGTCGAGCTCCCCGAGCAGGGGCAGAAGGTACTTTCGGGTCGTCCCGAGCGCATCGCGCACCTGGGCCACGGTGATGCCGGCGGGCTCGGCCGCGAGGAGTTCGGCCACCCGGCGGGCGGCGGCCTCCACGGCGGTGGCCGCGAAGAAAATCCCGTCGCGCTCGACGACCGTGCCGCGCCGCACCAGCTCTCGGACCACCGCCCGATCTGCGCCCGCGTCCTCTGGGGTGGGTGGCCCGAACGGGCTCTCTTCGAGCGCGGCCAGGTAGGGGTGGGCGGCGAGGGGGTCGTGGGCCGCGGCGGCGCGGGCCCGTCCCGCCTCCACCCGGACGTCGTCGAGGGTGGCGAGGACGGCCCGGTCTTCGTCGTGCAACGTGGCGACGTCGAGTCCGAGCGGGCCCGAAGCCTCGACCGCGTGCTGGAGTCGCTCCCGCGCGCTTGCCAGCACCTCGGGATCCACCACCCAGTTGCCGACCGACGGGGTCCGGCGTTCGCCTGTTAGGCGGTCGAGGAAGTCCGCGTCGACCCAGCCGCGCTCGGCGATCACCCGGTCGACGTCGCGGGACGGCCGGGCCCGGGAGGCGGGGAGCACCGGCGCGACGTCGAGGACTTCGCCGCCCCCGACGGTCTCTTCCCGCCCGGCCTCGCGTAGCACATACCGGTCGCCCGGGAGCAGCGGAAGACTCACCGGGACATGGATCCGCGCCAGACCGTCGCCGCCGGGAGCGAGCCGTTCGGTGCCCAGGATGCGCAGCCGGACCGAATGCTCGCCCGAGCCGATGTAGGCGCTGTAGGCCCCACGCCGTGACACCTCGTGGTCGAGGGAGGCCAGCACCGAGAGCGACGCGTCGAAGGTTCGGGACGACTCCCACTGTCCGGGTCGCACCACTGCCGCGCCCCGATCGACCTCGCTGTGGGCGATGCCGGTGAGGTTCACCGCAAGACGGCGACCCGGGCCGGCCGTCTCCAGTGCGGTCTTGTTGGTCTGGAGGCCGCGCACTCGCACGCGAGCACGGTGAGGGAGCAGTTCCAGCTCGTCGTGGACGGTGATGCTGCCGCCGGTGAGGGTGCCGGTGACCACCGTGCCCGAGCCCCGAGCCGCGAAGGCCCGGTCTACCCAGAGTCGCGGGCGACCCCGATCGAGGGCGGTGGGGGTGGAGGCCAGGAGCCGTTCGAGCGCGGCGGCGAGCGTGTCGACCCCGGTGCCGGCGACGGGGTCGACGTCGACCATCTCGGCTCCGTGGAGGAACGTGTCCTTAACCCGCTCCTCCACGTCCATCCGGGCCAGCTCCCGCCACTCGTCATCGACGAGGCCGACCTTGGTGAGGGCGACGATCCCCCGTTCGATCCCGAGCACCTCCAGGATGCGGAGGTGCTCCTCGGACTGGGGCTTCCATCCCTCCGTTGCGGCGACGACGAAGAGACACGCGTCGACGCCGCCGACGCCCGCCAGCATGTTCTTGATGAACCGGACGTGCCCTGGCACGTCGACGAAGGACAGCTCGCGGCCCGAGGCGAGGGTGGTCCAGGCGAAGCCCAGGTCGATCGTGAGCCCACGCCGCTTCTCCTCCTCGAACCGGTCGGGGTCGATGCCGGTGAGGGCGTGGACGAGGGTCGACTTCCCGTGGTCGACGTGGCCGGCGGTCGCGACGACGTGCATGGACGGCGTCGCTATGACGCGCCGAGGGCGGAGATGGCCTTTGCCACGACGGCATCGTCGGTCGCGTCGACCGTACGGAGGTCGAGGACGGTACGACCTTCGTGCACTCGCGCCACGATCGGTGGCTCGTTGGCGCGCAGCGCCGCCGTCCGGTTGCCGTCGAGGGCAACGCCGGCCGACGGGATGCCGTGGCCGGGCAGGGCCCCGCCGCCGGGCACCGACTCGCAGTCGACGACCTCCCCCGCCCCGCCGTCGACGGCGACTGCGCTGGCCCGGGCGCGTAGCTCGGCGAGGGGCACGGTCGCCATGCGCCAGAACGGAATGGCGGCGCCGTCGCGCCGGAGGTAAGCGAGCGCGGTTTTCTGGAGGGCGCCGAGGACCAGGCCGCCCGGGCGGAAGGCCCGCGCCAGCGGGTGACGGGCGCAGCGCGCGACCACGTCGGCGCGGCCGGCGATGATGCCGGCCTGCGGTCCGCCGAGGAGCTTGTCGCCCGAGAAGGTGACAACGGCAGCGCCCGCCTCGAGCGTCTGGCGCACCGCCGGCTCTGATCCGAGCCAGGCCGGCGGTCCACCCTGAAGCCACGGGCAAGCCGCGTCGAGGAGGCCGGAGCCGAGGTCGACGGCGACAGGAGGTCCTACGGTCGTGAGGGCGGCCACGTCGACGTCCTCGGTGAAGCCGACCACCCGGTAGTTCGACTGGTGCACCTTGAGCACGAGCGCCAACTCGTCGCCGTAGGCGGCCCGGGCGCGCTCGTAGTCCGCCAGGCGGGTGCGGTTGGTCGTGCCCACCTCGACGAGGCGCGCGCCCGACTCCGCCATCACCTCGGGAACGCGGAACCCGCCGCCGATCTCGACCAGCTCGCCTCTCGACACCGCGACCGCCGCGCCGCGGGCCATGACGGCCAGCACCAGCAGCACCGCGGCCGCACCGTTGTTGACCACCAGGGCGGCCTCGGCCCCGCTGGCCCGGGCCAGCAGGTCGGCGGCGTGACGGTGCCGGCTGCCGCGTCGCCCGGACGACAGGTCGAACTCGAGGTTGGCGTAGTGCGCTTCTTGTGCCCACGCCACCGGGGCTCGACCGAGGTTGGTGTGTAACAGCACGCCGGTCGCGTTCACGACCGGTCGAAGCAGTGCCCGCTCCACGTCGGCGGCGCGCCGCGCCGCCGAGTCGGGGTCGCCAGCGACGATCGCTTCCCTCGCGACGTCGACGAGCAGCGGATGCGGGAGGCCCGTGCCGGTGAGGCTGCGGGCCAGCGCGTCGACGGACGGCGGGCGGTTCACCTCATCAGCTTAGGAACCACGACCCCCGAAGACGGGCGTCCGCGCCGGACGCGAACCACTCCCACGGGGTGCCGTGCGAAACTGGGCCGGAATGTTCCTCCGCTCGATCAACCTGGTGCTACGCGGCGTGTTCCTCTCGGCCGTGTGTGCCGTCGCGGTCCCGCTCGGCGTCACCGTCACCATCTTGGGCGCGTTCATCTTGCTCCCGCTCCCTGCGAGCCTCCCCGAAGCCCGGGCGCCCGAGGGCGGCCAGATCAGCTACATCTACGACATCGACGGCAACGAGATCGGCCAGTTCCGCGAGTACGAACAGAACCTGCCGGTCCGCAAGGAGGACATCCCGCTCCACCTCAAGCAGGCGGCGATCGCCGCCGAGGACCAGAACTTCTACCGCCACGGCGGCGTCGACCTTCAGGGGAGTGTGCGCGCCCTCGTCGAGGACGTCCGGGGCCGCGAGCTCAGCCAGGGTGGTTCGACGATCACCCAGCAGTACGTCAAGAACGCCTACGTCGGCAAGGACCGCACCATCGTCCGGAAGGTGCGCGAGGCGATCCTCGCCAGCCAGCTCGACCGTCAGGTCGACAAGGACGAGATCCTCTTCCG
>CAZWDB010000071.1:0-22878 GCA_964632885.1 uncultured Acidimicrobiales bacterium | reverse complement strand
GCCCCGCACCCGGAACTTGCCCCGGATGAAGTTCTGATCATTGCGCTCGTACTGCATGTCGACCAGACGGCGCAGCATCGAGCGCTGGTCGAACTCCTCGCCGACCCGGAGCCACAGCATCTGCTTCTTGTACTCGTCGGGTGAACCCAGGCCGTAGATGCAGCTCACCGAGGCGACCACGATCACGTCGCGGCGTGTGAGCAGGGCGGCGGTGGTGGCATGACGCAGCCGGCTGATCTCGTCGTTGATCGAGCTGTCCTTCTCGATGTAGGTGTCGCTCGACGGGATGTAGGCCTCAGGCTGGTAGTAGTCGTAGTAGCTCACGAAGTACTCGACCCGGTTGTTCGGGAAGAACTCGCGGAACTCGCTCGTGAGCTGAGCGGCGAGGGACTTGTTCGGCGCGATCACCAGTGTGGGCCGCTGCACTGCCTCGATCGTCCACGCGATCGTGGCGCTCTTTCCCGATCCGGTGATGCCCAGCAGCGTCTGGAACCGGTCGCCTCGCTGGACTCCTTCGGCCAGGGACGCGACCGCCTTGGGCTGGTCACCGGCCGGCCGAAAGTCGGAAACGACCTTGAATTCAGTCACTTCGCCAGCCTACCGGGGCCCTGCGACACGAACTTGAGGCAATAACGATCGGATTCCGATCGTTATTGCCTCAAGTTCGGCGGCGGGGTGGGGGTGGTGTCGGTAGCGAGTTCCTGGATCCACGTCCAGGCGCGATCGACCTCGGCGGTGAGCTGGTCACGGTCGCCGGAGTTGTCGATCACGAAGTCGGCGATCTCGAGCCGCTTCTCCCGGGGTACCTGGGCGGCCTGGCGAGCCCGAGCGTCGTCGGGATCCATCCCCCGATCGGCGACGACCCGCTCGACCGCCAGCTCGGGCGGACAATCGACAACGACAGTGGCGGCGGCCCCGTAGCGTGCCTTGCCGCCTTCCGCCATGAGCGGGATGTCGAGCACCACCACGCGGTCGGTCTCAGCCAGCGCCGCCATCCGCTCGCCGATCACCGCGCCGACGTGAGGGAAGGTGAGCCGCTCCAGATCCTTCCTGGCGTCCGCGTCGTCGAAGACGAGCTTGGCGAGCGCGGGACGATCGAGGGCGCCGTCGTCCCGAACGACGTCGGGGCCGAACCGGTCGACGATCCCCTGGTAGGCCCGACCGCCCGGCTGCTGAATCTCGTGGACGATCGCGTCAGCGTCGATGATCGCCGCGCCGCGCTCGGCGAGGAGCGCCGAGACCGACGACTTCCCGCAGCCGATTCCTCCCGTCAGCCCAATGACCAGCATGACGCGGGGACGGTAGCACCGGTGGATACGCTCAAGTCCATCTCAACGACGAGCCAGACGAGGTCTACCGGCCCGGCGGCCGCACGCCGGGCCACCGACGAGCTGGCTGCCTTCGCGCCCCTCGTCATCGCGGTGCGCTGGGCGACCGTCGTGGTGGGAGTCGGGCTCGCGGCCGCGGGCGAAGGCCTCAACTCGCGCACGATCGCGGGAGCCATCACCCTCGTCGCCTACGCCGTGCTTCGCACCGTGCGGCCCCTCCGGTACCTCAGCGACCAGCTCGCCAGCTTCCTCCTCATCATCGGCGAGGTCTTCCTCACGCTGGCGGTCGTCGTCGCCACCGGCTACTGGGACTCGCCGTATGTGTTCACGCTTGCCACGGCCATCATCGCCGCGGGGCTGGCTCGCGGCTTCGGCTTCGCGATCAGAACCGCGGTGGCCGCCGTGGCCGCGGTCGCGATCCCGTACCACGTCACGAGCCTCGACGCCGACACCTTCCAGACGGTGCAAGGCAGTGGCCTCCTAGTCCTCATCGCGCTCGTCGCCGGCTACGCGCGCCACGTCCTCGGCGAGGCGGAACGCCGCACTACGGAGGCGATGGACAGGGTCGCCCGCCTCAGCGAAGCGAACGAGCTCCTCAGCCGCCTCCACCGAGTAGCCCAGGCCATGCCGGCGTCGCTCGACCTCGACGAGACCCTGGCCGGAACCATCGCCCAGGTGCGCGACGCCGCGCCGGTCGATGCGGTGGCGATCCTCCTCCGCGACCGTTCAGGCGGCGGGTGGACGCGGGCTGCGAGCTGGGGAGCCCGGTTTCCTGCGGCTCTCCTCCGGGACGAAGAGCTGCCGCAGCCCGTAGCCAGCGTCGCGTCCGGTGCCGGTCCTCACCTCGCCGGCGATCTGCCCGCGACAGGAGCTCCGGGGCTCGTCGCCGGCGCGGTCGCGGGGATCTATGCCCCGCTCGCGGCGCGGGACGAGCTCATCGGGGTCGTCGCGGCCGAGCAGCGCACGACAGCCACGCTCACTCCGCGCCACCTCGAGGTAGTCGCGGCGATCTGCGATCAGGCGGGCCTCGCGATCGCTAACGCCCGTTGGTTCCGGCTCCTCCGCAGCGTGGGCGCCGACGAGGAACGCACCCGCATCGCACGCGACCTGCACGACCGGGTCGGGCAGTCACTCACGTATGTGGCCTTCGAGCTCGACCGCATCACGCGCAAGCAGGAGAGCAAGCCGCTCCAGGACGATCTGGAGCGCTTGCGTCACGATGTGCGGCGCACCGTGACCGAGGTACGCGAAACCCTCCACGATCTGCACACCGACGTGTCGGAGTCGACCGGGCTCGTCGCCGTCCTCGAGCGGTTCCTCGAGCGGGTACAGGGCAGAACAGGTACCGAGATCCGGTTCCGGCACGACGCGCCCGCCCGGCTCCCGCTCCGCCAAGAGCGCGAGATGTGGCGCATAGCCCAGGAGGCGATCACCAACGCCGAACGCCACTCCGAGGCCAGCCACATCGACGTGAGCTGGCAGTGCACCGGCCACGGCGCCCTCCTGGAGGTGGCCGACGACGGCAAGGGCATCAGTGCAACCGGTCCGCCAGGCGAGGGCTACGGCCTGCTGGGCATGCGCGAGCGCGCCGAGGCGATCGGCGCCACCTTGGAGATCGGCCCTTCCGAGCGGGCGGGAACCGTCGTACGCTGCCGGCTGCAGCCACATGAGTGAGGGGTCCGCATGGCAGACACGAGGGCTGGTTTGAACGCGCGCGCGACCCGCGTTCTGCTTGTCGATGATCACACCGCGGTACGGGAGTCACTCCGTCGTTCTATGGAGAGCGAAGGTTTCGACGTGGTCGGAGGCGCGGGCGACGGTGAGGAAGCAGTGCGGCTCGCGGCCGAGTTGCTCCCCGATGTGGTTTTGATGGACGTTTCCATGCCGGTGCTCGATGGCATCGAGGCAACGCGCCAGCTCCGCGAGCGGAACCCTGAGAGCCAGGTCGTCATCTTGACGATGCACGGCGATCACGACGTCGTCCGTCGGGCCATCACCGCGGGGGCCATCGGATATCTCGTGAAGGACGCGAGCATCGACGAGGTACTCGAGGCGGTCCGGCTCGCGGCAGACGGCACCACCTCGCTGTCGCCCGGGCTGGCCGCGTCGATGCTCGACGAGGCCAGACGCGAGGCCACCCGTGCCGCCGAGCCGAAGGAAACGATCATCAGCCCGAGGGAGGAAGAGGTCCTCCAGCTCGTAGCCGAAGGCTTGTCGCTCCCCGAGATCGGCGATCGGCTCTTCATATCGGTGAAGACCGTGAAGAACCATTTGTCCTCGATCTACCAGAAGCTCGACGCTCGTGACCGAACCCAAGCGGTCATCCGGGCGGTACGAATGGGGATCATTCGCCTCGACGAACTCGAACCCGACGACGGGAAATAGGTCGATCGTCCTATGGAAGTTCGGGGCTCCGAGGCCGATACCTTGAAGTAATCCGTCAACTTGGCGGTTCGCGATACAGGAGCCATTCCCTTGAATCCCGTCACCTTTTGGCAGCTCTACTTCGCCCCCTACGTGCGGGGACGATGGGGACAAGATGAGCGCGGCGCGAGCCTCGTTGAGTACGCGCTGCTCGTCGCTCTCATCGCGGTCGTCTGCATCGTCGCCATCTCCTTCCTCGGCAACCGGGCTTCCGACAAACTCGGATCAGCTGGCTCGGCGATCGAGTAGGCACCGGCCACCGGTCACGGCTCGACTCGCGCTCGACATCGACATGGTGGCGAGCCGTCGCAAAACCCATAGCAGTCGCGATGCCGGCGCGAGCCTCATCGAATATGCACTGCTGGTAGCCCTCATCGCAGTCGCGGCGATCGTCGCGGTCCGCCTGTTCGGGGGCTCGGTCGGCGGGAGCCTGTCGCGGAGCGGATCCGAGCTATTTCCGGTCATCCTGCCCCTGTGGCTACCGACTCTCGGCTGACCCGCCGCCCTCTCGCACGAACACTGCCCACTCGTCGTCGGTGTAGCGGCGCCGCCAATCGTCTGAGGCATCCAGGATGCTGCTCAGGGCGCGCTCCTGTTGCCACAGCACGACGTCGATGTCGTACCGGTCGAGAATCGCCTGAGCGCCCGGCCGTCCCCGGAGCAGCTCGATGTAGTCGCCTGACACATCCCGCGGATACATGTCGACGCGGTCGTCGATGAAGACCCGCGCGTCCCGGCCATCCCGCAGAATGAGCCATCCGCCGACGTAGTCCTGGTGCGCGAGGCGAGCGTCAGGCCGGCGGAAGCCTTCATCCTCTAGCCACCTCACGGCCTCGACGGGATACTCGTCGTCGTCCACCTTGCGGTCGCCGAGGGCGTCGACGGCGAAGATGCCAGCCGCGAAGACGAGGACGGCAGCGATGGCGACGTGCACGCGCGGACGCTCGGGGACTTGGCCATGCATGGCTTTGGTTCGCAGGGCACGAGCGAGTGCCGGGGCCGCGACGACTCCAGCCGCAGCCAGGTTGCGCTGCGCGATCAGGCCGGCGGCGACAAAACCAAGCACGGGAAGGGCGTCGACAAAGCCGGCCCGCCGCACCATGAGGACGCCTGCGACAGCCATCAGTCCGGCGAGTGACACGAGCCCCACGGCGCCACCGAAATCGGGGGATCGCCACTCGACGACATCCTGCAGCGCGGACCGTTTGTCGGCGACGGTGACGAGGAATCCCAGCAAACGTGGCCCCAACGGGTTGATGACGGCGGCCGCGAGGCCAACGAGGAAGACGCCGGCGTAGCGGAGCGCCGGCCCAGCGGCCCGCGCATCTCGCGCGTCCAGTGCCTCCCCGACCGCACGCAGCAGGAGCCAGGCGAGGCCCAACGCAAAGGAGCCGTGGGTGTTGACCCACAGCCAGACGATGGGGAGCAGCCACCAGATGCTGCGCCTCCCTTCCACGATCGTGATCAGAGCTGCCAGCGCGAGGAGGCCGAAGAGCAGCGGTCGGGGCGTCCAGTACGCTCCGCCGGCTGCGACGGCGGCGGCGGCAGCAGCCGCGGTCTTCACTGGCGTGCCGGTGCGGGCGAGCCGGGCGATCAGCCAGGCGAGGGCCCCCATCAGCAGTCCTTGCTGTAGGACCACGAGCCCAACCCCGCCCACCTCGTGGAGCAGGCCATAGGTCAACTCGGCGAGCCAGCTCTGCACCACCCACGGCTCACCGGACGCGGTGAACGAGTAGGGATCCACCCGCGGGATGCCGCCACCGCGTGCGATGTCGATTCCGGTGCGGAGATGCAGGAAGGCGGAGTTGTCGCGTATCGGCACGGTGCCGAGCCGGAAGCCCAGCAACGCGAACGTTGCTACGAACAGCGACTCGAGCGCCGGCGCTCGCACCCGACGCATGACGTCAGCCGAGCGAGCGGGCGATGTTCAGGACGGCGGGTCCAAGGACGACGACGAAGAGCGAAGGAAGGATGCAGAAGACGGTCGGGAACATCAGCTTCACCGGCGCCTTCTGGGCTTCTTCCTGAGCGAGCTGGTGGCGCTTGACCCTCATCTCGTCGCTCTGGGCTCGCAGTGCCCTCCCGATCGAGACGCCGAAGGTATCGGCCTGGATCAGCGCCAGCACGAAGGAGTGCACTTCCGGCACCTGAGTGCGCCGGTCGAGGTGGCGCAGTGCGTCGGCCCGGCCGGCACCGGCGCGGAGCTCGCCCAGCATGCGGAGGAACTCTTGCGCGAGGGGTCCGGGAACGACCGCCACGGTGCGGTCGAGCGCCTGCTCGAAGCCCAAGCCGGCCTCGACGCTGATGGTGAGGAGGTCGAGGATGTCGGGAAGCTGGACCCGAATGGCGTGCTGGCGCTCGGCCACTTGCCGGTTGAGGACGATGTCCGGGTAGGCGACCGTGGCGATGGCGATGAACAGCGCAACCGCTAGCTGCACCCGACTACCGGTCGGCGCCAGCCCGAAGTACGACGCTGCGAACAAGACAGGAGCCGCCGCGACGCTGAGCACACGCATGGCACGGAACCGGTCGAGCTCTTCCGGCGCGGGCCGCCCGGCAACGATGAGCTTCCGGCGCACATTCTCCATGTAGCCCGCCGGCATTAGGCGGCGGGTGAGTCCCAACGTGTGCTTCCCGAGCGGCACGAGCACGCGCTGACCGAGCGGCACCATCAGCTCTTGCTGGCGGACGTCGGCGGTCGCGGTGTCCTCGAACGACCGCAGGGCGGCGCGTACCTCGGCCCGCTCGGCCGTGGTCGAAAGGACGTTGTAGAGAACGAGGAGAACCGCGCCCGCGATAGCGCCGACCGCGAGGAGAAGGGTTGGAGTCACGTATCCACCTAGACCTTGATCTCGACGATCTTGCGCATCCACATGAAGCCCGCGCCGGCGAGGACGCCGGCCCCGGCGACCATCACCTGACCCAGCGTGGTACCGAAGAGCGGCTGCATGTAGGCCGGGTTGAGCACGAAGATCATCGCACCGAGCACAGCTGGCAACGCCAGCAGGATGATGGCGCTGAAGCGTCCTTCCGCGGTGAGCGCGCGCACCTCCCGGCGCAGACGGTCCCTCGAGATCATGGTCTCCGAGACAGTCGTGAGGAGCTCAGCCAGGTTGCCGCCCACCTCCCGCTGGATGCGTATCGCGATCACCGCCCAGTCGAAGTCCGGGCTCTCCATCCTGGCAGCGGAGTCCGACAGTGCTTCCTCCAACGGCCGAGCGAGGCTCGACTCGATCACGACGCGGCGCAGCTCACGTCCCATCGGCCCGGAAACCTCCCGCGCGACCGTCTCGATGCCCTGCTGCAGTGAATAGCCGGCCCGCAGAGAACTCGCCAACAGCTGAAGAGTGTCGGGAAGCTGCGCGCTGAAGACACGCTGGCGGCGAGCGCCGAGAAAGTTGACGAGAGCGGGAGGACCGAGCCCGACAACGGCACCTGCGGCCAGAGCCGCGAGAGGACCGAGCGCCGCGAACATGCCAACTGTCACGACTAGAACCATGGCGACGAAGAAGAACAGGGCTTCTTGAGCCCGGAGGCGCAGGTCGGCCTGTTCGAGGCGCTTCTCCAACGCTTCGATGAGCCCTCGTTCACTCGCGAACCGGGTGGAGAAGTCGACGGCGCGCCGCACGAGGGCGGTTTGGGCCAGCGTGTGTTCGGTCCGTTCCGCGGCCACGTCCGGCGCAGCTACACCAAAGTAGGGAGACAGCGTCTCGTCGAGCGTGGCTTCCCTGGCGCGTACCAAGCTCGTGATCGCAACGGCGGCGGCGACGGCCGCGGCCGCCGCGAGCGCCACGACGATCGCCAGTGCATAGTCGGAACGCAACGGGGCGGGCACCGACGGCGGTTCGACGATGCGGGGGGCCTGGCCCGACGCGACCGTGCCGGTGGCGGCGGTCGAAGATGCGGTGAGCCCGCCGGCGGTGACGGAGAGCTCGACCTGGGTCGTCTCCGCCTCGGATGTATACGTGAGCTCGAACTGGTTCTGAATCTGGCGCTGGATCCCTTCATAGAGCAGGCCGAGCTGACGGGGATCGGTCGTCTCGACGTAGCTGCCCGCGGTGCCGGCCGCGAGCCGCTCGAGGGCCACGCGATCAAACTCGCCTCCGCCGGTGAGGCCAACCGTGAAGACAGCGGCGTTCTCGGATAGAGCTGTGCCGAGCGCTGCCTCCGGCGTCGTCTGGGAGACCGTGTCGGCGCCATCCGACAGCACTACTACGTTGGCGAGCAGTTGTGACTGGCCAGCGAAGAGGCCACTGCTGACCCTGACCGCGTCCCACAGCGCTGTCTCGCCGTGGGCCTCGAGCGCGTCGATCGCGGATCGGAGGAGGGCGTCATCGTCGGTGAAGTTGACGACAACGCGAGCTGTATCGCTGAAGGCGACGACGGCGATGCGCTCGTTGGGCTGCTTCCTCGACACGAACTCTCGGGCAGCGGCCTGGGCAGCGGGAAGGTTGGCGCCCCGCATCGAGCCTGAGGTGTCGATGGCGAGCACGATCCCGACGGGCGTGGCCGTCTTGCCGATCGGCACGACCTCGACGTCACTCACGATCCGGCCGTTCTCCCGCAGAGCGAACGAGTCGGCTGTCACGCCGGTGCCGGTGTGCATGGCAGAGATCACGACCGTCGGAAAGTCGGTCGTGTCGACCTTGCGGATGACCAGGCTCTCGGCCGCCGCCGGGCTGGCTGCCAGCGCGAGAGCGATGGCCAGGGCGGCGGCGACCACCCCCGCCACCAGGCGGGACGGGGTCATCGGGTCCCGACGGCGCGCCGGGCGAACGTCTCGGCTCGGAACAGCTCTTCTTCGAGGAGGATGCCGTAGTCGGACAGCTTCTCGCTGAACTTCGGGCGGAGCCCGGTTGCCTTCAGGTGGCCCTGGAAACGCCCGTCGCTGTCGACGCCCATGCCGAAGTCGAACAGGAAGACGTCCTGGGTGACAATGACGTCGCCCTCCATTCCTTGCACTTCGGTCACGTGGGTGACGCGCCGGGAACCGTCTCGCAGACGCCCGAGGTGAATGATGAGGTCGAGGGCTGAAGCCATCTGTTCACGGATCGCCCGGACCGGAAGGTCGAAGCCCGCCATGAGCGTCATCGTCTCGATGCGAGACAGCGCGTCGCGTGGGCTGTTGGCGTGCACGGTCGTGAGCGAGCCGTCGTGGCCGGTGTTCATCGCCTGGAGCATGTCCAGAGCTTCTCCCGAGCGGCACTCACCAACCACGATCCGGTCGGGTCGCATGCGCAGCGAGTTCCGCACGAGATCGCGAATGCTCACCTCGCCCCGGCCCTCGATGTTCGGTGGCCGCGACTCGAGCGACAACACGTGCTCCTGGTGGAGCTGGAGCTCCTTCGCATCCTCGATCGTGACGATGCGGTCGGTCGGCGGTATGAACGACGACAACGCGTTCAGTGTCGTGGTCTTGCCCGTCCCGGTGCCGCCCGAGACGACGATGTTGAGGCGTCCTTGCACGCAGGCGTCGAAGAACCTCGCGGCTGACGGGCTGAGAGTGCCGAAGCGGATGAGGTCGGCAACCCCGAGCGCATCCGTGGCGAACTTCCGCACCGTCAGGAACGGCCCACCCACCGCAAGCGGGTGCACCACGGCATTCACGCGTGAGCCGTCCGGCAGGCGTGCGTCGACCATCGGCGTGGCTTCGTCGATGCGGCGGCCGACCTGGCCGACGATCTTGTCGATGATGCGGCGGACATGGGCCTCGTCAACGAATGACGCTGGCACCGTCTCCAGCCGGCCGTGCCGCTCGACATAGATCGACGTCGGGCCGTTGACCATCACCTCGGTGACGTCGGGATCCTTCAGGTATTTGTCGATCGGCCCGTAGCCCAGTACATCGTCGGAAATGTCCTGCAGGAGCTGGGCGCGGTCGCCCGCCGAAAGCGGTCGCTTCTCCTGGCCGAGGGCAACGTGCAGCTGCTCCTGCACCTTGAGCTGGAGCTCGTCGACCCCAAGGCGCTTGTCGTAGAGAACCGGGCCGAGCTCGTCGATGAGGTTCTGGTGGATCTTCTGGCGGAGCTCGTCGAGTAACGGGTCGCGTTTCGCCGTCGTGCGGGCCGTCTGGCTCTCGTGCAGCCGCTTGTAGAGCGACATCCGCCTACCTACCTCGCCTGCGACGACTGGTCGAACGCCGGGAACAATGCACCCAAGCGCTCGAGGCTGCGCGCCACGCCCGAGCGAGGCGACTCGATCACCACGGGTGTTCCCTTGTTGATCGACTGGGGAACCGCAATGTCTGAGGGGATCTGGCAGTCGGCGCGCATCTGCAGCGTGCGCTCGACATCGGCAACATCGAGCTTCACCTTCGAATTGGCGCGATTGAGCACAAGCTTCACCTTGCTGGCCGGAATGTTGAGCAGGCGCAAGGTCTGCAGGCCGATCTTCGAATTCTTGATAGCGGCGATGTCCATCCCGGCCACGAGCACGATGTCGTCGGCCTCCTCGAGCAGTCCGAGGACGATGTCGTTGAAGTAGGCGGGAGTGTCGACGATCACGTGGCTGCAGAACGAGCGCAAGAGGGTGAGGATGTTCGACAAATCGGACATGGCGATCGCATCCGCAAAGGCAGGTTCGACCGGCGCCGGGAGCACCAGAAGACCGCTCGCCTCGTGCTTCATCATAAAGCTGCGCAACAAGCTGACGTCGAGGCGGTCGCCGGCCTCGACCACGTTGACGATGGTGTGCTGAGGCGACAGCTTCATCATCACGGCGACATCGCCGAATTGCAGGTCGGCGTCGACCAGGGCGACCGGTTTATCGCTCTGCCGGGCGAGGAGCACGGCGAGGTTGGTAGCCACGACCGACTTGCCGGTGCCGCCCTTGGTGGAGAAGACGGTGACGACGCGGCCTTCGCCGGCCGCGGGCGTTTCCTTCGAGGGGGCGGGTATGGCCGCGGACAACAGGGGTTCGACCGCCCTCTCGACCGCTTCGAGCAGAGCCTCGGCGTCGGCGGGGAGCTCGAGCACGTCTCGCACCCCAGCACGAATTGCTCGTTGGAGGACTTCGGTTGTGAGCGACGAGACGACCAGCACGGCGGCGACGTCGGGACGGCTGCGCTGGAGATCGCTTACCGCGGCCAGTTCGCTGGCGTCCTCGAACGACGGGCCGAGCACGAGCACTAGCGGCCCACCCACACCACCCTTCGTGAGCGCGTCGTCGAGTGAAGCGAACGCCGCGACCCGCGTCACCTCCCCCAGCCGCCGTGCGAGCCGGGTACGCAGCTTCGGATCGCCGTCGACGACGGCTACCGAAAACGCCGTAGTGGGGAGATTATCGACAGGTGTCAGGCTAGCCATGGCTCCATCACGACGGGGTGAGACCCCCGCTGAACAGGGTTCCAGCCTCTACAGGAGGAACATCGACGGGCTGATAGTCGGGCGGCACGAGGCTGAGGTAGAGCCCGCCCGACTGTTGCGAGGCGAACGCGATCTTCGGCGCGGCGTCGGGCGGGACCGCGAAGGTGATCAGTCCACTCCCGGGATTGGTAACGGGCTGGGTCTCACCTGCCTCCGGAGCGGCGGTAGTGCCGATGGCGATGATCTCGACGTTTTGGTACAGGTACCGCTGAGTGTTGTTCTCGTTCACCAGGATGTTCACGCGGTCTCCCGGCACGAGCAGGCCGGCCACCCCTCGGACCTGGTCGACCGACACGGTGATGGCCACCTGGCCGGCCGGGATGCGCTGCGAGAAGGTGACCTGGGCCGACCGCGGGTCGACAAAGAGTCCCTTGACGATCGGCGTGTTCGCGGACAGGTCGTTGAAGGCGACCTTGCCGCGGATCTCAGCCAGGTCGGTTACCGCCGTAGTGGGCCGGACCGCGGAAGGCACCCGCTTCTTCTCGATGAACTCGCCATCGATGGCCTGCTCGCCGAACATCCCCTTGTCGATGTCCTTGGCGACCACGAAGACCTCGACCAACCGGGCGTCGTCAAAGGCCCGCCGCTCGGTGCCACGCAGGAACGCGTAGGTCGACAGTGCCGCGACGACGGCAAGCACCGTCGCGATCACCAATGTCAACGTGCGCCTCACCATTACCTCGTTGCTCGCGGGTCTGTCGGGACTCAGGACGTCGTCAGGAGCTGCCGGTTTGCTCGCCCTCCAGCTCCCTCTGTGCATCGGCACCTCGACTGGCGGACCCAAGCGCGTAGCGGCCGAAAATTCCCTCCAGGTTCGAATCGGCCGGTTGCTCCTAAAACTGAGGCCACCCAAGCCGATAGTTCCTTGGTGGACCGAGAACACTCCCGGCCGCGCCGCGCCCTGCGCGGCCGCGGCGACGAAGGCGCCAGCCTGGTCGAATTCGCCCTCATCTTCCCGGTGTTCGCCATGTTGATGCTCGGCACGATCACGGGAGGGCTCGCCTACAACACGAAGTTGGCGATGACCTCGTCGTCCCGGGAGGCGGTCCGGTATGCGGCGACACTCGCTCCGCCCAACTCGAGCACGAGCGACCGGGAACGCTGGGCCGACGAGGTGCACGACGTCGCCGTTGCGGCCGCGGGGGGTGACCTCGGTGTCTCCGACTCGGGGCGCCGCGTCTGCGTCGCCCTCATCAGCTCGAGCGCTTCGTTCCGGCGTGTGTACGACGGGGCGGCCGTGGGCGGCATCGAGCCAGGCGCCTCCTGCTTCACCGAGGATCCCGCGCTCACGGGCGCTCGCGTGCAAGTGGTCACCACGCGCACCAGCACCTTCGAGGCGATGGTCTTCTCGAGGGTCCTCACCCTCGAGCACAACGCCGTATCCCGTTATGAAGCCGGCTAGCCCCGAACTTGAGGCAATAACGAACGAATTCCGTTCGTTATTGCCTCAAGTTCGGCGGCGGGAAGGCGAGGAGGGTGCCTACCTGGTGCTCTACGCGGTGCTGTCGGTGGTGTTCTTCGCCGTCGCCGCGCTCGTGCTCGACATCACGAGCCTTAGGCAGGACCGCCGCAGCAACCGGCTGACCGCGGACGCGGCCGCCGCTGCGGGAGCGGCCCAGCTCGACGAGTCCGGGGCGCTGGGCGAACAGGCATGCTCCCAGGCGTGGAGCTACTTCTTCGCCAACCGTGCCGACTCTCAAGGAGACGTGACTCCAGCCGACTGCACACCGCTCGCCGGCGTGTGCCAACCCAATACGGCGCGCACCGTGACGGGCAGCGCAGGCGGCCTCGAAGTCGCCATCACGAACCCGGTGCCTGACGGACACGATCTGATGCTCGGCGAACGCCCGGGCGGCGACGCCGTCCAGCCCTCGACCGCGGCCCACGATGGCGATCCATGCATGCGGATCGGGGTGCAGATCCAGCGGACGCGGGACCTGTCCTTTGCCGGCATCGCGGGCCTCACCTCCGCCGAGACCGACATCCACAGCGTCGCCCGTCCGGACGATCCCCGTCCGACCGGCCGGGCTCCCGCCCTCTTCGTGCTGGACCCAACCGGCTGCAACGCCCTCACCACGACGAGCGGAGGCGTCATCCGCGCTGAGGAGACGCTGCCGTCCGGTGTAACTGTGCCTGGCGTCATCACGGTCGACTCCGACGGCAGCGACTGCGCCGGCGGGCAATGGGTGATGAAGCCGGACGCCAGCGGTGGCATCCACGCCGGGACGACCAGCGACCCCGGCATCATCCGTTCCTACGCGATGCTCGTCGGCGGTCCCGCCTATGCCCCGGGCGACTATCCAACCCGGCTGTCGCCGATTCCATCAGCCGCAGCCCGCGCCGGCCGTGCCGACGTCGACTTCCGCTACGGGACGGCTTCGTCGGGGGCGATGGGCGACCTCATCACCAGCGTGGGCGGCAGCGGGACTCCGTCGAGCTACAACGGCCGGGCCTTCACCATCTACACCGGGCCGTGCACGCTCCCGGCTCTGAGCGTCCCCATCGCCGTGCTCACCAATCTGTATGTCGACTGTGACCAGTTCGAGGTGCCATCAGGGGCTGAGGCGGTGTTCACCGACGCGTCGGTCGGCGCTCCCACCACGATCGTGTTCAAGGGCGGGGTAGTCGTACGCGAGGGCGCTTGCCTCGTCGTGAACAGTGTCTGCGCCACGCCCGGAGTCACCACCCGAAACTCGACTGTGTATGTCCGAAGCGGCGGACTCCTACGAGAAAGCCGCGCCACACTCGGCTTGCCGCGCACCCTCGTCGTGGTCGCGGACGGGACGATCCACATCGGCGGCGGCACGGACGCCTCGAACCAACTGGCGTGGAGCGGGCCGCTCGGCGGCTCCTTCGACTATCTCGCGCTGTGGACCCCCACCCCTTCCACGATCACGATCGAGGCCCAGAACGCCGGCTTCGAGATCGGCGGGCTCTTCTTCGCCCCCACCACGAGTGAGTTCACGCTGCGCCCCCGGCCGGGCAGAACCCCCGCCGTCGACGCGCAGTTCATCGTGAACCGCTTCCGGATCGATGGCGGCAACCTGGGCATCGTGGTCGGCCCCGATCGCACCCGAGCGATCCAGGACACGACACGATCAGTCCGCCTCATCCGCTGACGGCAACCCCCACTCCCCTCGCTACCGGCGAACTTGAGGCAATAACGAACGGATTCCGTTCGTTATTGCCTCAAGTTCGGTGGGCGAGGAGGAGGAACTCGGGGTGGTCGAGGTCGGGCGGACGGCGGGCGTAGTCGCCAGGGGTGACGGAGAAGAGGTCGTCGACCGTAAAGCCCGCCGCGCCGGCTAGGAGCCGCAGCTCGCGGGGCGTGAAACAGGTCGTCGTGAACGAGAAGGCGCCTTCGTGGTTGCCATCCGCGCTCTTGACCGTGGACGTCTCGCGGTTGACGCCGGTGGCGGCGTCGAAGGCGTCGCCCTCCTCTAGGTATCGCACCTGAAAGTAAGCCGAGAAGGCCGACAGCGCGAGCCGTCCCCCCGACCGAAGTGCCCGGGCGATGCCCGCCAGAACGGCACCGTCACTCTCGGGGTCGACGACGCCGAAAGCTCCCTGGCAGAGGCAGATGGCCGCATCGAAGCACGCGTCGAACGACAACGAGCGCGCGTCTGCGACCTCGAAGGTCGCGCCCGCAGGCGCGTCCTCGCGCGCCAGCTCCACGAACGCGTCGGAAAGGTCGATGCCGACAACGTCGATCCCGCGCCGCGCCAGGGCGTGGGCGTGACGCCCAGGACCGCAACCGACGTCGAGCACCCGGTGCCCCGGTGCCAGCCCGAGCGCGTCGACCAGGAACTCCACCTCCTGCTCGGTGCCCTTGGTGAAGCTGTAGCGCAGATAGGCGCGCCCCATGAACCGCCCCGCCTCCTCCCACCCCCGAACTTGAGGCAATAACGACGCGAATTCGTGCGTTATTGCCCCAAGTTCGGACCGCTCAGGCCGGTCGGGCCGGTCAGGCACGTCAACCCTTCGCGTCGGCCCACGTGTGGCACCAGGCCAGGTTGACTTCGAGGGGGACTCGGAGTTCGCACGCGCCGCGCATCGCGTCGACGGTGATCGCCCCGGCGCGGTCGCGCTCGTCGGGGGGCACCTCGAGCAGCACCTCGTCGTGCACCTGGAGCACAAGTCGGCTCGCCAGGCCTTCGTCCTCGAGGGCGCGGTCGATTCGCACCAGGGCGATCTTGAAGATGTCGGCCGCCAGCCCCTGAATGCCGGCGTTCATGGCCTGGCGCTCCCCCGCCTGGCGGATGCGGTAGTTGTTGGCAGACAGCTCGGGTATCTGGCGGCGGCGGCCGAAGAGCGTCTCGGTGTACCCGCGGTCGCGCGCCTCGCGCACCGTCGCCTCCATGTACTCCTTCACCGCGGGGAACGCCACGAAGTAGGCGTCGAGGATCTCCTGGGCCTCCGGCACACCGACTCCGAGGCGTTGCGCGAGCCCGTAGGACTCCATGCCGTAGGCCAGGCCGTACGACACCATCTTCGCCTTGGAACGCTGGCCGACGGTGACCTCCTCGGGCGGCACACCGAAGATGCGGGCCGCGGTCGTGTTGTGGATGTCCTGTTGGGTTGTAAACGCCTCGACCAGGCCCGGGTCCTCGGCGAGGTGGGCGATGATGCGCAGCTCGATCTGGTTGTAGTCGGCGACCAGGAACTCACGACCCTTGGCCGGGATGAACGCTCGCCGGAACTCCCGCCCCTCCTCGGTGCGGATCGGGATGTTGTGCAAGTTGGGCCGGTCGGACGACAACCGCCCGGTACGGGCGACGGTCTGGTTGAAGCTGGCGTGGATGCGCCCGTCCGCGGCCACCTCGGCGAGGAACGTCTCGCCGTAGGTCGAGCGCAGCTTCTCGACCTCGCGATACCTGAGCAGCTTCTCGACGATCGGGTGCTGGTCGACCAGCTTCTCGAGCGAGGCCGCGTCGGTGGAGAACCCCGTCTTGGTCTTCTTCTGCGGCTGCAACCCGAGCTCGTCGAAGAGGACAACGCGCAGTTGCTTGGTCGAGTTCACCATGAAGGGATGACCGGCGAGGTCCTGGATGTCGGTGGCCAGCTGCTCGACCTCGTCGGTGAGCTCTTTGATGAGGCCGCGGATGTAGTCGCTGTCGATCCGGATGCCGGCGACCTCCATCCGGGCGAGGACCCTCACGAGAGGCCGCTCGATCTCGTCGTAGAGCTTCGACAGGCCGCGTGCCTCGAGCACCTCCGACAGTGGTGCGGACAATCGCGTGATCGCCGCGACCCGCCGTGCGGTCTGCTCGGCCACGTCGACGGCCGAGCCCGCCAGGTCGAGTTGATCGGGAGGTGGAGCGTCGGGAGATCGCACCTCGATCCCGGCGTACCTCTGGGCTACCTCCTCAAGAACGTATTGCTGTCCCGCCGGGTCGATGAGGTAGGCCGCGATGGCGGCGTCGAGGCGGAGGTTGGCGATGTCGATGCCGTACCGGTCGAGAGCGCGCATCAGGTCACGCGCCGCGTGGGCGGCAACCGGCGCGTCGCGCAGAAAGTCCGCCAGCGTCGTCGCCACGGCGGGGTCGTCGAACAACGACGCGTCTAGCCACGCGGCGACGTCTCGGTCGGCGTCGGGCTCGAGGCCGAAGGCGACGCCCACCAGGTCGCTGCGGCCTGGCTCGGCCACCCAACTGGGCTCGATCGCGACCTGGCCGCCGCCCTTGACGAGCGCGCCCAGAGCTGCGACCACGGCGTCGACCTCTTTGGCGTCGCGCACCCTCCGCACGTCGACCTCGAGAGGAGGGGCGGCGTCGACAGGGGCGGGCGCGGTGTCGAGGCCGCCGACCGCCTCCACGAGGCGATCCCACAGAGTGCGGAACTCGAGGAAGTTGAAGAGGTCACGCACTTCCTCGGCGTCCCATCCCCCCATGCGCAGCTCGTCGAGGTCGCAGTCGACGGGCACGTCCCGCAGCAGGGGGGTGGCCTGGGCGTTCTCGCGGACCTGAGCCTCGTGCGCGGCGAGGTTCTCCCTGAGTTTGGGCGTCTGCTTCTCGATGTTGGCGAACACGCCGTCGAGATCGCCGTAGGTATTGATCAGCTTGGCCGCCGTCTTCTCGCCCACGCCGGGAACGCCGGGAAGGTTGTCGGACGGGTCGCCCCGCAGCGCGGCGTACTGCGGATAGTCGACGGGCTTGACGCCAGTGCGGTCCTCGATGCCCGCCTCGTCGTAGAGGACGTAGTCGGAAACGCCTCGCCGGTTGTAGAGGACTTTGACGTGCGGGTCTTCTACGAGCTGATACACGTCGCGGTCGCCTGTGACGACGATGACATCGTCGCCCCGATCACGTGCTTGGGTGGCAAGGGTGGCGATGATGTCGTCGGCCTCGTAGCCGGCGAGCTCGAGGATCGGTATGTGCAGAGTTTCGACCACCTGGCGTACGAGGCCCATCTGCTGGCGGAGGATGTCGGGCGCTTCGGCTCGACCGGCCTTGTAGTCCTTCACCAGCTCGTGGCGGAACGTGGGCTCCGGCCGGTCGAATGCCACCGCGATGCCCTCCGGCTGGTGGTCCTTCAACAGGTTGATCAGCATCGACGTGAAGCCGAAGACGGCGTTGGTGACTTGGCCGGAGGCGGTGGCGAGGTCGGTCGGCAGGGCGAAGAAGGCTCGGTAGGCGAGGGAGTTGCCGTCGAGCAGCATCAGCGTGGACACGCGTCCGATGCTACGGCGTCGGTGTGACTGCTTCTGAGTGACGCGGGGCGTGACGCCGTGCGCGGGCAACGAATACCAGGCCAGCCAGCCCGACCCCCCACGTGAGCGAGGTCAGGACCTCACGCCAGCCGAACGACCGGAAGTCGGGAAACAGCCATCCCGGCGGCAACGGGAAGCCGAGCTCCCAAGGATCGACGGCGAGCCGGATCCCGCCGGTGTGAGCCGACCACGCCACCGCGGCGGCGACTGCCAGCGACCAGAGCGCCAGCCCGAGCGCGATGACGAGTGCAACGCGGAATGGCACACCACCGCCGGCGCGGTCGCGCAGGCGGCCGTATGCGATCGCGACGAGGACCACCAAGGCAGGGAAGACCGCCACCAGGAGCCGGCCCGGGAACCACCATCCCATGATCGTTATGGACGCGAACGCAGCAGTGGCCGCCGCGGTCGAGACGAGCACCACCGCTAACGCGGACGCGCGCCCGACACCCAGCACGCCAACGATCGACACCGGGAGCCAGCGGATGAGGCCGAAGCGGGCGTCGAGGAAAACGCCGTAGAGCCGGTAGCTGCGGTCGCGCAGCCGGAAGTGGTCGCCCAGGATCTCCGTCGTCCCTTCCCCCGCCCACACGACGTTGCTGCCATACGGGGTGAGGCCGCCGAAGACCCAGAGGTGCCACCATGCGTAGACGAGCGCGGCCGCCGAGCCCAACCCGGCCATGGCACCGACCGCCCGCCGGTCTGACCGGAAGCGCCATGTCCAGGCCCCTGCCAGAACCAGCGCCACCGCGCCGTATTTGACGCCCAGCCACGCGAGTGCGGTGAGCGCCATCGCGAGCAGGACGGGACGGGCGCGCCTCGCGGTGACAACCAACAGCGCGAGTGAGACACAGAGAGCGGCCGGTCCTTCCGGATAGAGCTGGCTCGCGTATACCAGCCCCGGAACACCGGCGCCGACGGCAACGCCCGCCACTGCCGCAGCCGCGTGGGACGTACCCATGCGAACCGCCGCCAGCGCGGCAAATGCCATCGCCGCTCCCCACACCACGACGAGGAAGCGCTGCACGGCGACGAGACCGCCCACCGCGTAGGCGGGAAGCACGAGCACCGACAGCCCGGGATGGTGCGGCGAGAGCAGCCGGTCGCCGGCGGTCGGCTCCATCTGGCGCCACAGATCGACGCTTCCATCCCAGAACTTCTCATACTCCCTGTTCCGGTATTCGTCGGCGAGGTCGAGGTCACCGTCGGACAGCAACGACTGGGTCGTTAGCAGATAGAAGGGCTCGTCACCGGTTATCGACGCCGTCGCCGAGGCACGCATGCCAACGGCGGCCTGGCCGGCCGCCACTACCAGCGTGAACACCACCAACCACGTCCGCAACCAGGCGCGATGCATCCGGCGCCGGACCTTAGACGGCACCTCCGCCGCCTCCCGGCGCGTCGCCCGGGCGCCGGCCAGGTGTGACGGATACCATACGGGACATGTCGGACGGGTTCCATCCGCCTCTCGAGGAGTATCTCGAAGCCGTCCACGAGCTCGAAGAGGAAGGCGTCGACGTCATCCAGGCCCGCCTCGCCGAACGCCTCGGTCACTCCGCCCCGTCGGTGTCGGAGATGATCCGCCGCCTCCGCAGTGAGGGCTACGTCACGCCGAACGGGCGAACCATCGCACTCACCGACAAGGGACGCAGCATGGCGGAGAGCGTCGTGCGGAAGCACCGTCTCGCCGAACGTCTCCTGACCGACGTCATCGGCCTCGAATGGCACAAGGCCCACATCGAGGCGTGCCGCTGGGAGCATGTGATCTCCGACGAGGTCGAAGCGCTCCTCGTACCCCTTCTCGGCAACCCGACCACGTGTCCACACGGCAATCCCATCCCCGGTTCAGGCGCGCCCGAGCTCGACCTCAAGCCGCTCATCGAGGTCTCGACCGGACAGCGCATCCGCCTCGAGCGCATCACCGAGCAGGTCGAGATCGACTTCGACGCCCTCACGTACCTCAACGACCACGGTTTTGTCCCCGGCACAAAAGGGGAGGTTGCGAGTCGTGCCCCTGATGGCACGATCACGCTCGACCTCGGGCCAGGAACCATCGCCTTGGGGCCGCGTCTCTCCGAACAGCTCTACGTCACGGCGGTGTAGGGAGAACCATGGTCGGCAACTGGGCGATCCGGCGAGCAGAACCGGGCATCGAGCCCATACGCCTCGAAGCTGTCGATGACCACGGAGCCGTCATCGGCACCGCGTGGGCACGCCAGGACGACGTTCCCGACCCCAACGTCTACCGCGTCGACATCACCGTCGAGGAACGGTTCCGGCGCCAGGGCGCTGGTTCGATGCTGATGCTCGAGTTGCTGCGTGAGGCAGCCAGCCACAGCGCGACGAGCGTCCGCATGCGAGTGCCCGGCACCGGGGCCGCGGGCCTCGCGTTCGCGCACCGGCACGGGTTCAGCGAGACGCACCGCATGATCCACTCGTCGCTGCGCGTCGCCGAGGTCGACCCGCTGCGCGCCCAGATCACGCGTGAGCAGGCCCATGGCCAGGGCATCGCGATCTCGACGCTCGCCACCGACCTCGAGCATGACCCCCACTGCCTCGACCGTCTGCACGACCTCGTGAGCGCGGTGATCGCCGACATTCCCGGAGAGGACGCCTCGCCGCCGCTCGGCGTCGACGAGTTCCGCCGCCTCTACGTCGACGACCCCGCCGTCATCCCCGAGGCCTACTTCCTCGCCCGGCTGGGCGAGCGTTACGTGGGCATCAGCTGCCTGCGGCGAGTCGAACGTCCGGGAACAATCGAGCAGGGCTTGTCGGGGGTTCGACGCGAGTACCGCAGCCGCGGCATCGCCCGCACTCTCAAGCGCCAGGCGATCGACTACGCCGTGCAACTCGGCTACACCTGGGTACGCGCCATAAACCACAGCACCAACACCGCCATGCTCGAGATCAACCGCTCCCTCGGCTTCGTCCCCGAGAGCGAAGACGTCCACTTCGAACGCCTCCTCCTCCCATCCCGCCGAACTTGAGGCAATAACGAGCGGATTCCGTTCGTTATCGCCTCAAGTTCGGCGGGAAAAGGCGAGCCGGGCCATGGCCGGCAGGACGCGCGTGGCATACGGCACCAGGCGGACGAAGGACCGGCCCCGGGTCCGGCGGTGGTAGCGGATCGGGACCTCGGCGTAACGAAACCCCTTGCCGAGGAGATCGAGGGTGAGAACCTGGGCGTAGTTGTAGTCGTGGACGATGCGGGCGTGGGCGAGCGCGGTGTGCCCGAGCACACGGAAGCCCGACTGTCCGTCGGACAATCGACGGCGAGCGGCGAGCGACGTGAGCACCGTGAACACATGGTTCCCTATCCGGCGCTGCCACCGCATCGACTCGATCGTGCCCGCGAAGCGGGATCCCGCCACATAGTCGGCGGTGCCCGCGAGCACCGGCGCCGTCATCGATCCCAGCTCGGTTGGGTCGTACTCGCCGTCAGCGTCGAGGAAGGCCACTGCGGCGGCGTCGAGCCGTCTCGCTTCCGCCAGCCCGGTGCGGACCGCGGCGCCGAGCCCCCGACGACGGTCGTGACCCACCACCTTGGCGCCCGCTGCGAGGGCCGCATCCACGGTGCCGTCAGAAGACCCGTCGTCGACGACAATCACCTCCACGGCGTGGCCGTCGACGACGTCGGGCACGGCCGCGATCACCGCGCCGATCGTCTGAACCTCGTTGTGGGCGGGGAGCACGACGACAACCGGTCCCCCCGGCACATGCGCCGGCGCGTCACACAGCAGGCACCGTCCAACTGACCGGCGCGGCGGCTCGGCGCCGGCGCGGTGCGCGACGGTCGTCGCCACGTCCATCACCGTCACCTCGTCGCGGCGCGGCGCGGTGGGCACGCCCGCACCCCACCAGATGCAGGGCACGTGCCGTTCAGTCGAGGTCCAGTAGCCGTGGCCGCCGATACCACGACCCTGACCGTGGTCGGAGAGCACCCCGATCGTGACGCCGTCGAGCCCGCCCCATCGCTCTTCGAGCCACGCAACGAGCCGCTCCAACTCACCGTCGGTGGCCTCGATGGCTGCCCGGTACTCGTCGTGGTACGAACCCCGGAAGTGGCCGGTCTGGTCGACCGACAGCGTCTGCACGACGAGGACGTCGGGGTCCTCGGCCTCGACCACCTCGCGCGCGCGCCGGCACAGCGCGGCATCGATTTCGTCGTTCGGCATCACGGCGGTGACGCTCCGCACCTTGTCCCCGAAGGCGTCGATCAGGTGGGCGATGCCAACCAGGCGGGCCGACGGGATGACGTCGAAGAGTGACTCGCACTTGACGCCCAGCGATGGGACGAAGTTCGACCGCATCCCGTGCACCGCGGGCGGCGCACCCGTGAGCATCGACGAGAAGCACGTCACCGTCCGCGCCGGGTAGACGGTGGAGCACCGGTCGTAGCTGATGCCTTCGGACGCGAGCCGGTCGAGAAACGGGGTGTGCG
Source organism: uncultured Acidimicrobiales bacterium (assembly GCA_964632885.1). Lineage (GTDB taxonomy): Bacteria > Actinomycetota > Acidimicrobiia > Acidimicrobiales > CAZWDB01 > CAZWDB01. The sequence goes on along the minus strand of CAZWDB010000071.1, from coordinate 612 downwards.
CCTCGGCCATGCGGTCGACACGGCAGCCGTCGATGACCACGAGCAGAACCTTCCGGCTGGGCGGCCCGCAACCCGGTCTAGAGGCGTCGGCGGGTCGTCGATCGGCAGCGCGGTCGCCCGTCGCCCAACCCGGCACCCACGTGACGAGGTAGCGGTGCACAACGGCGCCCACGACCCACGCGGCCGCGATGCCCGCCACCAGCGCTCCCGCCCGACGCGAAGCGTGACCGACGGCGAGCATGGCAGCCACTTTCGGCAGTTGCTCGAGCAGGTTGCCCGACGTGGGATCGGGGTTCTCCACGACCAACCACCAGAACCGCGTGAAGTTCGTCAGCCGGGCGCCGAGTCGGAGGTGGTAGTAGACGGTCCCCCACAGGACGATCGTGAAGAAGAGATAGAGCCCCAGGGCGAGCGCTGCGGGCCCGAGGGGCACGCCGCCGGCCAGCACGACCAGACCGCCGGCGACGGCCCACAGCGCGGCTCGGAGGTGCAATGGGTAGGGGTGGCGCCACCACACGAGGGCAAGCAGAGAGGCAACGAGCAGCCCGCTGGCACCTGCGCCCGTGAGCACGAGGATGCCGAGGCCGAACACGGCGGTGAACGGCTTTCCCT
>CAZWDB010000070.1:0-22949 GCA_964632885.1 uncultured Acidimicrobiales bacterium | reverse complement strand
GGCCCGGATAGATGAGATCCGGGACGTCTGGGTGTACTAGTTGCTCGAGGTTGGCTTCGATCAGGTCGTGCCAGTACCGGGCGATCTCAGCGTCGGTCGGCGTTCGGCCGGTGGCGTCGGTTACTACAGCTTCGGCGATCGACCAGAAGTGGTCGCCCGGTCGCACAGTCCACGTCGCCGCCGTCTGTCCGGTTGCGGCGACGACCTCTTGTCGGCTGTCCTCGGATTGGCGACCATCGTCGTCGACGTGTCGCAACACTGGCGGTGTCTCCTGCCCAGCCTCCCCGGAACCACCGGCCGGTCCGGCAGTCTCAGGCGACGCCGTCTCGGCTGGCGAGGCCTGAGTTGTCGCTGGCCCGGTCGGCGTGGCCCCTGCTGGTCCGGTCGCGAAGGCCAGGACCGCGGTGGTACCGATGGCCGCGTCGAGCACTCGCCGTATGGCGGGAACGGTCAGGTACTCGGCCACTTGTGACAACCGCTCGCGCTGCAGCACGGTTACGAGCACGCGGAGGATGGAGACGGCGAGCAGGTAGAAGCCTGCGATGAGGCCGGTGACACGGATGACCGCGAACCCCGCACTCGTTGCATCCGTGGCCGGCAGTTGCGCTTGGTGCAGAACGCCCATCCCGGCGCCGATCGCGGCGAACCACAGACCGGCTCGGATTACGGGCCACGTCATGCGACTCCTTCCGGTTCTGGCACGTCGAGGGTCAGGACGGTGCCGTCGTTGAGTCCGACGTCGAGTAAAGAGCAGCCGCTGTTGCCCACGCGCGAAGCAATCGTCGCTGCGTCGAGGTCTCTCGCGACGAGCGTGCCCACTACGGAGTTGCCGGCGAGGGGCCAGGACGGAAAGTGCCACACGCTCCCCGAGCTCCGGCGGAGAAGCACGAGCGTCGCTAGGCCGTCACAATGCCAATCCCCCGTAGCCACGAGATCGCCGGCGTCGCCGACCGCGAGTCGGCGAGAGTCCGAGATCAGCAACCCGTCCGAATAGACGACCGCATCGGCGCAGCCATCCGCGTCGACGTCGGCCTGCAGCGCGGTCTTGACCGGCTCGCACCCGTCGCCGCCTGGCCACACCCGCGCGGTGTTCTGGGCCGTCGTTGACATGGACACGGTGGCGCGTCCCTCGACGTCGACCGATGGGCCGGGCAGCATCGCTCCGACCGCGAGCACGATCACGCCGAGGGCTACAACGGTCAAGGTCGCCAACGCGAGACTTCGGAGTTCGGCCCCGAAGACTCGCGCCCGCGCACTGACTTCCGTCCCAGAGCGACCGACGCCCTCACGGCCGTGGCTGGCGGCAGCCCCTGGAAGCCGGGCACCCGGGACGCGGTCATGTAACAGCGCGGCAAGGGCATCCGCGCTGGGGCGACGGTCAGGATCGGTGGCAGTCGCGAGTCGTGCGATGTCCTCGAGCGTCCGGCGCACCGCGTGGTCGTGAGCTGGCGCGGGACCGGTGCGCCCTCCGATCCATCGCCCGAGCGTCCCTCGTCGCGCGAGCCGCAGATCCGCCAAACGGCGGGCCGCGATACCGCCGTTGTCACTGGTGTCGAGACCGCCCCGGTCGACACCACTCGACTGCAACAGTCTCCCGAGGCCGGCGACGTCGTCGGCGCTCGAGCCCGCAGGGTCGCCGCTGAAGCCGCATAGCCGCGGCGGTGCGGCCAGCGGCACGAGGATGTGGCTGGGCTCGATCGCTCCGTGCACGAGGCCGCGGGAGTGCAGGTCGGCGAGTGTCGTTGCGACCGCTGCGACGACGCCGGCAAGCTCCTCGGGCGGTAGGGGACGGTCGGCCAGGGTGGGAGCATCCACCGCGACGGTGCGAAGCTCGGCCGACTCGAGGCCGGTCGGTTCGTGGGTGACGAACTCGACAACACCGGGGTGGGCTGCCTGGGCGAGCACGCTGGCGACCCGCTCGAGCCGTGCCACAGCGATCGCGCCCTCGGCCTTCTTCACGTGGGTCTCGAGGAGGGGTTCCTTCGGACTCATAGACATGGAATAGCATGAAACATCAAAAAAGGCAATGGGTTGCGGTCTGCCCAGCACGAGCGCCTCCGCGGGCGGTCGCGGTAGCGCTCGTCGTTACGGTTGCCGTGTCGGCCACCCCCGGTACTGCCGGCGCGAAGACGAGCGGCACCTGGCCGACGACCTCAACGGTTACCTGCCGGCCGGTGACCGACGTTGACGTCTCAACGGACCGGACGGAGCCTGGCAACCGGGCAGACGAGAACGCGGCCGCAACCACCTCGTCAACCGCCGTTGGGTTTAGGCACACCTCCCCGCCCACGTAGTACGACGCCTCGTCGAGGGCGAGAGCGGCGCTGTCGTTGGCCGCGGCTGCAGCCCGGTTGTTCAGTTCCCGCTGGGCCAGGAACACGACCGCCGAGTCGACGACGATCGCGCCCAGGATCAGAAGCACAAGGACGGCGGCAGGAACGAGCATCAGGGCGGTGCCGGCCTCGGTCTCCCCACCCACCCGTCTGGTCTTCAGCACGCCGGCTCCGCAGGAAGACCGGTTCGGTACGGATCGACTACTTCGGAGTGTCGGGCAGTCACCGTGAAGCCCCGCACGTTGTGGAGCAGCGGAATCGCCGCGAGCGATCCGTGATAGCGCACCGTCGCGGTGACGGGCGCGCAACGTTCCCAGCGGGAGTCGCCGAAGTCAACCGACGCGCGCTCGGGCTCGCGGCCATGCGCGTCAATGGCGCGGAGGCCGGCGTCGATTCCATCGCGGTGAGACGATTCACCATCGGACTCGACGAAGGCGCGCGTGGCCTCCCGGGCGGCGGCGCTCGCGGCGAGCTTGGCGTCGACGACTGCCCATGCGTTCGCGACCACGAGCACGCCGAGCACCAGGACGAGGAAGCCGAAGACGGCACCTTCTGCACCTGCGACCTGACCTTGCTCGCCCGGCCGCGCCATCGCGTCAGACCTCGCGTTCCACACGCATGCGCACAGTACGGAGGGTCTCCCGGCTGCCGCCGACCCTGAAGGCCGGGGGGAGGAAGTTCGGATTCGGGACGCGCACCGTGAGCTCCACGACCTCAGGGGACACGTCCCATTCGAACTCGGCTTCTTCGCCGTAGTCACCGAGCACCGACCGCGCCCGAGCCTCAGCCGCCGCGGTGGTCGTGTCGATCTCCTCTGGGCCGCGTTCGGCTGCGCCACCCGCGACAGCACTAACGGCGTCGAACGCGGCGGCGCCGACCGCGGACCGGGCATACAGATCGAACGTCACCTGTACTGCAACGAGCAGAAGCAGCAGGAAGAGGAAGACACCCAGTGACGTGCCGAGGAGCCCGGCACCGGTCTCGCTACTCGGAGCCGATCTTTTCGATCTGGGTGTCGACATTCTTCTGCGTGCTGTCGAGGGTCGCTCGGAACCCGGCCCACACGACAACTCCCAAGAACGCCACGATCAACACCGCGATGGCCGCCGAGATCACCCCCTCGCCCCGCTCGCTGGTTCGTCGTCGGTTGTACACAGTGCCTCCTTGGTGTGCAGCTGCCTTGTTCATGACCCGGCAAACAGGCGGAGCGCCTCGATGAAGGGGATGGCCAGGAAAATCACTCCCGGCACGAGAGTTGCGATGGTCACGGGAATCCAGACCTCCTGCGCGCGTCGCTCCATCGTCTCGACCAGTTCCCGTTGCACGTCGCGCCGGATGGCGCGCGCTTCCTCCGACAGAAGTCGTCCGAGATCCGAAGCCTCGCGATTCATGGCGAGTACCGGGATCAGACGGTCCAGCGCTGGCACTCGGACTGTGTCGGACCACTCGCGGAGTGCTTCGATCTCGCTGAGGCCCTGTCGTATGCGCCCCGACACTCGGCGCAGGTCGCGGGCGGTCGTCCCGGCCCCTCTCTGGGTGATGCGGTTAAGGGCAGCGCCAAGGGAGAACCCGGCTGACAGCAGCATGGCCAACTGCTCACTCACAACCGGAAGTTCGAGGAATACCCGGCGCTGCCAGGCGGCCGACGCCCGTCCGATCTGGTGCTCGATGAGGAGGAACGCCAGCAACGGCGCGCCGAGGATGAGCAGCGCCGCGACCGGAGCCGGCGGTCGGGCTATGGCAGTCCCGATCGTGCCGGCGCCGAAGCCGAGCACCATCGCGCCGAGTTGACGCATGCGAAAGGCGGTGACATCGAGAGGTGAGTGGATTCGTTCGAGGCGGATGGCCAGTTCCTCGGTTACACCGAAGATGCGGGCGGCCGCCTCGCCGAAGTCGCGGGCAAGCGGACCGACGATCTCGCGGAAGGAGGTGGCGGCCAAGAGTCGCGACGGCGTTCGTGCCATACCCCCTGGCGTGTATGGACGGAGCCGTTCCGCGAGCGGAACCCGCGCGAACCATCGGACATCGGCAAGGACGAGCGTCGCGCCGATCCAGATGACCGCCCCGCCAGCCAGCACTGTCCTGCTCATCCGAAGACCCGCTCTTCCCGAGGGAGTCGCAGCAGACGGCCGGCCCAGAACCAGCACGCCGCCGTCGCCGCCAGTCCGACCGCCACCGCGGTCTGGCCGAGCGGGGTCTGGTAGGCGGCGCGCCCGGTACCGATCGACATCCCAGCAAGGGCCATGCCGAGTGGGACGACGAGAACAAAACGGCGTGCGAAGCGGACGCCGGCCTGCTTCGACATCGCGTCCTTGCGTCCCTGGAGGTCCTGCAGGCGGTCTTCGGCGAGCGCGGCAAGCCGGCGGTCGATGTCAGTGCCGCCGACTTCGTGGGCGACGAGCAAGGTCTCGCAGGCGGCGTCGGCAGTTGGATCGGCGAGTCGCTGCTTGAGAACCGCGACCGTGCGTGCGAAGTCGGTCGAGATGCGCCACTCGCGCTCCGCGGCGGCGAAGGCGCTGCGAAGCTCGTCAGGACCGCGGCTGCCGACCTCGAGCAGCGCGGCTGGGATCGGACGGCCGAGGGTGCCCGTCAACAACCTGATCTCTTCGATCATCCGCGGCCACGCCTCTCTCGCTCGCGCGAGCCTGCGCTCCCTTCGGTGACGGTGTATGGCGATCGGTCCAAGTCCCGTGAAGGCGCCTCCGATCAACGCGGCACCCACCCCGCCGAAGAGGACGTAGGTGGCGGTGGCGCCCACAACGGCGAGCGCCGTCATCGTTGCCGCGAACTCGCGCGGGCGGACTTCCTCCAGACCGGCTTGGGTCAGCCATACGTCGAGAGAGCGCCGTGCCCCCGTGCGGCCGAGGGGCGCGGGACCGAGCCGGAGTCCGCTCCAACCGAGTACCACGGCCGTGTAGAGCAGGTAACTGCCGTAGCCAGCTGCAAGAGCGAGGACGATGCCCGTCACGATGATCGGAACAAGAACGGAGCGGCCGCGCTCTTCAACGCGTCCGCGTGCGGATCGAGGAGGCTGCGTATGTCGAAGCCAGCCTGTTCAAGTGGACGTGTGATGCGCGTCGGGAGGCTGCCGGTCCAGGTGAGAGGTGCATCATGGCGGTCACGAGCGAACAACTCCGTCACGGTGAACGTGTTCGACTCTCGCGTTGTCTGCAGGTCTTCGACCGCGGCGACCTCAGTGACGCGTGGCACGCCGTCGACGCGCGCGCACTGGACCACTAGGTCGATCGACTCCGACACCAGGCTGTTGAGGGCCGACATCGGAAGTTCGTTCGAAACCTCCGCCAGCTGGCACACGAAGCGCAGGCGGCTCAGGGCCTGCCGAGCCGATCCCGCGTGGATAGTTGTGAATCCCTTGACGCCGGAGGTGAGGGTTCGCAGTAGCGGGAGCGCCTCTCGGTCGCGGACCTCCCCCACGATCGCGATGTCGGGGGCCATGCGGAGGAAGCCGCTCACCAACCGGTGGAGGTCGACCTCCGGCCGGTCGGCGCGCGCCGGCCGGGTCTGGAGGTGGGCAACGTTCGGCAGTGGAACGTCGGCTTCGAAGACTTCTTCGGCGATCACAACACGGAGGCTCGGATCGAGCTCAGCGGCACAGCAAGAGAGGAGCGTGGTCTTCCCGGCGCCCGGCGGGCCCGAGAAGAGGATCGACAGCCGGGCCTGTACTCCCGCGCGTAGGAACTCGGCTACTTGCCTCTCGAGCATGTCGCGCTCGACAAGCTCGTCGAGCGTCGTGAACCTCACTCCGGTGAAGCGGCGGATGTTGACGATCAGGTGACCATCCCTCGCGATGTCGCGGTGTACCACGTGGATGCGCGCGCCGTCGTCGAGTTGGGCGTCCTGGAGGCCGTCGGCGGGATCGAGCTTCCGGTGAGAGCCACTCGCATCGTCGAGGATCTTCGTGAGGGTGCGCGCTACGTGGTCGTCGTCGTAGAAGACCTCGTCGTGGTACCCGCTCACGCCGCGGTGCCTCTTAACGAAGATGAGGTCGGGGGCGTTGATCATGATCTCCCACACGTCGTCGTCGTGCAGCAGGGGCTCGAGGGGTCCATAGCCCGCGATGTTGCGGAAAACCCTGTCGGCGAGCGCGGGCGGATCTGGGAGGTCGAACGGCCGGATGCCCCGCTTGAAGTCGTCGGACCAGCGGTCGACCTCGTCGTCGATGAGTTGTCGGAGACGCGCCAGGCCGTTGTCGCGTGCCATGTCGAGGCTCGTCGCCTTGGCCCGGTCCTGCGCGGCGCGCTCGATCTCGAGGAGAGGCGAGGGGTCGCGACCGTGCCCCGGCCCGGCGCTGCCGCCCGTCTCGGTTGTTCCCCCCATGCCCGAACTCACTTCCTCGCGGGTGAACACGGTTCCTGCCGGGGAAGCGAGAACCCATGAAATACCACAAAACGGACAGCGGATGCCAGCGCGATCACGCCGCGTAAGTAGGGTGCGTGGGCCGCACCAGAGGACACAGGGAGGAAGCTGGGATGCTGATCGTCGCGGGTTACTTCGACGTCGACCCGGAGAACCGGGACGAGTTCATCAAGGGCCGGGAGGAAGGGATGCGCCGCTCACGGACCGAGCCGGGATGCCTCACCTACGTCTTCAGCCCGGATCCGATCGAGCCCGGACGGGTGCACCTCTTCGAACGGTGGGAGAGCAAGGAGGCCCTCGCGCAACACCTCAAAGCCATGCGGGACGCGCCGCGGCCGTCGACCGACGTCAAGGTGCACGGTCGCGAGGTGCAGCAGTACGAGATCGCCACCATCGGTGCGGTCGGGAGCTGAGCCAGCGCGTCAGTCGCTGCTCGCGACCAGCGGCGCGAGCCGCACGACCTGGCGGCGGGTGAGCTCACGGCGCCGGCGAAAGCGTTGGCGCGCCTCGGCGAGGTCGCCACTCGTCGCCTGCCCGACACCCCGTGACCGCTCCCACTCCGCGACGGACCCGTACCGCGTGACGAGGAGCACTCGACGGGGATCATCCGCCGACCGGAAGAACCCTTCGACCGCCGCGTCGTAGGAACCCTCGAAGGCCGGCCACGCGTCCGCCGAGAGCTGCATGAGCTCGTCGAAGTCGGCGGCGTCGTACAACTCGAACCACCGGTGGGCGAGCACTCCGCCGGCCGGCAGGGGCGCGGGCTCCTGCGGTCGCACCGTCGCGGCCATCCGTTCGACAGCGACCTCGCCGACTCCCTCCACCCCGGCCAGCCAGCTTCTCGCGTCGCCGGGTGAGGCGGTCCAGGCGACCATGGCGATCACCTGGTCGTCGTACCAGCCGATGCTGCCGGCGCCGAGCCAGGCTCCCCACAGCAGCCCGCCCGCGTCGCGGATCCCATCGCCGAGGAACTGCCGGACGGTCGGGAGGGCGTCCTTCTCGAGCTCCGCCGTGAGGTAGTCGTAGGCCTTGTGCACGACGGCACCCTACGACCCCACCCTACGACGGGGGCACCGTAGGGTGCGGGCATGGACGAGCGCTTCGGCCACACCCACTACGTGATCCGGCGGAAGGTCTTCAAGCTTCTCGGCGGTGCCTTCCACCTCTACGGACCTGACGGTCAGGTGGTGCTCTACTCCGAGCAGGCGCGCTTCCGCCTGAAGGAGGACATCCGGCTCTTCAGCCGCGAGGACATGCACGAGCAGCTGCTGGCGATCAAGGCACGCCAGATGATCGACGTCTCGCCCACGTTCGACGTCAGCGACACGCGCACCGGCGAGCTCGTCGGTTCGCTCCGGCGGCGCGGCCTGCGTTCGATGGTCGCCGACGAGTGGGCCATCCTCGACGCCACGGGCGCGGAGGTGGGTTCGATCAAGGAGGACAACGTCGCCCTCGCCCTCGTCCGGCGCTTCGTCGCCAACCTCATACCGCAGACCTTCCACGTGCGTCTGGGCGAGACCGTCGTCGGTGAGTTCCGGCAGCGCTTCAACCCGTTCGTGCTCCGGATCGAGCTCGACTTCGGCGCCGACGGGGCCGGGCTGCTCGACCGCCGGCTCGGCCTGGCAGCCGGCATCCTGCTCTCCGCGATCGAGGGCCGCCAGAACTAGCCCGGCGTCCGTTCTGGCACCGGAATCCCGCCAGGGCGGGATTCCGGTGCCAGTTCGCTCAGGCGGGGCCCGCAGCCGCGGCCTCCAAGCTCCGGCGGTAGCGTCGGGGCTGTGACGAGAACGGTCTTCCGGGGTGGCACGGTCTTCGACGGGACGGCGACGCCGCCCACGGCGGGGGAGGTGGCCATCGAAGACGGCCGCGTCGTCGAGGTGGGCGCGTCGGGCCTCGACGGCGACGAGGAAGTCGACTGCACCGGCGTGGTCGTACTGCCCGGCCTGTTCGACTGCCACAGCCACGTGACCTTCAGTGGCGACCTCGATCTCCAGCGGCGCCTGGCAAAACCGTTTTCGGTGCGGTACTACGAGGCCGTCTCCAACCTCGAGCGCAGCCTCGCCACCGGTCTCACGACCCTCAGGGAAGCGGGCGGCGCCGACCTCGGTGTCAAGGAGGCGGTCGAGCGCGGTTTGGTGCGCGGCCCGCGGCTGAAAATCTCGATCACGATGCTCAGCCAGACCGGCGGTCACGGCGACAGTCACATGCCGAGCGGTGCGTGCTTCCGCTGGCACCACTCCTATCCCGGCAACCCGAGCGGCCTCGTCGACGGTCCCGACGAGATGCGCAAGCGCGTCCGCGAGCTGATCCGCGAAGGCGCGGATGTCATCAAGGTGGCCACATCCGGCGGGGTGCTCTCACCGCGCGACGACCCCAAACACGGCCACTTCCGCGACGACGAGCTCGAGGTGCTCGTTGCCGAAGCCTCCGCGGCGGGCGTCTTCGTCATGGCCCATGCCCAGGCGACCGAGGGAATCAAGGCAGCCGTCCGCACCGGCATCCGCTCGATCGAACACGGCATCTACCTCGACGACGAAGCTGTCGGGATGATGGTCGACGCCGGCACCTGGCTCGTCCCGACGCTGCTCGCACCGCGAGCGGTCCTGACGGCCGCCGCGGGGGGAGCGAACGTGCTCGAGGCCGCCGTCCGGAAGACCCATGAGGTCCTGGAGGTCCACACCGACTCCTTCGCCCGCGCTGTCGATGCGGGCGTGAAGGTGGCCATGGGCACCGACAGCGGCGTCGGTCCTCACGGCCAGAACCTCGACGAGCTCGGGCTGATGGTCGAGTACAGCTCGATGACCCCGCTCGATGCGTGGGTCGCTACGACCTCTGGTGCGGCCGAACTCGTCGGTGTGGCCGACGAGTTGGGCACGCTGGAGCCGGGCAAGCTCGCCGACGTGGTGCTGCTGCGCGGCGCGTTCGACGACCTCGACAAGCTCGGCGACCGGGTTGCCGGTGTGTGGAAGGACGGTGTTCGGGTCTACGGCTCGTGAGGAGCGCCCGCGTCGTGCCACGCGCCGAGTGATCCCGGCGCCACGAGCTGAGGTGCGGCCTCGACCTCTGACCTCGGCCCGCACCGCTGGGTGACCCCGTCGAAGGCGGCGGCGAGCGGAGCAGTGAGAGCGGACGGGAACCGGGCGCCGTCGCGTGTCGCGTCCTCGACGTTGCGCTCCGGAAGAAAGATCGGCGCGGGCAGGCCCTTGTCGTCGACGAGCTCAGCGAGCACGCCCGCCAGCGAAGCCCGGGTCCGGAGAGAACGGGGTGTGCGGTTGAAGACCGGGACAATGCGATCGGCGGGAACGCCGAAAGCCAGCAGGTCGCGGACGACGCGAGCAAGAGAGTGGAGTCCCTTGACGCCGGGGATCCCGACCGCGAAGACGACGTCGGCGCGGCCGGCGATCGTGCGCGTCATGCGGTTGCGGTCCTCCACATCCGCCGACCCGCCCTCGGCCTCGCCTTCGAGGTCGTCATCACAGTCGCAGACGACGACGCGCCAACCTCGCCGCAGGCTGTCGACGGCCGCGTCGAAGGCCCGGGGACGGAGGGAAGCCCATGCCCTCGACCGCCGGAGCCCGAGCAGCAACTGGTAGCGGCGGTCGGGTACGTCGAAGACCAGCGAGCGAACCTCCTCGACCGACGGGTGGCGCAGCCGGTGCGCGTCGACAACCTCTTGGATGCCGGGCATGACGTCGCGGGCGTCGTGCAGCATCGCTTGCTCGGCGTTCCGGGCCATGTCGGCGAGCAAGACCATGCCGCCGTGACGCACGTCGTCTCCCAGCCCTTGGGCGAGCGCTATCGCCGCGGTGGACGCGCCCGTACCGCCCGGTCCGCACATCATCGCGACCGTCGCGCGCCAGCCCTGAGACGCGGCCGGCGCGGTCCCGTCCGGAACGACGTCCCCCGGCGCGACTACCGGCTGCGCGCAGCGGGAGAGGGTTTCGATGAGGGCATGGCGATCAAACAGCCCGTTCAGCACGGCGTCGGGGCCGAGCGCCTGCCAGTCACGGCTGATGCGGCTGTCGTCGATGACGATGACCGCGCAACCGGCGCGGTGGGCATCGTCGACGAGGTCGCGGTCGAGGGCTGGAAGAGCACCATCAACGAGCAGTGCCGACCAGGACCGTCCGCTCTGCAGGCGGGCCCCCAACTCCGTGGCCGAGATGCACTTCACGAAGGTGACCGGCAAGGTGCCGGCGTTCGCCCACTGCGTGAGTGAGCGGAACCAGTCGGAGCGGGGCCCGGCGAGTCCGAGCACTACGAAGCGGTCCGACACGATCGGCTCGCTAGGCGCCGGGTGGCGGTCGATAAGGACCACCCGGCTCGTCTGCTCCAGCGCGAACCAACGTGAGCTTGCCCGCATCCACGGCATGGGCGACAGCGAGGGCATCATCCCCGCTGGAGACGGCGAGGGTGACAGTGAGCATGCGGGACGCCGCCAGACTGCCTTCCCCGCCTCTGACCGCCACGACCCACGCCCCCGGCACCACGACCGTGCTGTACGCGTCTGTGCCTGCCCCGAAGGTGGCGACGACGTGGACCCGCTCACCGGCACGCAACGAGCCGCCTACGGCCCGCGCCGGCTCTATCGCCAGGGACACCTCGGTGGCATCGGCCGGCCCGGCACGCCGGACGACGTTGCTGGCTTGGACGAACTCACCCTTGCCGATCGGTCCAAGGGTCCGCGCCCCGACCAGCGCGTCGCGGTCGGCGAACAACCCGGCGCGGCCCAGCGTCGGGCCCGCCGTTGCCACCGAGACCTCGCGCAGATCGGAAGCTCGGAGCTCCGTCCCCGGCGGCAACGTGCGGGTCGCTACCACGAACTGCTGGGACGGCACCGTGGTCGCCCGACCGTGGGCTGCGAACACCCCGACGGCCGCTACCGCGATCAGGAACCCGCCGAAAACCGCCCGGCCCCCGGGTACGGCGCGGCGCCGGCCAACCCGGCCCGTGACCCCCGCCCCGGGCTCCGGCTCGCCGGGCACCGGCCGCTCGGACCGCACCCGCGGCGCGTTCCGCTCCTGCTGTGCCGTCACCGGGTTCGTCTCGCCATCGCCCGTACCCCCCGGAGGTGAATTTCGTTTTCCTGTCGCCTGTTCCTGCCGGAAGAGGCGAGAAATAATGAAATGTCACCAAACGAGGTGGGGCTGCTAATGTGCAAACCATGTCGGAGTCGACGATCCAGTGGCTCGGAACGAAGGAAGCGGCAGAGCGGCTGGGCATCACTCCCCGCACGCTCTACAAGCTGGCCGACGAGGGCAAACTCCCGATGTACCGCATGGGTCGGGTGTTCCGGCTCAAGCAGGAAGACGTCGACGCCTTCATCGAGACGACGAGAGTGGAGCCCGGCTCGTTGTCACATCTCTATCCTGACGGCCGGCCTGATGGTGGGCGGCCCGGCAACGGTGGCGGAGAGGCCGGCCCTTCCGACCGCAGCAAGACGGCTACCAACGACTCCAGCCGCGAGTAAACGGTCGTTGGGGGCTCGCCGTCGGTTTGCAGCGTGACGACATCAGAACCCACCGCCACGACCGTGCCGCGGAGCGGTTCGCCAGTGCCGTTGTCGACGACGACCGCCACCGGCAGACGGTCGGCCATCAGGTCGGTCAACGCATCCACGAGGGTGCCGGTGTGGGGCGCCTGGCGGGCGCCCGCCGGAGGGCGGCTGCCAGGCTCCGAGGTGCGCACCGCCACCACCGCTCGCAGCGCGACCAGTGTCCGGATACCGTCGCCGGCCACCAGCAGGAAGTCTCGACCCGCGCCGGCGATCACGCCGTGGATCGCGCGCCCCGCGACGGTCTCGATCCGCACCGTCGCCGACCGCTCAGCCAGATCGAGGCACGCCGTCAACAGCGTTCCTTCTTCGGCTGCCTGGTCGACGAGGCGCCGCACACGGCCGCGGGCCGCGACGTCCTCCTCGGCACGGGCATCGGCCAACCAGCGGGCCAGCGGGTCGCGATCGGCCGGATCCATGGCCGCGAACGGTAGCGTCGGGCCGGAATGAGCGACTGCCTGTTCTGCCGAATCGTTGCGGGAGAGCTCCCGAGCAACGAAGTTGCCGCGACGGAGCGCACCTACGCGTTCCGTGACATAAATCCCGGAGCCCCTGTCCATGTGCTCGTGATCCCACGTGAACACATCGAACACGCCGGCACCGTCGAGCCCCACCATTCCGAGATCGTCACCGAGATGCTCACTACGGCCCGGGAGATCGCCGAGTCCGAAGGCATCGCCGAAGGCGGCTACCGGCTGGTGTTCAACGTGGGGCGCGACACGGGGAACAGCGTTCCGCACCTTCACCTCCACGTCATGGGAGGCCGGCAGATGAGCTGGCCCCCTGGCTAGGTGCGGCTCTCGGGCGGGGGCGCGTTAGGCTTGAAACGAGCCGAGAGTGCCTAGTCCACCAACGTCTTCCAGCCCGGTAAAGATCCTCGTCCCCGGCAACCACCTCATGGTGAGTCTGCTGGGGCAGCGCGACGAACTGTTACGCCTCATCGAGGGTGCCTTCCCCGGCACGACTCCGTTCGTTCGCGGGAACGAGATCACCGTCGAGGGACCCGACGCCGATGTCGTTGCTCACCTGTTCAACGAACTGGTCCTCCTGCTTCAGCAGGGCCATGCGCTTGACGCTGCCAATGTCGGACGGACGATCGAGATGGTGAAAGCCGACGAGAGGCCATCGGAAGTCCTTACGGCGGAGATCCTCCGCTCGGCGCGCGGCCGCACCGTTCGACCAAAGACGAGCGGGCAGAAGAAGTACACAGATGCCATCACGAACAACGTCATCACGTTCGGGATCGGCCCTGCCGGCACGGGGAAGTCCTTCCTCGCAGTCGCGCTGGCCGTACAGGCGCTGCAGGCCAAGCAGGTCGAGCGCATCATCCTGACCCGCCCGGCAGTCGAGGCCGGCGAACGCCTCGGCTTCCTGCCGGGTGACCTGATGGCGAAGGTCGATCCCTACCTACGGCCGCTTTACGACGCCCTGTTCGACCTGCTCGGCACCGATGCCGTGCCCCGTCTGATGGAGCGGGCCGCCATCGAGATCGCGCCACTCGCCTTCATGCGGGGACGCACGCTGAACAACAGCTTCATCATCCTCGACGAGGCGCAGAACACCAGTCCGGAGCAGATGAAGATGTTCCTGACCCGCATCGGCTTCGGCTCCAAGGTTGTCGTGACGGGCGACATCACCCAGATCGACATCGCGGGCCAGAAGTCCGGTCTCCTCGGCCTCGAAGAGGTCCTGAAGGGAATCGACGGACTCGACTTCGTTCGCCTCACCCAGCGCGACGTCGTGCGCCACCGCATCGTCCAAGACATCGTGACCGCCTATGAGCGGTCTCGAGGCTGAGAGCCAACGATGGCCGTTGATGTCTTCGTCGCGGACGAACAGAACCGCAACCCGGTCGACGCGGTGCGTTGGCGGAGCCTGGCCGAGGCCGTACTCGGCGCTCAGGGTGTGCGGGGAGACGTCGAGATGTCGGTGCTCTTCGTCGACGAGCAGTCGATGTCCGACCTCAACAAGCGGTTCATGGGGAAGGAGGGCTCGACCGACGTGCTCGCCTTCCCGATCGACGAGGAGCCGTCCGACCGCGGCCGTTCACCGGACTCCGGTGGCACCGGACCGGGGTCACCTTCGTTGGAGTCCGCCGACGCGCCGACGATGTTGGGCGACGTCGTGATCTGTCCGGTTGTCGCGGACCGGAACGCTCCCACGCACGCGGGTACCTACGACGACGAGATCGCGCTGCTGGTAGTCCACGGCATCCTCCATCTGCTTGGGATGGACCACGTCGACGACGAGGAGGCACGGGTGATGGAGCACCGCGAGCAGGAGTTGCTCGACCAGTTCCATCGCGCCAAATGAAACGATGACAGGACTCGACTGGTTACGCCTGGGCGGGGTCGCGGTGTTGTGGCTGGTTGCCGCGTTCCTCGCCCTTTCGGAAACGAGCCTCACCAGCATGAACAGGGTGCGGGCCACCACACTCCACGACGAAGGCCGGCGCGGCTCGGCATCACTGGTGCGTCTGATGGAGGAGCGGGAGAAGTTCCTGGCGCCGGTCCTGCTGCTGGTGCTGGTGTGTCACCTCGGCGCGGCGACCCTGCTGGGTGTCGTGTTCGAGCGCTTCGGTGGTGCATGGCTCACGGCGGTCACTGTCTTGCAGGTGACCTTCGTGTTCGTGTTCATCGAGTCGGCCCCGAAGACGTGGGCGATCCTGCACAGCGACCGGTCCGCGCTGCTCGCCGCCCCGCTCGTGCGCCTCGTTGTCACCTTCGCGCCACTGAGGCTCCTCACGCGGGGCCTCATCGGGTTCACCAACGTGGTCCTTCCCGGGCGGGGACTCGCGCGCGGGCCCTACGTGTCAGAGGAGGAACTCCTCGCCTACACCGACGCGGCGGCCGAGGACGAAGTGATCGAGAAGGAGGAGCGCGCCCTCATCCGATCCATCATCGAGTTCGGTGACACGGTCGTGCGGGAAGTGATGGTGCCCAGGACCGACATGGTGGCGGTCGAAGGTCGAGAGCACTCGAGCGATGTACTCGAGGTCGCCATCGCGGCGGGCTACAGCCGGATCCCTGTCTACGACCAGGGCATCGACGACATCAGTGGCATCGTCTTCACCAAGGACCTGATGCGCGTCGCGCGGGAGAACCGAGCCGAGTGTCCTGTGAGAGACGTGGCTCGCGCCGCGTACTTCGTGCCCGAGAACAAGCACGTGGCCGACCTGATGCGCGAGATGCAGGACGAGAAGTTCCACATGGCGATCGTGCTCGACGAGTTCGGCGGTACCGCCGGTCTGGTCACGCTCGAGGACCTGATCGAAGAGTTGGTCGGGGAGATCGTCGACGAATTCGACGTCGAGGAGGCGATGATGGAGCCTCTTCCAAACGGCGACTACCGGGTCAACGCCCGCATGCCGCTCGACGAGGTCAACGATCTGCTCCACGCCGACTTCCCCGAGGGCGACTGGGACACGATCGGCGGTCTCGTCTTCAACCACCTCGGGCACGTTCCTGCCGAGGGCGAGTCGGTCTCGGTCGACGGCTTTCTGCTCCGCGCCGAGAAGGTGCAGGGCCGCCGGATCGGCAAGGTGCGCATCAGCCGGATCCCTGATCCCGTCGAGGATGCCCGACGCGAGTGATCCGCTCGGGGTTCGCGACTTTGATCGGACGGCCGAACGTCGGCAAGTCGACGCTGTTGAACCACATCCTCGGCATGAAGGTGTCGATCGTTTCGAACAAACCTCAGACGACGCGGACCCAAGTGCGCGGCGTCCTCAACCGCCGGGGTGTACAGGTCGTCTTCGTGGACACGCCAGGGATCCACAAGCCGCGCACTGCGCTCGGGGAACGGCTCAACGAAACAGCGACGACGGCCCTGGGCGGTGTCGACGCGGTTGTGCTGGTCCTCGACGCGGCAGGCTCGGTGGGCCGAGGTGATCGTTTTATCGCGTCGCGTGTCCCGCGGAACGCTCTCGTGGCCGTGAACAAAGTCGACAAGGCCTCGAAGGCCCAGGTGGCCGAGGCGCTCGCCGCCGCGGGCGAGTTCGGCCTCGAGGAGTACTTCCCGATCTCGGCCCGAACTGGCGAGGGAGTGGAGACGCTGGTGCAGGCGATCGTCGACCGCTTGCCGGACGGTCCGGCGTTCTATCCCGACGACGTCGTGACCGACGTTCCCGAGGCTTTCTGGGTCGCCGAGCTCGTGCGCGAGCAGCTTCTTGCCGTTGCCCGCGACGAGCTTCCCCACTCGATCGCCTGCCGCGTCACGGAGTGGGAGTGGCCTCGCGTGCGCTGCGAGATCCTCGTCGAACGCGAGAGTCAGAAGGGCATCGTCATCGGCAAAGGCGGATCGGTGCTCAAGCAGGTCGGCATCGCGGTGCGCGAGCAGATGGAGCCGGGCGCCTTTCTGGAGCTGCACGTGAAGGTCGACAAGGCCTGGCAACGCCACCCCGACCGGAACTTGAGGCAATAACGATCGGAATTCGATCGTTATTGCCTCAAGTTCGCTCGGGGGAGGGGGGCGATAGCGACGAGGTGAGGAAGGCGGCGACCTCATCGAAGTGGCGGGTGCGGCGCATCGGTGGCAGGGCGCGCACCAGCTCCCACCGGTAGTTCGCGGTGGAGAGCCGAGGGTCGAGCACCGCGACGACTCCGCGGTCGGTGGTCGCTCGTATCAGCCGGCCGGCGCCCTGGGCGAGAAGCGTCGCAGCCCGAGGTAGATCGATGAGCCGAAACGCGGTGGGACCAGCCCGCTCCCGGCGCGCCTGGAGGAGGGGCTCGTCTGGACGCGGGAACGGGATGCGGTCGAGGGTGACCAGCGACAGCGCTCGACCCGGTATGTCGACGCCTTGCCAGAATCCCATGGTGGCGAAGAGGCACGACGTCTCCTCGGACGCGAACGCCTCGAGCAGCATCGGCTTCGGCAGGTCCGACTGGGTGAGCACGGTGAACGGCAGCCGCGCCGAGAGCGCTTCGGCCGCTGCCTGCATCGCTCGCCAGCTAGTGAACAACGAGAGTGTGCGGCCCCCTGCCGCTCCGATCAGCTTCTCGAGTTCGTCGTGCATAGCCGGCTCGTATCCGTCGCGGCGCGGGTCGGGAAGGTGGGTCGCGCAGTAGAGGAGCGCCTGCTCGGCATAGTCGAACGGGCTGCCGGCGTCGAGCTCGTCGCACTCGGCGTGGTCGATCCCGAGCCGGGTCGACAGATGCGCGGGAATGGTCGCGCTGGTGAGGATCGCGGTGCGCTCCTCCCAGAGCTTGTCGGCGAGCAGCGAGCCCACGTCGACGGGCGCCATACGGAAGACGGGACCGTGGGCAGGCCCCTCGACCCACGCGACGAAGGTGTCGGGAATGGCGGCGGCGAAGCCGAGGTCGCCGGCGAGGTGTCCGCCGGCCTGCAGCACACGCGCCTTTCGCGTGTCGTCAGCCGTCGACGAACGAGCCGCGGAGATGAGCCGGTTCGCCCGTTCCGCCGCCACCGCGAACGCCGCGGAGAGCTCCTCTCCGAGCCCGGACGGAAGCCGCTGGCCGCGCCACGGTTGGAGGGCGGCCTCGAGCATTGTTCCGGCCTCGTCGACCGCGTCGACGACCGCTTTGTCAGAGACGAGGCTTCGCGCGTTGCGGGCCAAGGCACGGAACCGGCCCGCGCCGAGCTCGAGGCCGAGGCTCGCGCTCGCCACGTCCTCGAGTTCGTGCGCCTCGTCGAAGACCACCACGTCGTGCTCAGGCAACACGAAACCGCCGCTCGCCAGATGGGTTCCGTAGAGGTGGGTGTTGACCACGATCACATCGGCGAGCTCGGCCCGCTGGCGAGCTTCCTCGGCGAAGCACTCACTTCCCGACGGACAACGGCTCGCACCGGGACACTCCATCGCCGAGACGCTCAACTGACCCCACGCGCGAGGTGATGGCTCGAAGTCGAGCTCGGAGCGGTCGCCCGTGACGGAGTCGCGTCCGAATGCGAGGAGCTTCATGATCTGGCCCCGCAACGCGCCGGTGTCGACGCCCTCGTCGTCGATGGCGAGTTGGTCGTTGCCTCCTCCGACCTCGAGGGCGCGCTGGCGGCACAGGTAGTTCGACCGCCCCTTCAGCACGGTGAACTCGAAATCGGTGCCGAGGTGCTGTGCGAGGAAGGGGAGGTCTTTCGTCGCGAGCTGGTCCTGCAATGCCTTCGTCGCGGTGGCGACCACACACCGCACGCCCAGCAGGATGCAGGGAACCAGGTAGGCGAGGCCCTTGCCCGTGCCCGTTCCCGCCTGTACTACCAAGTGCCGCCGTTCGAGCACGGCGCGGGCGACGGCTTCGGCCATCTGCACCTGACCCTCTCGTTCCTCACCGGCGGGCAAGGCCGCGGTGACCCGCCGCATCGCCGCGGCGACGTCTTCGACGCTCGTCGTCGCAGGCAGGCCGGTCACGGTTGCCGACGGTATCGGTCCCCAGCGACAGACAGGCGACAGGTGGGAAGAGTGGTACGAGGGATGGAACGCGATCTGCTAGCTGTTGTTATACACTTGAGTAACTCGGGTAAGCACACCCCCGGGAACACACAAACAAGGACGCCAGCGAAAGGATCCCCCCAATGGCTGTTCAGCTCCAAACCAGAATCCGCGACTTCGGTTACGCCACTCTTGGCGCCGGCGAGGTCGCTGCAGAGACGGCCCGCAATCTCAGCCGCGCGCCGTTCGATCTGCCCAAGCAGCTCCGCGATCTTCGCGGCCGTGCCCCCGAAGTCGTCCAGAAGCGGTATGACGAGCTCACTGACCGGGGCCGCAAGGTGGCCAGCCAACTGCGCCGCCAGCCCGTGGTCGACACCGTCACGCGGCGGGCGACGGATGCCGGCGAAGCCGCCAAGCGCAATACCCGGTCGGTCACGGACTCCGTGGCGGGCTCGGTCGGAGGTTCCTCGTCACAGTCGACCCACTACGAGAACCGCACCGTCGAGGAGCTTCAGGCTCTTGCGGCGGAACGCGACATCGAGGGCCGGTCCCAGATGAAGAAGGCCGAGCTCATCGCGGCGCTGCGGGCCGAGTGAACCCCACTGGCTGATTGACGCTGATTGACACTGCGTTTCCTGGCGTGTGGTCCCGCCACCACACGCCAGGAAACTCGATGCTGGTCATGACCGCCGGTCCCGACCAGCATTGCGAACTGCCTCAGAGAGCGCAGCTCGCTGCGACTCGGCCGTCGGCGCCGCGGGGCCGGCTGTCCAGCCGGTCACGGGACGTCGAACGGTCGGCGATCGCCTCGTAATACGACTGCCGGCGCCGCGCCACGCGCCCCGAGGGGTTGGCCATGGGCTCCACGAGCGACGGCTCGAGTTGGGTGTTCAGTCCATCCTTGAGAAGGTCGAGCGCCTCGGCCCGAAGCTGGGAGATACGGGACTCACTCACCTGCAGCTGCGCACCGAGATCCTGCATCGACCTGTTCTCGAAGAAGTAACCGACGACCACGACCCGGAGCCGCTCGGGAAGCGCCTGGACTGCGTCAACGAGATAGGCGTTGCGCTCGCGATCGAGGAGCGCGCCTTCCGGCGAACCTTCATCGGTGCCAAGCAGCACGGTGTCGCTGTCGCCTTCGAGGATCGACTCGTAGTTGAGGACGACCGCTCGATGCACGTCGTGGTTGAGGTTCTGCACCGACGACACTGGCACCTTCAGCTCGGTCGCCAGCTCCTCGGGCGACGGCGGCCGGCCCAGCTTGGCGGTGAGCCGCTCAGCCGCGGCATCCATCACGCGCGCCTTGGCTCGTACCGGACGGCTGGCCCAGTCGTGGACGCGGAGCTCGTCGAGCAGGGCGCCCCGAACCCGGGTGAGCGCGTAGCGGTGGAAGGGCACACCTCGACTCGGATCGAAGTTGCGGGCGGCTTGGGCCAGCCCAGTCAGGCCGGCAGCGAGGAGGTCTTCCTTCGGGGCGTGGCGCGGCATCTTGGAAACCAGCTCGGCAACGACCCGGCGGGCCAGTGGAAGGTGTTCGCGAACGAGCTGATCCTCATCCACGTGCGGGTTCCGGGTGATGCTCGAGCGCTGCGTAGTGGCTGTGGTGGTGGTCACGAGTCCATCATCCGTATTTGGACAAAGCGGCAACAGAGCCCGATCTAGTCATTTCGGGTTTACGCGCTCTCATGGACCGAATAGCCCGATGTGACTAGTTACAACGGGGCAGACGCGATCAAAAAGGCCGCTTTACCTGCGGGTATCCGGCTTCTGGGGCGCTGGCCTCAGCCCGGGGCCGTCGCGGCCGACTATGTGACGGACATGACGTCGAGCCTCAACGAGCTATCCGGTTTGCTGTGGCGGGAACGAGATGTCCTCGACCTGGTGGTCAGGCGCCTCGAAGGCGGTGTGGCGGATTGGCAAGCTCTAATGCGGTCGATCGGCAGCCTCGAGCTGCACCGCGCGATCACCGCCCGCGAGGCGGCTCTCGAGCTCGGCGTCTCGGGCGACGCCAGCTTGGAGGCGATCGCGCGCGCTGCCCCGCGGGAGTGGTCTTCGATCCTCGCCGGTCACGCGCGTGCCCTCCGTGCACTGCTGGCCGAGATCGTCCGGCTCTCTGAGCAGCGGGAGCGGGTCGCGTCCGGAGCGGCTGGCCGCATCAGCGGCAGCGTCGTCCAGCGTTCGCTGCGCGACTTCCTCTCGGAGTAGAGCCCGCGGCGCTACCTTCCTTGGGTGGCCAGTGAAGCGATGGAGGGCATCGACCTCACCCGCCTGCCCGCCCACGTGGGGTGCGTGATGGACGGGAACGG
This sequence comes from uncultured Acidimicrobiales bacterium, assembly GCA_964632885.1. Classification (GTDB taxonomy): domain Bacteria; phylum Actinomycetota; class Acidimicrobiia; order Acidimicrobiales; family CAZWDB01; genus CAZWDB01. Next base: position 1,997 of record CAZWDB010000070.1, on the reverse strand, counting down.
GCGTTGGGCGACGCGGCGGGGGCTACCCCGAACCGAAGGCCACGCCGCGGGGGAGGAAGCCATCTTCGACACTGTCGAGGGTGGGCTCGAGCTGGGGCTGAAGTGGCTCACGCTGTACGCGTTCTCGACCGAGAACTGGCGTCGACCGGCCTCTGAGGTGCAGTACCTGATGCGGTTCAACGAGTCGGTGCTGACCCGCCGTCGAGACGAACTACACGACCGCGGCGTCCGGGTCCGCTTTGCCGGCCGGCGCGACTGGCGGGTCCCGAAGCGACTGATCCGCCGGATGGACGAGACGATCGAGCTCACCGCCGGCAACTCCGCGATGAATCTCGTCATCGCGTTCAACTACGGCGGTCGGGCCGAAATCGTCGATGCGGTTCGCGACCTCGTCGCCAAGGGCACCCCGCCTGAGAAGATCGACGAGCGCGCCATCCGCCGTCACCTGTACCTGCCAGAGGTCCCCGATCCCGACCTCATCGTCCGCACGTCCGGGGAGTTTCGGATCTCGAACTTCCTCCTCTGGGAAGTGGCGTACAGCGAGCTCGTCTTCACGGAAGTTCTCTGGCCCGATTTCCGCCGCGGTGACCTGTTCGCCGCGGTGCGCGAGTTCCAGGAACGCAGCCGTCGTTTCGGCGGAACCTGACTCCATGGCCCTCTACCGCGATCAGGGCGTGGTGTTGCGGACAATCAAGCTCGGCGAGTCCGATCGGATCATCACCCTCGCGACCGAGTCGCGCGGCAAGGTACGCGCGGTCGCCAAGGGGATACGGAAAACGAAGAGCCGGTTCGGCGCGCGCCTCGAGCCGATCACCCATGTGTCGCTTCTCTTGTACGAGGGGCGTCAGCTCGACACGATCACCCAAGCCGAGACGCTCGACCACTTTCGGTCGGTGCGGGAAGACCTCGTCAGGGTCGGCAAGGCGACCACGATGCTCGAAGCGGTCGACCATGTGGTGCAGGAGGGCGAGCCCAACCTGCGCGTCTACCAGATGCTGGTGGGCGCGCTGCGTTCCCTGGCCGCCCGAGACTCTCCGCTGCTGGTCCCGGCGTTCTTCCTCAAGTTGCTCGCGGCCGAGGGATTCGCTCCGATCCTCGACGCCTGCGCGGGTTGCGGTGGTGACAAGGAGCTGGTCGCCTTCGAGTTGCTCGAAGGCGGAGCGTTGTGCACCTCCTGCCGGCGCGGTGCCGCGATCGGTCCCGAAGCGCTCCAGTTGATGCGGCGGATTCTCGGTGGTGGCCTCGCGGGCGCGCTCGACGAGGCGGCCACGGCGGCCGCGGCGGAGGTCGACCGGCTGGCGACGAGCGCGCTCGAACACCACCTCGAACGGCGCTTGCGGAGCGCCCAATTGCTCGACGGGCCGCAGGCGCCCAGCCGGTAACGTTCGGCCCATGCCGCTCTACTCGGTCGAGGCGCCGAAGCCTGAAGTCATGGAACAAGTCGTGAACCTGTGCAAGCGACGCGGGTTCGTGTTCCCCTCGGCCGAGATCTACGGCGGCTTCCGGTCGACCTATGACTACGGACCGCTCGGCGTTCTGATGCTGCGCAACGTCAAAGAGGCGTGGTGGCGTTCGATGGTGCAGCTCCGCGACGACATCGTGGGTATCGACGCCGCGATTCTTTCCACTCCGCGGATCTGGGAGGCGTCGGGGCACCTGGGTTCGACCTTCGCCGATCTCATGGTCGACTGCCGCGACTGCAAGGAGCGGTGGCGGGCCGACCACCTCGAGGAGCCCAAGTGTCCGGGCTGCGGCTCGACCGACCTCACCGAGCCGCGCGCCTTCAACCTCATGTTCAAGACCTATGCCGGCGCGGTGGAAGACGACGCTGCGGTCGCGTACCTCCGTCCCGAGACCGCCCAAGGGATGTTCGTCAACTTCAACAACGTCGTGCAGACCGCCCGGAAGAAGCCGCCCTTCGGCATCGCGCAGATCGGCAAGGCCTTCCGCAACGAGATCACGCCGCAGAACTTCGTCTTCAGGACGCGCGAGTTCGA